>NZ_JALXPE010000019.1 GCF_025143365.1 Microbacterium sp. p3-SID336 | reverse complement strand
CGCCATCGGCGCGATCATCGTGAGCCTCGCGGTGAGCATCGTGCTCGGCACCCTCGCCGCCTACCGCCGCGGCCTCGTCACCGACCAGGTCATCCGCGTCGTCACGCTCGTCGGCCTCAGCGTGCCGACGTTCTGGCTCGCGCTGGTCAGCTTCTACGTGTTCTTCCTGGAGCTGCGCATCGCCCCGGGCTCCGGTCGCATCTCCCCGTCGATCACGCCGCCCCCGCGGGTGACCGGGCTCTACACGATCGACTACCTGCTGAACGGCGACGGCGTGGGCTTCTTCGACGCGCTCGCCCACCTGGCCCTCCCGGTCATGGTGCTCTCGCTCGTCACCATCGGACTGCTCACGCGCTTCATCCGCACGTCCGTGCTCGAGGTGCTCGGCAGCGATTACGTGCGCGCCGCCCGGGCCAAGGGCCTGCCCGCGATGCGCGTGATCCTCGACTACGTGCTGCGCGGGGCCTCGCTGCCCATCCTCACCGTGGTGGGCGTGGCCTTCGGCGCGCTGCTGTCCGGCACCGTGCTCGTCGAGTCGGTGTTCGCGTGGCCGGGCCTCGGCACCTACGCCTACAACTCCGCCGCGAACCTCGACCTCCCCGGCATCATGGGGGTCGGCCTGGTCGTCGGCGTCATCTACCTCCTCATCAACTTCATCGTGGATCTGCTCTACGGCGTGCTCGACCCGAGAGTGAGGATCGCATGAGCCGCATCGACGCCGCCGCGGGCCCGTGGCGCTTCCGGTTCCGCTGGCCCCGCGCCTGGCGCACGCCGCTCGGCATCATCGGCACGGTGATCGCCGCAGCCTGGATCATCGTCGCCTTCACCGCCCAGTGGTGGGTGCCGTACCCGCCGAACGCCCAGGTGCTGCCGCGACTGCAGGAGCCGGGCATCGACACGATCCTCGGCACCGACGGCAACGGCCGCGACATCTTCTCCCGCCTGATGACGGGGGCCACCGTGAGCCTGCCGCTCGCGCTCATGCTCGTGATCGCGGCGATGATCATCGGCACCGTGATCGGTGCGACGGCCGGGTACTTCGGCCGCGCCGTCGACGAGACGCTGATGCGCATCACCGACCTATTCATGGCGTTCCCGACCGTGATCCTCGCGATGGTGATCGCCGCGTCGCTCGGCCCGTCGCTGTTCAACGCCGTGATCGCCGCGATCGTGGTGTCGTGGCCGCAGTACGCCCGCGTGACCCGCAGCATCGTGCTCGGCCTCCGCGGCCAGAACTACGTGATCGCCGGGCGCCTGCTCGGCCACTCGCCGCTGCGCACCCTGTTCGTCGACATCCTCCCGAACATCGCCGGCCCCGTGCTCGTGCTCGCGACCCTCGACATCGGCGCCGCGATCCTGCTGCTCTCCGGCCTCTCCTTCCTCGGACTCGGGGCGCAGCCGCCCACGGCCGAGTGGGGGTCGATGATCTCCGGCGCGATGCAGAACTTCGACGCGTGGTGGCTGGGCGTGTTCCCCGGCCTCGCGATCCTCACGGTCGTGCTGGCGTTCAACTTCCTCGGCGACGCGATGCGCGACGTGCTCGACCCGACCGCCGAGGTCACGCACGAGAAGGAAGCCGAGCACAAGGCCTCCGCGACGGGGGTGCCCGCATGACCGCGTCGGCCCTGAGCATCCGCGACCTGACGATCGACATCGGACGCCCGCTCGTGCAGGGGGTGTCGCTCGAACTCGAACCCGGGCGCATCCACGGCCTCGCCGGCGAGTCCGGCTCCGGCAAGACCCTGACCTCGCTCGCGGTGCTCGGGCTGCTGCCGCGGCAGGCGCGCACGGGCGGCTCCATCACGCTCGCGGGCGAGGAGCTGCTCGGCCTCAAGCGCCGTGGGCTCAACCGCATCCGCGGAAAGCGCATCGCCATGGTGTTCCAGGACCCGTCGGCGTCGCTGCACCCGCAGCTCCCGGTCGGCCGCCAGCTCACCGACCACATGCGGGTGCACCTCGGACTCAAGGGCGCGGCGGCGCGTGAGCGCGCGGTCGAGCTGCTGACGACGGTGCAGGTGCCGAACCCGGCCGAGGCGCTGAAGCGGTATCCGCACCAGTTCTCCGGCGGGCAGCGGCAGCGCATCGCGATCGCCTGCGCCCTCGCGTGCGACCCCGAGGTGCTGCTGGCGGACGAGCCCACCACGGCGCTCGACGTGACCGTCCAGGCGGGCATCCTGCAGCTGCTGCGCGACCTCGCCACGGAGCGGAACCTCGCCGTGCTGCTGGTGACGCATGACCTCGGCGTGATGAGCGCGATCGCCGACACGGTCGCGGTCATGAAGGACGGACGGATCGTGGAGCTCGCCGATCGCGCGACCCTGTTCCGCGACCCGCAGCACGAGTACACGCGCATGCTGCTCGCGGCCCTCCCCGGCTCGCGCATCGAGGCGCCCGCTGGGGTGGACCCCGTGGGTGGCGTGGACCCGGTGGGTGGCGTGGACCCGGTGGCTGGCGCGGCGCCGGTGGGTGGCGTGGACCTGGTGGGTGGCGCGGCGCCGGTGGGTGGCGTGGACCCGGTGGGTGGCGTGGACCGGGTTGATGCCGAGGACCCCGATCGAGGAGGACGCCGATGAGTGAGGTCAGCGTCCTCGACGCGCGGGACGTGGTCGTGCGCTACCCCGGCAACCCGCCCGTGATCGCTGTGAACGGCGTCTCCCTCAGCGTGGCCGCAGGGGAGACCGTGGCGCTGGTCGGCGAGTCCGGCAGCGGCAAGTCCAGCCTCGCGCGCGCCGTCGTCGGCATCGAGAAGACCGCAGCGGGCACGGTCGAGTTCCGCGGGGCGCCCGTGGCCCCGCTGGGCATCCGCCGTCGCGCGACCGCCCTGACCGGCATCCAGATGGTGTTCCAGGACCCGTCGACCTCGCTGAACCCGCGCCGTCGGGTCGGCGACCAGATCTCCGACGGCATCGCGACCGCCCGTGCGCGCGGTGCCGCCGGCTCCACCGTGGAGGAGTGGCTGGAGCGGGTGGGGCTGCCCGCGAGTGTGCGCACCCGCTTCCCGCACCAGTTCTCGGGTGGGCAGAAGCAGCGCATCGCCATCGCCAGGGCGCTCGCGGCACGGCCGTCGCTGCTCGTGGCGGACGAGCCGATCTCAGCGCTCGACGCCTCCACGCAGACCAGTGTGGCCGGGCTGATGCGCGACCTCGTCGCCGAGTCGGGTGCGGGCATGCTGTTCATCTCGCACGACCTCGCGGTGGTGCGGCGCATCGCCGACCGCACGTTCGTGATGTTCGGAGGGCGGGTGCTGGAGTCGGGTCCGACCGACCGGCTCTGGGCCGCGCCGCAGCACCCGTACACGCAGGCGCTGCTGGCAGCGATCCCGGAACCCGACGGCATGGGCCGCATCCCCGCAGCACCCTCGGCGGACGACCGCGCCGTGTGGGCCGAGGTCCCGCCCGTCGCCTACTGACCCCCCGCAGCCGCCGTGACCTGCCGTCGCCGCGACCTGCCGTCGCCGCGACCTGCCGCCGCCGCCGCGACCCGCCGCCGGTGAAGGAGTTCTCGCGAATGGAAGGAGCGGTTCGCCGCAGCCCTCCTTCGTTCCGTGCGAACTCCTTCGTTCCGTGCGGGAGTGGCCCGGGGTGGCGGGTATGCCTGGGGTGAAGGAGTTCTCGCGAATGGAAGGAGCGGTTCGCCGCAGCCCTCCTTCGGTCCGTGTGAACTCCTTCGGTCCGTGTGGGAGTGGCCCGGGGTGGCGGGTGTGCCGCCGGTGAAGGAGTTCTCGCGAATGGAAGGAGCGGTTCGCCGCAGCCCTCCTTCGGTCCGTGCGAACTCCTTCGTTCCGTGTGGAGTGGCCCGGAGACGACGACGGGCCGGAGCAGAAGCCCCGGCCCGTCGTGTCAGCCCTGGATCAGACCGGGGCGACGATGTCCTGCTTCACGTCCCACTCGGTGATCTCCATCGTGATCTCGAGCGACTGACCCTCGACCGAGGCGGAGCTGGTGGAGGCGAGGTTGACGTAGTCCTCCGTCACCTCGAACACCACGTCGACCGGCGTGCCCGCCTGCTCGACCGTGCCCGAGACCAGGAACACCTTCTGGCCGAGGCGCTCGCCGGTACCGGTCACGGCGAACTCGCCCGTGATCGCCTTGGCCGTGGTGGCCGGGTCGATCGCGGTCACATCGGCGGCGGTCGTGCTGAGCCCCGCGATGATCGGGTCGCTGGACGCCGGGTCGGCGGGCTGCCAGTCGCTCGACGGCGACTTGACCCAGATGTCGTCGCCGATCGCGACGATCGAGCCCATGGGCGACACGGTCTCGATGGCCTTCTCCGACGGGTTGAAGCGCGTGGTGGACTCCATGCCCATCACGGAGGTCTTCGCGGCGTAGCCGTCGACATCGGTCATGGCCTCGGCGATGCAGGCGCCGAGAGCCGAGCCGTCGACGGTCGCGCCGTCGGTCAGCTCAGGGCAGTCCGTCGTCGGCGCCTCGGCCTCCTGCGACGAAGCCGCGCTCGGCTTCGCATCGGCCGGCTTGTCCGATCCGCCGGCCGAGCACCCGGTGAGCACGACGGCGGCGGCGAGCAGCACGCCGACACCCCACTTGTTGACGCGCATGGCGCCCCCCTCCAGTCACATGCCCGGTGACTCTCACCGGGCACGCCCTCCAGCATGCCAAGGCCGATGCCGATCGGCGGGAGGCGGCACGCAGGATTCTCCGCTAGACTGTCGAGGTTGTCTGCCTTCCGGCACCCACTCGGGTTCCATGGGCGGGCACGTGCACACACCCTCCTGCTCCCGGGAAAGCCCCGAGAGCCGTTCTAGTCCGAAGGAGGTGGGTAAGTGACGCACCAGTACGAACTCATGGTCATTCTGACCCCCGAGATCGACGAGCGCCAGGTCGCACCTACGCTCGACAAGTTCCTGAAGGTCATCACCAACGATGGTGGCTCTATCGAGAACGTCGACATCTGGGGCAAACGCCGTCTGGCCTACGAGATCCAGAAGAAGACCGAGGGCATCTACGCCGTCGTCAACTTCACCGCGACCAGCGCCGCGACGCAGGAGCTCGACCGTCAGCTCAAGCTGAACGAGCAGATCATGCGCACCAAGGTGCTCCGCGCCGAAGAGGCTCAGGCGATGATCGCGTCCGAGGCCAAGCGCTCCGAAGAGAAGGCTGCCCGCAAGGCCGCCAAGGCTGCGAAGGCTTAAGCCCCATGGCCGGCGAAACCGTCATCACCGTGGTGGGCAACCTCACGGCCGACCCCGAGCTGCGCTACACGCAGAACGGGCTGCCGGTGGCGAACTTCACCATCGCATCGACGCCCCGCAACTTCGACCGTGCCGCGAACGAGTGGAAGGACGGCGAAGCGCTGTTCCTCCGCGCGTCGGTGTGGCGCGAGTTCGCGGAGCACGTGGCGGGCTCGCTGACCAAGGGCATGCGCGTCATCGCGCAGGGCCGTCTGCGTCAGCGCTCCTACCAGGACCGCGAGGGCAACCAGCGCACCGCGATCGAGCTGGAGGTCGACGAGATCGGCCCGTCGCTCCGGTACGCGACCGCGCAGGTGACCCGTGCGGCCTCGAGCGGTGGCGGCGGCGGCGGACAGTCCCGTCCGCAGCAGCAGCAGGTGTCCGAGGAGCCGTGGTCCACTCCCGGCTCGTCGACCAGCGCCGACGCCTGGAGCACTCCGGGCAGCTTCGGCGACGACACCCCGTTCTGATCAACTTCTGGATCCGGTCCCTGCGACCGGCATCCGCTCATCACTAAGGAAGAACCAATGGCTGGAAAGTCGAGCGGCGACCGCCGCAAGCCGCGGAAGGGCGCGAAGAACGCCGCCCCCGCGAAGTCCATCCGGGTCGGCGTCATCGATTACAAGGATGTCGCCACCCTCCGCAAGTTCGTCTCGGAGCGCGGCAAGATCCGCGCCCGTCGCATCACCGGTGTGTCGGTGCAGGAGCAGCGTCTGATCGCCACCGCGATCAAGAACGCGCGCGAGATGGCGCTCCTGCCCTACGCTGGCGCCGGCCGGTAAGGGGTACTGAGATGGCAAAGCT
This sequence comes from Microbacterium sp. p3-SID336, assembly GCF_025143365.1. Taxonomy (GTDB): domain Bacteria; phylum Actinomycetota; class Actinomycetes; order Actinomycetales; family Microbacteriaceae; genus Microbacterium. Next base: position 57,340 of record NZ_JALXPE010000019.1, on the reverse strand, counting down.
GATTCTCACGAACGAGGTCGCCGGGCTGGGTAGCGCCGGTGACGTGGTCGAGGTCAAGAACGGGTACGCCCGCAACTACCTCATCCCGCAGGGCTTCGCGACCGCGTGGACGCGCGGTGGCGAGAAGCAGGTCGCGTCGATCCAGGCTGCACGCCAGGCTCGCGCGATCCACGACCGCGACGAGGCCGTGGCCCTGAAGAACACCCTCGAGGGCACCAAGGTGCGCCTCACGGTCAAGGCCGGCAAGGAAGGCCGTCTGTTCGGCTCGGTCAAGACCGCCGATGTCGCCGACGCCGTGGCGGCTGCCGGCCTGGGCGCGATCGACAAGCGCAAGGTGCACATCTCCTCGCCGATCAAGGCGACGGGTGAGCACGAGGCGACCGTGCGTCTGCACGACGACGTCACCGCCGTCATCACGCTGCAGGTCGTCGCCGCCAAGTAAGGCACGAACTGCGAACGCCCCCTGTCTTTCGGGACAGGGGGCGTTCGACGTTCTCAGGACGTCGGGACGCGCCGTGATTTTGGATCCAGAATGCGAAGATCGCGCGGTTCTTCCGATAATCTCTCACCCATGGTGACCTCAGGAAATGCGCCCGCATCGGCCAAGGATCGGGCCGATGCGCTGCAGAAGCTCGCGCAGCGTCATGGCGCCGGATACCGCTCCGTCGGAGCCATGGCCTACGACATCATCCGTGACGCGATCCTGGACGGCACCCTTCCGCCCGGCATGAAACTGCGTCAGGAGACCCTCGCGGAATCCATCGGCATCTCCCGCCTGCCCATCCGGTCCGCGCTCATCCAGCTCGAAGCCGACGGCCTCGTCGTGTTCCACGCCCGCCGCGGCGCGATGGTGCGCGCGCTCTCCACCGAGGAGGCGCGCGAGGTCTACCACCTCCGCATGCTGCTGGAGAAGGAGGCGCTGCGGCTGGCCATGGCCGAGATCACGCCCGAGCGGCTGGAGCAGCTGCGGGCTCTCGCCAAGACCGCCGACGACATCTCCGAGGGCGGGGAGTTCGTCGAGGCGCGCACCGAGTTCTACGCCACCCTGTACGACGCGCAGGCGCGGCCGCTGCTGTGGGAGATGATCGAGCAGCTCCGCCTCAAGCTCGGCCGGTACGTGCTCGGCTGGCGGCTCGGACCAGCGGGCGCGCACGACCACTCGCACACCGAGCTCGTCGACGTGGTCGCCGCGGGCGACGTGAAGAAGGCTCTCGGCGTGCTGGAGGCCCACCTCACGCAGGTGCGCGACGGCGTGATCGCCCTGCTCGACGACTCCGCGGCGGAGAGCGCGGACAACGCCTGAGCCGCGTCGGCGCGGGGACGCATCCGGGCGCGGACAACGCCTGACTCACCCGTGGGTCAGGTGACGGTGCCGCGGCGGGCGAACCGGGGTTCGCGCCACACCTCGGTCTCCAGCACGTCGTGGAGCACGTCCACCGCATCCCACACGTCCGTGTACGAGGTGTACAGCGGGGTGAAGCCGAAGCGGATCAGGTCGGGCGCGCGGAAGTCGCCGATGACGCCGCGTTCGATCAGCGCCTGCATCACGGCGTAGCCGTCTTCGTGCCGCAGCGACACCTGGCTCCCGCGGCGCGCGGACTCCCGCGGCGTGACGGTCGGCAGGCCCCACCGCGGCGCGAGGCGCGTGTCGACGAGGGACAGGAACAGCTCCGTCAGCCGCAGGCTCTTCTCCCGGACGAGCTCCAGATCGACCTCGTCCCAGATGTCCAGGCTCGCCTCCAGTCCCGCGACCGACAGCAGCTGCGGCGTGCCCACGCGGAAGCGCTCGATGCCGGGCGCCGGGGCGTAGTCCACCGTGAAGTCGAACGGACGGGCATGGCCGTGCCATCCGGTGAGCGCCGGGCGGGCGGCCGCGTGGTGCCGCTCGGCCGCGAACACGAACGACGGCGAGCCGGGGCCCCCGTTGAGGTACTTGTACGTGCAGCCCACCGCGAAGTCGGCCCCCGCGCCGTTCAGGTCGATCGGCAGCGCCCCCGCGCTGTGGCACAGGTCCCACACGACCAGGGCGCCGGCGGCCTGCACCCGGCGGGTGACCTCGGCGAGGTCGTGCAGCCGCCCGGTGCGGTAGTCGACCTGGGTGAGCACGACCACGGCGACATGGTCGTCGAGCACGTCGTCGAGCGTGGGACCGTCGTCCGAGATCAGGCGCCGCTCCAGGGGTTCGCCCCCGCCCAGCAGCTCCTGCACGGCCTCCAGCATGTACAGGTCGGTGGGGAAGTTGCCGCGCTCGGCGACGATGACCCGCCGGCCGGGGCGCATCCGCACGGCAGCGACGACCGCCTGGAACAGGCTCGCCGAGGTGGAGTCGCCGAGCACGACCTCACCGGGCGCCGCACCGATCAGCGGGGCGATGCGGTCGCCGATGGTCTGCGGCTTCGCGAACCACCCGGCGTCGTTCCAGCTGCGGATGAGACCGACACCCCACTCCTCCGTGATCACCCGCTGCACGTGCGCGGCGGTGTGGCGGGGGAGGGCGCCCAGCGAGTTGCCGTCGAGGTAGACCACGCCCTCCGGCAGCACGAACCGCGCGCGGAACGGGGCCAGCGGGTCGGTGTCGTCGAGGGCCTCGCACGTGGCTCGGTCGAGGACGGGGCGGGAGGACGTGAGGCTCATGGGGGTCTTTCGGGTCGGAGGGTCAGCGGCCGAGGAACCGCAGGGCGTTGCCGCGGAGGATGGCGCTCTTCTGCGCCGCGTCGAGGAAGTCGGAGCGATGCACGACGCCGCCCACGGGCCGCTCGCCCAGCGGGTACGGGTAGTCGCTGCCCACCATCACCTGGGAGGCGCCGAGCGTGTCGACCAGGAGCCGCAGTGCCGCGGGGTCGAACACGACGCTGTCGACGCTGAAACGGTCGAGGTAGGCGGACGGCGGCTGCGCGCTCACGCCGATCACGTCGGGCCGCTGTCGCCACGCATTCTCGAACCGGCCGAGCCAGAACGCGAACGAGCCGCCGCCGTGCGCGAACGCGAGCCGGAGGGTGGGCGGCACCCGGTCGAACACGCCGCCCAGGATCAGCGCGATGATCGACAGATGGGTCTCCGCGGGCATGCCTGTGAGCCACCGGGCCATCCAGCGGTCGAGCCGCGGGGAGCCGGCCATGTCCCACGGGTGCACGAAGACGGGGATCCCGCGGTCGGCGCAGTGCTGCAGGAACGTGACGATCCCGGCGTCGTCGAGGTCGCGGTCGCCCACGTGGTTGCCGATCTCCACGCCGGCATGGCCGGACGCGATCGCGCGGTCGGCCTCGACGCACGCGGCGTCCGGGTCCTGCAGCGGCACCTGCGCGAACGGGATGAGCCGGTCGGGCGCGGGCGCGCAGATCTCCAGGGCGAGGTCGTTGAAGATGCGCGCGACCCTGACCGCCTCGTCTCCGCTCTTGTCATAGGAGAAGAACAGCGGCGTCGGGGAGACGACCTGCATCTCGACGCCGTCCGCGTCCATGTCGGCCAGGCGCACCGCGGCGTCCCAGCAGTCGTCGCCGATGCGACGGAACTCGGACTCGCCGAGCATGATCATCGCCTCGCGCTCGGAGTCCACGCGCAGGGTCGGCCAGAGCCCCGGCCCGACCTGCGTGGACAGGTCGGGCCAGGCGCTCGGCACGAAGTGCGTATGGACGTCGATCGTGCCCAATGCCGCGTCAGCCCTTGCCGGGATGGACGGCGCCGCACGCGGGGCAGGTGCGCCCCTCTTCGCTCTCGTAGAACTCGCGGAACACGGGCGGGAGGTCCTCCACGATGTCGCGCACCTGCAGCTCGACCTCGTGCACCTTCGTGTTGCAGTTCGGGCAGAACCAGGCGAACTTCTCGAGCGTGCCCTCCTCGCGGATGCGCTCGATCACGATGCCGATCGACCCCTCCTCGGGGCGCTGCGGGGAGTGGAACACGTTGCCGGGCAGCAGCCACATCTCGCCCTCGCGGATGTCGATGCGCTGCAGGCCCTCCGGCGTCTGGATGTTCACGTGCATGTTGCCGCGGTACTGGTAGAACCACTCCTCGTACGGGTCGAAGTGGAAGTCCGTGCGCTGGTTGGGACCGCCGACGACCTGCACGATGAAGTCGCCCATCGGCGTCCACGCGGCCTTGTTGTTGACCGGCGGCTTCAGGAGGTGCTCGTTCTCCTTGATCCATGCGGCGAAATCGATGACGGGTGGGATGGTGCTCATTTCTCCTCCTCGAGAGTGGCAGCGGTGGTGCGGTCGGTGGTCTGCGGGCGTCGCGCGATCGCCTGGATCTCGATGCGCAGGTGCGGGTGGGGGAGGGCGTGCACCGCGACGGTCGTGCGGGCCGGGCCCTGCTCGTCGAAGTACTCGGCCCACACGGCGTTGTACGGTGCGAAGTCGTTCATGTCGACGAGGAACGCGGTGGCCTGCACGAGGTCCTCCAGCCCGCAGCCGGCGGCTGCGAGCACGCCGCGGATGTTCTCGATCACCGCACGGGTCTGCACCGCGATGTCGAGCCGCGTGGCGCCGAGCGCATCGACCTCGGCGCCGGCGATCGTGTTGTCCGGACGGCGGCTGGACGTGCCGGAGACGAATACGAGATCCCCGGAGACCCGGGCGTGCGGGAAGCGGCCGCGCGGCGTGGCCCGTCCCTCGGCGAGGATGCCGCGGGAGTCGCGCTCGTCCGCGGGGCCGGTCGTGCCTGCGGGGTCGGTCGTGCGAGGGGAGTCGGTCATGATGCTGCCTCTCCGGCGCCGGGGGCGGTGCCGTCGTCGGTACGGAGGATGGCGCGCCCGAGCCTGGCGACGGCGGCGTCGACCACGCCGCGACCGGGCAGCGGGAGTGCGGCGGTGGCCGCTCCCGCGAGCAGCACGGTGCCGGCGCGCAGGGTGAAGCCATGGCGTGCGGCCAGGCGCGCCGCGGCGCCGATGGCTCTGCCCGGGTCGCCGAGGATGGCGGCCGTGGAGCCGGTGGCCACCGTCCTGCCGTCGATCTCCAGCCGGACGGCCCTGTTGTCGAGGGCGCCCGCCCGGTTGAGCGGGGTCCAGGGGCCGATCGCATAGGCCGCGGCCGAGGCGTTGTCGGCGATCACGTCGGCCAGGCTGAAGCGGAAGTCGCGGTACCGCGAGTCGATGATCTCCAGCGCCGGGGCGACTGCGGCGACGAGCGACGACAGGGGTCGATCCCCCGCGGTGCCGTCGACGTCGGCGGCCAGGAGATACGCGACCTCGGGCTCGACGCGCGGGTGGATGGCGGAGCGGCGGTCGAACACGGCGCCGTCGTCGAGGCGCATGGCATCCGTCAGCGTGCCGAGGATCACGTCGTGCACACCCATCTGCTGCGCCTTCGCCCTGCTCGTGAAGCCCAGCTTGACCCCCGCGACGCGTTCGCCGCGGGCGAGCCTCCGGGCGATCAGCGCGTGCTGCGTGGCATAGGCCGTGTCCAGACCGACCGCGTCGGCGGCGGACAGCTGGCTGATGGGGGCGGCGGTGCGCTGCGCGGTGTCGAGGGCGGCGGCGAACACCGCGTCCACGCTCATGCGCGCACCCCGCTCGCGGCCTCGGCGGCGAGATCGAGCGCGACGTCCACGATCATGTCCTCCTGCCCGCCGACCATGCGGCGGCGCCCGAGTTCGACGAGGATGGCGCGGGCGTCGAGGCCGTGCCGTGCCGCGGCCCGCTCGGCGTGCAGCAGGAAGCTGGAGTACACGCCCGCATAGCCGAGCGCGAGGGTCTCCCTGTCGACCCGCACCGGGCGACGCTGCAACGGCCGCACCAGCTCCTCGGCCGCATCCTGCAGGGCGAACAGGTCGCAGCCGTGCTCCCATCCGAGCAGGTCGGCCACGGCGATGAACGCCTCGAGGGGACAGTTGCCCGCACCGGCGCCCTGCCCCGCGAGCGAGGCGTCCACGCGACGGACGCCGTGCTCCACCGCGGTGATGCTGTTGGCCACGCTGAGCGACAGGTTCTCGTGCGCGTGGATGCCGATCTCGGTGTCCGGGTCGAGCACGTCGCGGTAGGCGTCGACGCGCGCCGCGACGTCCCCCATGGTGAGGCGTCCGCCGGAGTCGGTCACGTAGACGCAGTGCGCCCCCGCGTCCTCCATGATCTTCGCCTGCTCCGCGAGCCCGCGCGGGTCGTTGAGGTGGCTCATCATGAGGAACCCGGAGACGTCCATGCCGTGCTCGCGGGCCCAGCCGATGTGCTGCACGGCCACGTCGGCCTCGGTGCAGTGCGTGGCCACGCGCACGCTCGCGACGCCGAGGTCCCGAGCGCGGGCGAGGTCGTCGATCGTCCCGATGCCGGGCAGGATGAGCGTGGTCAGCACGGCGCGGTCGAGCACTTGGGCGGCGGCCTCGATCCAGTCCCCGTCGGTGTGGGCTCCCTGCCCGTACGCGACGCTGGACCCGCCGAGGCCGTCGCCGTGCGCGACCTCGATCGCGTCGACGCCGGCGGCTTCCAGGGCCCGCGCGATGTCGCGCACCTGATCGATCGTGTAGCCGTGGCCGATCGCGTGCATGCCGTCGCGGAGGGTGACGTCCTGCACATAGACGCGGGGGGTGGCGGTCATGCGGGGACCCCTGTCCGTTCGGCGACGAGGCGCTCGGCGGTGCGCAGGGCGGCCGAGGTCATGATGTCGAGATTGCCCGCGTACTCGGGAAGATAGTGCCCCGCCCCGGCGACCTCCAGCAGCACGGTGACCCTGGTGCCGCGGAACGGACGGTTCAGCGCAGGGACGAAGGGCTCGTCCACCGCGTCGAACTGCACCTCCTGCTTGAGGCGATAGCCGCCCACGTACTCCTGCACGGCCGCGACCATGTCGGCCACCGAGGTGCGGACGGCGTCGCGGTCGAGCGCGTCGGGGTCGCCTTCCACCAGGCAGAACACGGTGTCGCGCATGATCAGCGGGGGATCGGCGGGGTTCAGCACGATGATGGCCTTGCCGCGCTCCGCGCCGCCGATGACCTCGATGGCCCTGGCCGTGGTCTGCGTGAACTCGTCGATGTTGGCCCTGGTGCCGGGGCCGGCGGACTTCGAGGCGATCGACGCCACGATCTCGGCGTACGCGACCGGGGCCACGCGCGAGACCGCGGCCACCATCGGCACGGTCGCCTGGCCGCCGCACGTGACCATGTTCACGTTGGTGGCGTCGAGATGCGCTCCCAGATTCACGACCGGCACCACGTAGGGGCCGATCGCCGCGGGGGTGAGGTCGACCATGAGCCGCCTGGCGTTGCGCACCAGGGCGTCGTTGCGGGCGTGCGCGCCGGCCGAGGTCGCGTCGAACACGAGCTCGACGTCGGCGAACTCCGGCATCGCGATGAGCCCGTCGATGCCCTCGTGCGTGGTCGCGACGCCCAGGCGCCTGGCGCGGGCGAGCCCGTCCGAGTGCTCGTCGATGCCGGCCATCGCGACCGGATGCAGCGTCTTCGACAGTCGGATGACCTTGATCAGCAGATCGGTGCCGATGTTGCCCGACCCGATGATGGCGATGCCCGTGCTCATGCGGCCGCTCCTTCCGTGGAGGTGTCCGAGGCGGTGCGGCGGAAGTCGGCCCGCACCTCGCCGAGTGCGTCGAGCCGGGCGCGGTACACGCCGGCGGTCGCGTCGACCATGGGGCCGAGCGCGCCGGACAGGATCACCTCTCCCGCCCGCAGCGGCTGTCCGCGTCGCGCCACCTCGCGCGCGAGCCAGGCCACCGCGATCACGGGACTGCCGAGGCACGCGGCGCCACTGCCCGTGGACACGGGGGTCGCGTCGCGCTCCAGGCTCATGCCCAGTTCGGTGAGGTCGAACCCGTCGAGGCGTCGCGGGGTGGTGCCGAGCACGACCGCGCCGCTGGAGGCGTTGTCGGCGACGGTGTCCGCGATCGTGATGTCCCATCCGGCGACCCGGGAGTCCACGACCTCGATCGCCGCGAGCACGAACTCGGTGGCCCGCAGCACGTCCGCCACGGTGGCGGTCGGCAGGTCCAGGTCACGCCCGAGCACGAACGCGACCTCGGCCTCGACGCGGGGCTGCAGGAAGCGGCCGAGGTCGAGCGGCTCCCGGTCGGCCACGATCATGTCGTCCAGCAGCACGCCGTAGTCGGGGGTGTCCACGCCGAGCTGCGCCTGCACGACCGACGAGGTGAGCCCGATCTTGCGGCCGACCACGCGCCGACCCTCGTCGAGGCGCCGGGCGATGCCGAGCGACTGCACCGCGTACGCGGCATCCTGGTCGCTGTCGCCGATCAGGTCGCGCACGGGGGCGCACGGACGGCCGGATGCCGCGGCCGCGCGCAGCCGCTCGTCGGCGGCGCGGACGGCCTCGGTCGCGGTCGTCCCGGTCACAGCTGCACGCAGACGTTCGTCGGCTCGGTGTAGAACTCGAGCGAGTGATGGCCGCCCTCGCGGCCGATGCCGGAGAGCCCGACACCGCCGAAGGGGCTGCGCAGGTCGCGCAGGTACCAGGTGTTGACCCACGACATGCCGACCCGCATCTGCTGGGCGACGCGGTGTCCGCGGGTCAGGTCGGTGGTCCAGGTGACGGCGGCGAGCCCGTAGTCGGTGTCGTTCGCCAGCCGGATCGCCTCCTCTTCGGTGTCGAACGGGATGAGGGCGGCGACCGGGCCGAACACCTCTTCGCGCACCGTGCGGTGACTGTTGTCGAGGCCGGTCCACAGGGTGGGCTCGATCCAGGAGCCGCCGTCGAGGCCGTCGCCGAGGGTGGGGATGCCGCCGCCCGCGAGCACGGTGGCGCCCTCGGCGACCGCGAGGTCGAGGTAGGACTGCACCTTCTGCCGATGGGCCTGCGAGATGAGGGGGCCGGTGGTCGTGGCGGGATCCTCCGGGCGGCCGAGGCGCAGGCGGGCGGCGTGCTCCGCGAGCCCCGCGGCCACGTCGTCGAACACGGAGCGCTCGACGTAGATGCGCTCGGTGCACAGGCAGACCTGGCCCGTGTTGAGGTAGGTGCTGCGCGCGAGCCCGGCGACCGCGGCGTCGAGGTCGGCGTCCGCGAAGACCACGGCGGCGTTCTTGCCCCCGAGCTCGAACGACACGGGTCGCACGCGCGGGGCGACCGCGCGCATGATCGCGGAGCCGGTCGACGACTCGCCCGTGAAGGTCACCCCGTCGATGCCGGGGTGGCGGGTCAGGGCCTCGCCGGCGGAGTCGGCGCCGAAGCCGTGGACCACGTTCACCACGCCCGCGGGAACCCCGGCTTCCGCGAGGATCTCGGCGAGCAGCGTGGCCGAGGACGGGGTCTCCTCGGAGGGCTTGATGACGACCGTATTGCCGGTCGCGAGAGCCGGCGCGAGCTTCCAGGTGAGCAGGAGCAGCGGCAGGTTCCACGGCACGATCACGGCGACGACCCCGAGCGGCTTGCGCACGGCGTAGTTGAGGGCGCGGCGCCCGTCGGGCAGCTCGGTGAGGAAGGAGTCGAGGCCGGTCGCGGACACGGTGTCGGCGAAGGAGCGGAAGTTCGCGGCAGCCCTGGCCACGTCGAGGTCGCGGGCGAGGGATTCCGGCTTGCCGGTGTCGCCCACCTCCGCGGCCACGAGCTCGTCGGCGCGGCGGTCGATGGCGTCGGCGACGCCGCGCAGCAGGCGGGCGCGCTCGGCGACGGTCATGCGACCCCAGGGTCCGTCGAACGCCGCGCGGGCCGCGGCCACCGCGCGGTCGACCTGCTCGGCGCCGGCCTCGTGCACCTCGGCGATCACGGTGCCGTCGACGGGGTCGATCTTGGTGAAGAGGCCGACGCCCTCGACGCGCTCGCCGGCGATCATGTTGTGGATCGCGCGGGGTGCGCGCCCCGGCTCGGCGGCACGGAGCGGAGGCGTCATCGTCTCGGAAGGCATGGGCTCAGGCTAGGAAGCCGGAGGGATGCCGACAAATACTCTCTTGATGCACTGCCATGCCCGCACGGCTATAGTCCCGGTCATGGCCACCGATCGCCTGCTCGACGGCCGGGTCAAGATCCGGCACCTCGTCCTCGTCACCGCCATCGCCGACGAGGGCACCCTCGTGCGCGCTGCCGAGTCGCTGCACATCACCCAGCCCGTGGTGACCCGCGGCCTGCGCGAGGTGGAGGAGGTGCTGGGGGTGCCGCTATTCGAGCGACTGCCCCGGGGCGTGCGACCGACGCCGTACGGGCACTCCTTCATCGAGCGCGCCCGGTCGGTCCTCGCCGAGCTGCGCGCCGCGGGCGAGGAGGTGCGACTGCTGCAGTCCGGACAGCTCGGCACCGTCACGGTCGGCACGCACCTCGCCGGGTCGAACCTGCTGCTGCCCCGGGCGATCGCCGGGCTCAAGGCCGAGCACCCGCGCCTCACCGTGGTGGTGCGCGAGGGCACGCCGGACACGCTGCAGCAGCTGCTGCTCGCCGGCGACCTCGACCTCACCGTGGGCCGGCTCTCGCCGACGGTGCCCGTGCGGCTCGAACAGGAGCGGCTGCACCAGGAGCCCATCCGGCTGGTGGCTCGCGCGGGCCATCCCGTGCTCGGCGGGGCGAAGGCGAACTCGCTGGCCGAGCTGCTGTCGTATCCCTGGATCTTCCCGGTCGCGCAGACCGCACTGCGCGCCGAGCTGGAGGCCGTGTTCTTCCACGAGGGGCTGCCGCTGCCGCCCGACCGGGTGGAGTGCACGTCGATGCTGACGCTGCGCACTCTGCTCATCTCGACGGACGTGATCGCGGCGCTGCCGATGTTCATCGCGGTGGACGACAGGGAGCTGCGGATCCTCCCCACGCCGCTCAGCTCGATCCGCCGCTCGGTCGGGGTGACGCTGCCCAAGGATCGGGCGCCCTCGCCTGCCGCGACCGCCCTGCTGGGGCATCTGCGGGAGGAGGGCGCGCGGCTCGCGGCGCTGGAGAGCGAGTACATGGCGAAGGAGCCGCGGCCCGTGGGTTGATATGCCCGCACGGTCATAGCTCTGACCCGTATGGATATTGGACAGCATCGCTCGACCGGGTGAATCTGAGGGGGACGACACGACGTCGTGACGATCCCACCCGATTCAGCCAATGGAGGCGACATGGCCGGCTCTCCCTACGTGCCCGATGCGAAGAAGTACCGCCCGGAGGATTTCCAGCGCGTCGAGGGTGAGCCGTCCGACCCCGACCCCTCCACGTGGGGCATGCAGCCCGACGGCACGTTCCTGCCGCCCGCGCACACCCCCTCCGTGCCGCGCGACGTGTTCGTCGACTGGCCCGGCCAGCTCGACTACCGCGACCCGGAGACCTACACGCTGAACGCGAAGGCCGAGGCGTTCTACCCGATCGTGGTGAACACCAGTCACTCGTGGCAGTGCATCTACGACTGGGACGGTCGGCGCCTCATGCTGCACTACGGTGGCGGCAACCACTGGAAGCTCTACGACATCACCGACCCGCGCGACCTCACGATCGTCGACGAGGAGCAGTGGGGGTGGGACGACCCGCGCCCGCAGTTCGGGGCGACGACCGTGCAGTGGAACGCGAAGCTCGGGATGCACATCGCGATCCAGGCGAGCGAGACCCCGCGGTACTTCCTCAAGGGCCGCGTGGCGAACAAGTGGATCGACGACACGGTCGAGGGCCAGCTGAAGGAGTGGGAGGGCCTGCGCGGCTTCCGCACCTGGCGGATGGACGGACCGAGCCCGCGCGACTGGACGCTGCTCACCGAGGTGTCGACCGACCCGAACCACGGGCCGGACGAGATCCAGGAGGGCAACGGCGTGCTCGACCTGCCCGTCTACTACGGCGACCGGTACCTCTTCGTGGCGACCGCGCCCGACAACACCTTCACCAACCAGCCGTACAAGACCACGTTGTGGGCCGCCGGCCATGCCGCCTACGACGTGAGCGACCCGGAGAACCCCGAGCTGCTGTCGACCTGGTGGGTGCCCGGCTCCCGCGCCGGGGAGGAGGCCGACTCCGAGTACCTCGCGGGCAACGACCGCTGGAACAACAAGACCAGCTGGTTCGGCTCGCGCATGGGCGTCTTCCTGCCGCGCTCCGTCGAGTCCGGCTATCGGTACGCCTATGCGGCGCAGGGCGGACAGGGCTTCTTCGTGCTCGACGTCTCCGACCCCGCGAACATCCACCACGTGGGCTGGTGCCCGCTGCCCACGAGCGTCGCCGGCACCGAGGGCGACAACGTCGACACCACGCAGGTCGAGGAGACCGGCTACGTGTACGTCTCGGGCTACCCGATGAACACCGACTGCTACGAGCCCGCGAAGGAGATCTACCAGATCGACGTGAGCGACCCGACGCAGCCCCGAGTCGTGCGCACCCTCCCGCGCCCGACGCCGCCCGCCGAGGCCGCCTTCACCGACTGGGCGCAGCGCCGCGGCTCGTTCGGCCCCAAGCGCTCCGGCTACTTCACGAACACCGGCACCCCGCACGGCGGCGTGATCCCCTACGCGTTCTACGCGGCGGGGCTGCAGATCTTCGACGTGCGCGACCCCGAGGAGCCGAAGGTGGGCGCGTACTTCGTGCCGCCGATGGGGCTGAAGGACGACGACGACCTGGCCGCTCCCGTGCACGGCATCTTCGTCGAGTGGGACCGCAACCTCATCTGGCTGTTCGCCAACCACGGCATCTACGCCGTGTCCACACCGCTGCTGGGCGAGCCCGTCATCGGGATCCCCTCCACCGACGGCTGACACCGGCCCCCGGAACTCCGGCGTCCGTCCTGCACTCGGGGGCTTGCAGGACGGACACCGGATCACCCCCCCCGCGACGCTCACACCCGAAAGCAGCTCATGACGCAGACAGTCCGGCCGTGGCCCGCCCTGTGGGCCCTGTGCATCGGCTTCTTCATGATCCTCGTGGACACGACGATCGTGGCCATCGCCAACCCGGTGATCCTCGCGGCGTTCGACGCCGACCTCACGACGGTCATCTGGGTCACCAGCGCCTACCTCCTGGCGTACGCGGTGCCGCTGCTGGTCACGGGCCGCCTCGGCGACCGGTTCGGCCCCAAGCGCGTGTATCTCGCGGGCCTGGTGCTGTTCACGCTGGCCTCGCTCGCGTGCGGCCTGGCCGGCAGCATCGAGATGCTCATCGCTGCGAGGGCGGTGCAGGGCTTCGGCGCCGCGCTGATGACCCCGCAGACCATGGCGATCATCGCCCGGGTGTTCCCTCCCCGCGGACGCGGGCAGGCGATGGGCGCCTGGGGTGCCGTGGGCGGTCTCGCGACGCTCGTCGGGCCGATCCTCGGCGGCGTGCTCACCGACACCGTCGGGTGGGAGTGGATCTTCTTCGTGAACGTGCCGGTCGGCATCGCGGCGTTCGTCGTCGCCTGGCGGCTGGTGCCGGACCTGGAGGGGCACCCGCACCGGTTCGACCTGCTGGGCGTGATCCTCTCCGGCGGCGGGCTCTTCCTCCTCGTCTTCGGGCTGCAGGAGGGCGAGGTGTACGACTGGGGCGTGATCGCCGGACCCGTCACGGTGTGGGGGCTGATCGCCGCGGGGGTCGTCCTGCTCGTGCTGTTCGTGCTCTGGCAGCGCTTCAACCGCGCCGAGCCGCTCATGCCGCTGCCCCTGTTCCGCGACCGCAACTTCTCCGTCGCGAACGCCACGATCTTCCTGGTGGGAGTCGGCATCACCGCGATGCCCGTGCCGCTCGCCTTCTACTTCCAGGTCGCGCGCGGCCTCGATCCGACGCTCGCGGCGCTCATGCTCGCGCCGATGGCGGTCGTCTCCGGTGTGCTCGGACCGTTCGTCGGCAGGCTCAGCGACCGGGTCGGACCGCGCTGGGTGACGTTCGCAGCGTTCGTGATCTCGGCGGTCGCGATGGTCTGGTACGCCGCGACCATGACGCTGGAGGCGCCGTTCTGGCTGCTGCTGCTGCCGTCCGCGCTGCTCGGCGTCGGGGTGTCCGGCATGTTCGGCCCGCTGGCGTCGACCGCCACGCGCAACCTCCCGCACACCCAGGCGGGCGCGGGGTCCGGTGTCTACTCCACGACGAGGCAGATGGGCTCGGTGATCGGCTCGGCGCTGCTGGCCGTGCTGATGAACGTGACCCTGGCCGCGCAGATCCGCGGGTTCGTGCCCGGCGCGATCCACCCGGGCAGCGTGCTGTCCGACGAGGACGGAGCGGGACTGGCGCGCGCGATGTCGCAGTCGCTGCTGCTGTCGGCCGTGGCCTTCGGGGTGTGCGCTCTGGTGGTGCTGTTCTTCGTGAAGCCGCGGCCCTGGGGCGCACCGGCCGCTCCGCCGCAGCCAGTGGCGGCGACGACGAGAGAGGGACGATGATGGCAGCGACAATTATGGATCCAGAATCCAGAACAGACTCTCAGGAGAGGGCAGTGATGACCGCGGACTCCGGAGGCGGACGACTCGTCGTCGACGGCCTGAAGAAGGACTACGAGCTCGACGGCGCGGCCGTCCCCGTGGTCAAGGACGTCACGTTCACCATCGAGCCCGGGATGTTCTACTCCCTCCTCGGTCCGTCCGGCTGCGGCAAGACCACCACGCTGCGCTGCGTGGCCGGACTCGAACGCAGCAACGGCGGCCTCATCTCCCTCGACGGCGGCGTGCTCTCCACCGGCACCCAGCACGTGTCGCCCGACAAGCGCGACATCGGCATGGTGTTCCAGAACTACGCCATCTGGCCGCACATGACGGTCTTCGCCAACGCCGTCTTCCCGCTCCAGGTGTCCGGCTCCCGCCTGCCCAAGCAGGAGGCGAAGAAGCGCGCGATGGAGGCGCTCGAGCTCGTGCAGCTCGACCACCTCGCGCAGCGCCCCGCCACCGCGCTCTCCGGCGGCCAGCAGCAGCGGCTCGCACTCGCCAGGGCCCTCGCGCACCGCCCGCGCCTGCTGCTGCTCGACGAGCCGCTGTCGAACCTCGACGCCAAGCTGCGCGACACCATGCGCAACGAGCTGCGGAGCCTGCAGCGCTCGCTCGGCATCAGCGCGCTGTACGTCACGCACGACCAGTCCGAGGCCCTGTCGATGTCCGACCGCGTGGCCGTGATGAACGGCGGCCGGATCGTGCAGGAGGCGGCGCCCCGCGAGCTGTACGACCAGCCGGCCGACCGTTTCGTCGCCGACTTCGTGGGTCGCGTGAACATGGTCCCCGCGGTGGTCGTCGAGCGCGACGGCGCGGGAGACGCGGTGGTCGAGGCCCTGGGCACGCGGCTCGTCACGCCGGTGCCGGACGGTGTCGCCGCGGGGGACGAGGTCACGCTGACGTTCCGCCCGGAGACCGTGCGCTGGCACGAGACCGCCGTCGACCGCGCCAACGTGCTGCCCGTGCGCATCACCCGCGTGGAGTTCCTCGGCGAGATCGTCGAGTACGACGCCGAGGTGCTCGCGGGCGGCGAGGTCGTCGGCACGATCGTCGGCCGCGGCGCGCCGCTGCAGACACCCCCCGAGGGCGGCAGGGTCTTCCTCGAACTGGTCCCGCACGCCTGCCGCGTGCTGGCCGCATGACGCACACCCGCACCACACCCGAATCACGCACTGATGTCAGAGAGGACATCCAGAACATGAAGAGAACACTGGGAGCCGTCGCCGGAGCGGCGGTCGTCGCCCTCGCCCTGAGCGGATGCGGCACGCAGGCCGAAGCCGGCGACGGGGAGAGCACGCTGAAGGGCGACGCCGCCTCCGCCGTCTGCGACGCCGTCGACGTGGGTGCCATCACCCGCTGCGAGAACTTTTACGACGACTACTGGCCCGAGATCGACACGCAGCTCGACGCCCTCTACGAGCAGGCGAAGAAGGAGGACGGCGGCACCCTCGTCATCTGGGACTGGTACGAGCTGTCGCCCGACGTGATCGCCCAGTTCAACGAGCGCTTCCCCGACATCACCGTCGAGACCAGGGGCCTGACCTACAACCTGTCCTCGGCGATCATCTCCGCCAAGGCCACCGGCTCGCGCAACACCGACGTGGTCTCCGGCTCCATCACCTCGATGGCCGCGATGTACGACGAGGGCTTCTGGGAGAAGGTCGACTGGGCGAGCTTCGGCGTGCCGGAGGAGTACCTCACGATCGGCGCCCCCGAGCTCATGCCCGACAGCATCAACGGGTCGCTCCTGCAGTACAACACCGACAAGGTCGCCGCGGTGCCGGAGACCCTCGACGGCCTGCTCGCCCCCGAGTACGAGGGCAAGGTCTCGGTCGCCGGCTACAACGCCGTGGTCTTCGCCGGCTACGGCATGGCCGAAGGCGAGGACGCGATGCTCTCCCTGATCGACGAGCTGCTCTCCTCCGGCACCATGAAGCTGCTGGAGGACCAGGGCGCACCCCTGTCGAGCGGCGACGTGCCCGTGGCGCTCAACCAGACCCTGTTCAACCCGAACCCCTCGCTCCAGGTGGCGCCGTTCGAGCACTCCGGCGTGTGGGCGCAGTTCTCCGGCGTGAACTCCGACGCGAAGAACAAGCCGGGCGCGGCGCTGTGGACCCTGTGGAACGCGTTCGACCCGGACTGGATCACACTGCGCATGACGGATGAGCGGTTCGCCAGCACGCAGGTGCCCTTCGCGGGACTGCCCGCCGCGACCTTCGCCGAGGCGACGGGGCTGATGAAGACCAACGCGGACGCGCTGCTCCTCGGCCTGGACAGCGGTGCCGAGACCGAGACGCAGGACACCCGTGACGACTGGCAGGCGATGATCAACGCCGCCGACAAGGCACTGAACGGATAGTGATGTTCCAGGCAGGACGGACCCCGGGGCGTCGGCGCCCCACATCGATGACGATCGCCATGGTCGTCTCCGGGGCAGTCATCTTCATCCTTCTCGCGGTGCCGCTGATCGTGCAGGTGATCACCGCGTTCCGAGGTCCGTTCCTGCCGTTCGGCGTCTCCTCGGCGCAGTGGGGCGTCGAGAACTTCGTCACCCTGTGGCAGCTGCGCGAGGACTTCTGGGGCGTGCTCGGCGCCACCGGCGCGTTCGTCGGCGGCTCGACCCTGCTCACGCTGCTGATGGCGTTCTGCCTCGCCTGGATCACGGTCCGCACGGATGCGCCGTGGCGGCGGCTGATCTCCGTCCTCGTGATCGTGCCGTACATCATCCCGCCGATCGTGAAGGCGCAGGCGTACCTGCTGATGCTGTCGCCCGAGTCGGGCGTGCTGAACCAGCTGCTGCGACTGCTGCCGTTCGCGAGCGACGTCCCGATCGACCCGTACGCGTTCCCGACGATGATCTTCATCCAGGCGCTCACCAACGTGACCTTCCCGTACCTGATGATCGTGCCGATCCTCACCAACATGGACGGCTCGCTGGAGGAGTCCGCGCGCGTCTCCGGGGCCTCCTGGCCGCAGACCCTGCGCCGGGTCACGTTGCCGATGCTGTGGCCCGGGCTGCTCGGGGTGACCGTGCTGACGTTCATCCTGGGGCTCGGCAGCCTGGAGGTGCCGCTGCTGTTCGGGCAGGAGTCGGGGCGCAGCATCTTCGCCCTCAAGCTGTGGACGCTCATCAGCTCGAACGCGGGGGAGCTCCCGCAGTACGGCCTCGCCGCCGCGTGGGGCCTGGTGTTCCTCGTGATCACGACCATCGCGTTCGCCATCTACCTCCGTGCCACGCGCAACGCCGAGCGCCGCGCGTCGGTCTCGGGCAAGGGCTTCCGTCCGTCGACCATGCGCATGGGCCCGTGGAAGATCCCGGTCATGGTGCTGGTGGCGGTGTTCGTGCTGCTCACGGGCGTCCTGCCGCTGCTGGCGCTGCTGTGGGCCGCGATCACGCCGTACCCGGTGGCGTTCTCGCTCGACGCCATGCTGAACCGCACCGACTTCGGGGCGTTCGGGGTGGTGCTCGCCGACTCCGAGTTCTGGGTGTCGCTCGGGCGCACCGTGCTCATCGCGGGCGGCAGCGCCACGATCGCGGTGGTGTTCGCGACCGTGCTCGCCTACGGGATCGCGCGCAGCAGGAAGACCGGGTGGGTGAAGGCGCTCGACCTGTTCGCGTCGTCGTCCGTCGCGATCCCCGCGACCATCGCCGGGTTCGCGATGTTCCTCACGTTCATGGTCATCAACCCCTACATCCCGCTGGCCGGGACGCTGCTGGCGCTCGTGATCGCGTACTCCTACCGGGTCTCGATCGCCTACCGCTCGTCGTACAGCGCGACGCTGCAGATCCGGCCGGAGCTGGAGGAGGCGGCGCTCACGAGCGGGGCGAGCCGGTTCCAGGGCTTCCGGCGCATCATCGCGCCGCTGCTGATGCCGACCGTGATGGCCGTGTGGATCCAGATGTTCATCCTCGGCACGAACGAGTTCACGCTGCCGGCGTTCCTGGCGACGCCTTCGTCCCGGCCGCTGTCGATGTACATCTACGCCATGATCAACCCGCGCTCGGCGCAGCTGTACGCCCCGGATCAGGGCGCCGCGATGGCGCTGATCTTCACGCTCATGGTGTTCGCGATCGGCTACGGCCTGCAGTGGGCGCTGTCCCGCCGGGCGATCGGCCGCACGCGCAAGCCGGTCGCCGCAGGGGTTCCCACTCTGGCCGCGGTGCCTCTGGACGGCGGGGAGGAATCCGCGACGACCACGCTCGCGGTGCAGCGGCGCCGGGCTCGTGTGAAGAGCTGAGCGCGGGCCGCTCGACAGGGCTGAAACCCTGAGCGCGGCGTCCGTCGGCCCCGCGAATGAAGGAGATCTCGCGAATTGAGGGACTCCATTCCCCAGGCACTCCTTCATTTCATGAGATCTCCTGCATGCCGTGCGGGGCTCGCACAACCCACTCCTTGACTTTTGGATCCAGTATCCATTCAATAGAAGCAGCGACGACGCGAGAGGAGGGGCCATGCACATCGGGTACGCCGCGATGCTGGAGCAGGTCGAGCCCTCCGCCGTCATCGAGAACTGCATCGCCGCCGAGGCCCACGGCTTCCGCGGCATCATGGCCACCGACCACTTCCAGCCGTGGCTGCCGCGGCACCGCGCCTCCGCGCACGTGTGGACCATGCTCGGCGCGATCGGCGCGCACACCACGGGCGAACTCGGCCCCGGCGTCACCACGCCAGGGTTCCGCACGCACCCGGCCGTCGTCGCACAGGCCGCCGCCACCCTGGCCACGCTCTACCCCGGTCGCACCTGGCTCGGGGTCGGCTCGGGCGACGCACTCAACGAGCACATCACGGGCGCCTACTGGCCGGAGCCGGCCGAGCGCATCGACCGCATGTTCGAAGCCGTCGACCTCATCCGCAAGCTCTTCACGGCCTCGCTCGCCGGTCGCGACACCCGCCACCGCGGCGAGCACTACCGCATGGAGTCGACCCGGCTGTGGACCATGCCGCCGGCCGCTCCGCCGGTGTTCGTCGCCACCGCGGGTCCCGTCACCGCCCGTCGCGCCGGCCGCAACGCCGACGGCCTGATCACGGTCGCCGCCGAGGTCGAACGCCTCGCGCCACTGCTCGCGCGCTTCGCGGAGGGCGCGAGAGAGGCAGGGCGCGACGTCGACGCGCTGCCCCGCGTGCTGCAGCTGCCGCTCTCCTGGGCGCCGACCGAGGAGCAGGCGCTCGCGAACGCCCACGCCGAATGGCCCATCGCCGCGCTGCGCATGCGCCGGGGCGACGTGCGCTCGCCCTACGACTTCGAGCAGCTCGTGCGCGGGGTCACCCCGGATGACCTGCGCGCGTCCATGCTCATCTCGGCCGACCCCGACGTGCACCGGGCGCAGATCCAGCGCTACGCCGACCTCGGCTTCACCCGCATCTACCTGCACAACGTCGGCCCCAACCAGCGCGAATGGCTCGAGGTCTTCGGTCGCGACGTGCTCCCGAAGGTGCGCGCATGACCGGCCAGGCGCTCAGCGTGTTCGCCCTGACCGGGATGGGCGAGGTGCGGCCGGGCGACGACCTGGTCGCCCTGATCCTCGCCACCGGCGTCGAGCTGAGGGACGGCGACATCCTCGTCGTCACCTCCAAGATCGTCTCCAAGGCGGAGGGCCGCTACGTGCAGGCCGCTGACCGGGAGGCCGCGATCACCGCCGAGACCGTGCGTCTCGTCGCCTCCCGCACCCACGACGGGCACACCATGCGCATCGTCGAGAACCGCCTCGGCATGGTCGCCGCGGCGGCCGGCGTCGACGCCAGCAACACCCCGGACGGCTGGGTGCTGCTGCTGCCGGAGGACCCGGACCGCTCGGCCCGTGCGCTCGCCGCAGGGCTCCGCACCGCGACCGGCGCCGAGGTCGGGGTGCTCCTCAGCGACACCCTCGGCCGACCGTGGCGCGAGGGGCAGACCGACGTCGCGATCGGCGGCGGCGGCGTGCACGTGGTCGCCGACCTCCGCGGCACCACCGACCAGGCCGGCAAGGTGCTCAGCGTGACCACGCCGTGCGTCGCGGACGAGCTCGCCGCGGCCGCTGACCTCGTCAAGGGCAAGGCCAGCGGCAACCCGGTCGCGGTCGTCCGTGGCCGCGGCGACCTGGTCGGCTCCCTCGACCTCCTCGGGGCGGCGAGCATCGTGCGCGCCCCCGACCGTGACCTCTTCTGGCTGGGCACCGCCGAGGCGCTCGACCAGGGCTACCGGGACGGCTACGCCGCCGCCCGCGCCGAACTCTCCCCACCCGAACAGAAGGATGCGACATGACACTGACCCTCGGATACAAGGCCAGCGCCGAGCAGTTCGACCCGCGCGAGCTGGTCGAGATCTCGGTCGCGGCGGAGGCGCACGGCATGCAGTCCGTGTTCGCGAGCGACCACTTCCAGCCCTGGCGGCACACCGGAGGGCACGCGCCCTTCTCCCTCACCTGGATGGCGGCGGTCGGCGAGCGCACGTCGAGCATCCGCATCGGCACCTCCGTGCTCACCCCGACGTTCCGCTACAACCCGGCCGTGCTCGCCCAGGCGTTCGCGAGCCTCGGCTGCCTGTACCAGGACCGGATCATCCTCGGGGTCGGCTCGGGCGAGGCGCTCAACGAGATCGCCACCGGGTTCCGCGGCGCCGGGGAGCAGGACTGGCCCGAGTTCAAGGAGCGGTACGCGCGGCTGCGCGAGTCGGTGCGGCTGATGCGCGCGCTGTGGTCCGGCGACCGTGTGAGCTTCGACGGCGAGTACTACTCCACGCACGATGCCTCCATCTACGACCGGCCCGAGGGCGGCATCCCCATCTACATCGCGGCGGGCGGCCCGATGGTGGCGCGCTACGCCGGCCGCGCGGGCGACGGCTTCATCTGCACGTCGGGCAAGGGGCAGGAGCTCTACGTCGACCAGCTGCTGCCGGCGGTGAAGGAGGGCCTGGAGCAGTCCGAGCGCTCCTTCGACACGTACGACCGCATGATCGAGATCAAGCTCTCGTACGAGGAGACCAGGGAGGCGGCGCTGGAGAACACCCGGTTCTGGTCGCCGCTGTCGCTGTCGAAGGAGCAGAAGCACGACATCACCGACCCGGTCGAGATGGAGAAGGCCGCCGACGCGCTGCCCCTGGAGACCATCGCGAAGCGCTGGATCGTCGGCAACGACCCGGACGCCGTCGCCGCGGACATCCAGCAGTACATCGACTGGGGCTTCAACCACCTCGTCTTCCACGCGCCCGGTCACGACCAGCGCCGCTTCCTGCAGCTGTTCGAGCGCGACATCGCGCCCCGGCTGCGCGGCTGAGGTCGGGTCATGGCGGGCGGTCTCCGTGTCGGGGCGTCACCCCACGCCCCGGCACGGGAGTGGGTGGTCGTGATCCCGGTGAAGCGGGCGGAGCTGGGCAAGACGCGGCTGCGGCTGCCCGGAGTCGACCGCGAGCCCCTCGCCCGGGCGATCGCGCTCGACACGGTGGAGGCTGCGGCCGCCTGCCCGCGCGTCGCCGAGGTGCTGGTGGTGACGAGCGACGAGGTGACGGCGGCCGCGCTGCTGCCGGTGCCCCGGGTACGCGTCGTCCGCGACCGCGGAGTCGGTCTCACGGCGGCCATCGACCAGGGGCTCGCCGCGGCGCCGACCCGGCTGCCGCGGGCCGTGCTGCTCGGGGACCTGCCCGCGTTGCTGCCCGACGAACTGAGCAGGGCGCTCGACTACGCGTCCGCCTACCCGCGGGCGTTCGTGCCGGACGCCGAGGGCACCGGCACCGTGCTGGCGACCGCCAGGGCGGACGTCCCACTGCGGCCGTGCTTCGGCGAAGGCTCCGCCGCCGCGCACCGCACGGCTGGTTTCGCGGAGGTCGGCTTCCCCGTGCGCAGCGGGCTCCGGCGCGACCTCGACCACGCCGACCACCTCCGCAGCGCCCGCCTGTGCGGACTCGGACCGCGCACCGCCGCACTCCTCGATCCCCGGCTCGTGCTCGCCTCATGAGGGCTCGGTCCGGTGGGGAGGGGGCGGCGGAGGCGACCGCACCCGAGTCGGACACGGGCTCCGCGGTCCGGGGGAGGCGCGCATCCGATGCGGCCGAGGCGCCGCGCGTCGTGGTGCTGGCGGGCGGCGTGGGCGGGGCAAAGTTCACGGTCGGAGTGCGGGCGGCGGCGCGTCGGCGCTGGC
Source organism: Microbacterium sp. p3-SID336 (assembly GCF_025143365.1). Classification (GTDB taxonomy): domain Bacteria; phylum Actinomycetota; class Actinomycetes; order Actinomycetales; family Microbacteriaceae; genus Microbacterium. The sequence continues at coordinate 35,012 of NZ_JALXPE010000019.1, read as the reverse complement.
CCGACGGCACCGGCGGCACGCGGGCCGAGCTCACCGTGATCGCCAACACCGGCGACGACCTGTGGCTGAGCGGCCTGCGACTGCAGCCCGACGTGGACTCGATGCTCTACGCGCTGGCCGGGGTGAACGACACCACTCGCGGCTGGGGTCGCACGGGAGAGTCCGAGCGGGTGGCCGCCGAACTGCACGCCTGGGGCGCCGGGTGGCCGTGGTTCACGCTCGGCGACCTCGACCTGGGTGCGCACATCGCCCGCACCGGGTGGCTGCGCGACGGCGCCACGCCCACCGAGGTCGTCGCTCGGCTCGCGTCGCGGTGGCCTCTCGGCGTGACGCTGCTGCCGATGACCGATGCCGAGGTGGACACCCACGTCCTCACCGCGCAGGGGCGGATGCACTTCCAGGAGTGGTGGACGCGGCACCGTGCGACCGTTCCCGCGCAGGGGTTCGACAACCCGGGGATCGAGCGGGCGACCCCGGCTCGCGGGGTGTGCGAGGCGCTCGCCGCGGCCGACGTCGTGCTGTTCGCCCCCTCGAACCCCGTGGTCTCCCTCGGCCCGATCCTCGCGGTGCCCGGCATCGCCGCGGCCGTACGTGCGACCCCCGGGCGCGTGGTCGGGGTGTCGCCGATCATCGCGGGCAGCCCGGTCCGGGGCATGGCCGATGCGTGCCTGGCCGCGGTCGGCATCCCCGCCACCGCGGACGCCGTCGGTCGGCACTACGGTGCACGGTCGGCGGGCGGGCTGCTCGATGCGTGGCTGATCGCCGACGAGGACGCCGCGCTGGCGCCGGGGCTCGCGGCCGCGGGGCTCCCGACCGCGGTGCGCCCGCTCTGGATGCGGGACCTGGACGCCGCGTCCGCGCTCGCGGGTGATGCGCTCGACGCCGCGCTCGCGCCGCACTCTCGCTGAGGCGGCGGCCCGCTCGAGCGGCCCTCCCGGTCCGCGGCGGAATTCACCCGGCTTATTTCCGGCCCGAAGGCGGTGGGCCGGACGCGGCCGCGGCCTAGCCTGGAGGCGCATTCATCGAGGCGGGGGAACGGCTATGAGCGAAGCGACGGCGACCACGGACGGCGTGTCCGACTCGGACGGCGGCCGGCGAAGGATCGTACGGATCATCGGTGTGCTCGGGATCATCGGCGGCATCGTCCTGATCGTGGCGGGCATCGTCGTGTGGGTCATGGTGTCGGCGCAGCTGCGCGCGGAGAACATCACCATCCCCGATGACGCGATGGCCTTCCAGGGACAGACCGTCGCCGGCCCGCTCACCGCGTACGTCCAGGCGGACATCATCCAGCATCACGCCCTGGAGGCGTCCGACGGCAAGACCTACGCGGAGCTCGAGATGGACGACCCGGTGCGCGCGACCCTGATGAACGCGTCGTTCCTGCGCGCGTCGCTGTTCACGTCCGTGGTGTCGTTCGGCGTCGCGGCCTTCGCGATGGGGATGGGCGTCCTGTCGATCCTGTTCGGATGGGCCCTGCGCACGGTGGCCGTCCTCCGTCCGCGCGTCCGCTGAGGCGCCGCCGCCGCGCGTCAGCTGAGGCGCCGCCGCCCGTCAGGGCACGAGCGCGTGGTCGGGGTCGAACACGATCAGCGGGCGGTCGCTGCCGGGGCGTGACAGTACCTCCGCGTCCACCTGCCACACGCGGGCGATGAGCTCGCGCGTCAGCACCTCCTGCGGAGTCCCCGCGGCCTGCACCCGCCCGTCGGCGACCACGACGACGCGGTCGGCGAAGGCGGCGGCGTGGTTGAGGTCGTGCAACGCGGCGATCACGGTCATGCCGTCGCCGGCCACGGCCCGCAGCAGCGCGAGGGCGTCGAGCTGCGCGCGGATGTCGAGGTGGTTGGTGGGCTCGTCGCACAACAGCAGCGTCGGGTGCTGCGCGAGCGCCCTGGCCAGGTTCACGCGCTGACGCTCGCCGCCCGAGAGTGTCGTGGCGTCGCGGTCGGCGAAGGGGAGGGCGCCCGCGCGGGCCAGCGCCTCCTCCGTGACCACGGTGTCCGACTCCGCACCGTCGAACGACAGCCAGCCGCGGTGCGGGAGCCGCCCGAGCTCCACGATGTCCCGTCCGGTCATGCCTTCCGCGGCCGCCCATTCCTGCTCCACGAGGGCCACCCGCTGTGCCCGTGCCCGTCGCCCGAGCCCCGGCAGGGAGACGCCGTCGAGCGCCACGGATTCCACCTCGCCACGCAGCGTCCCGGCGATCAGCCGCAGCAGCGTGCTCTTGCCGGAGCCGTTCGGCCCGAGCAGCGCGGTCACGGCGGCGCCCGGTGCGGTCACGTACATGCCGTCGATCACGAGCCGGTCCCCATGGGCGAAGCGCAGCCGCCGGGCGTCGAGCCCCCGCCCCGCGCTCAAGGCCGCCCTCCTCGTGCGGGCACCGGGAGCGCGGCGACCATCGCGGCGGTCGCCGGCGGGACCACCAGGCCGGAACGCCCGCTCATGGCCGTGCCTTCCGCATGCGCAGCATCAGCATCGCGAACGCCGGGCCGCCGATCAGGGCGGTGACGATGCCGACCGGCAGCTCGCGCGGATCGAACACGGTGCGGGCGATCGTGTCGGCCCACACCAGGAACACCGCGCCGGCGAGGAAGGACACCGGCAGCAGGGCACGGTGCCGCGCCCCGACGATCGCACGGACGGCGTGCGGCAGGATCAGTCCGACGAAGCCGATCGAGCCGCTGACGGCGACGAGGGCTCCGGTGAGCAGGGCCGTGACGACGAACAGCGCCACCCGCAGCCGGGTGACGGGGATGCCGAGCGCCTCGGCGGCGGTGTCGCCGAGCACCAGGCTGTCGAGCGGCCGTGCGGCGGCGAGCAGCGGCACCGCGCACACGAGGGCCGCGATGCCGGCGAGGGTCGCATCGCCCCAGTCGGCGCCGCCGAGCGAGCCGAGCAGCCAGCTGAGGATCTCGCGGTAGCTGTCGTTCGTGGCGCTCCAGAAGATCACCAGACTCGTGAGTGCGCCGAGCACCGCGGAGACCGCGAGACCGGCGAGCACCACGGCGGTGGGGGAGGCCGAGCCGGCGGCGCGGGACAGGCCCAGAGTGAGGGCGAGGGCCAGCAGGGCTCCCGCGAACGCCGCGAACGGCAAGGCCACCGCGGCGCCGAGCACGATCACGATCACGGCTCCGGTCGACGCCCCGGAGGACAGCCCGAGCAGGTAGGGGTCGGCGAGCGGGTTGCGGGTGAGGGCCTGCATCACCGCGCCGCACAGCGCCAGGCCCCCGCCGACCGCGGCAGCCGTGAGCACGCGGGGTACGCGCCCCTCCCAGATGATGGCGTCGCGCACCGGGGTGAGCCCGCTCGCGGCGCCGCTCAGGTGCGCCCACACGCTCGCCCCCAGCTCGGCCGGGGTGATCGCCGCGGGGCCGATCGCGGTCGCCGCCACCACGGTCGCGGCGAGTGCGAGCAGCAGCACGGCGAGGGCGGGGACGGTGCGCCGGCGGGTGCGTGCCGGGCGCCCTGCGACCAGGGGCAGGGCCGCGCGGGCGGGGGCGGCGAGGCTCATCGCTCCCCGAGCTGCTGCACGATCGCGGCCACGGCGTCCACGTTGCGGATGCCGGCCTCGGTGGCGGGGAAGTCGACCACGACGTAGCGCTCCTCGCGCACGGCGTCGAGCTGCGCGGTGACCGGGTTCGCCGCCAGCAGCTCCTTCTTCGACGCGGCGGTGTTCCAGGCCGCGTCCACCAGCACGATCACATCGGGGTCGGCCTCGGCGATCAGCTCCCACGAGGTCGAGGTCCAGGTGTCCTCCACCTCGGCGAAGACGTTCTCCAGCCCCGCGCCGGCCATGATCATCTGCGGCGCCCCGATGCCCGCGCCCACGAACGGCTGATCTGTGCCCGAGGAATACCAGACGGCGCGCAGCCCCCGGTCGTCCGGCACGACCTCGTCGAGCGCGGCGCGCTGCTCCGCGACGAGGGCGGCCGCGGCCTCCTCCTCGCCGAGCAGGGCACCGGCCTCGGTGAAGCCGTCGAACACGGTGTCGAACGTGAGCGGGTCCGGCATGTAGCCGGGAGCCTTGCAGGCGGCGGGCGCCACATAGGTGGTGATGCCGAGCTGCTGCAGGTCGTCGCGCTCGCCGGCGCCCTCGATCGAGAAGTTCGACTCCCACCCCGCGAACACGAGGTCGGGTTCGAGTTCGAGCACGGCCTCCTTCGACGGCACCTTGTCCGACACGGACGGGATGCCGTCACCCTCGGCCGCGAGAGCGTCGGGCAGGGGGCCGTCGGTGAACGCGGAGCCGATGACGCGGTCGCCGGCGCCGAGGGCGAGCACGAGCTCGAGGGTGGACGACTTGACCGTCAGGATGCGCTGAGGCGGGGTGGCAACGGTGACCTCGGTGCCGCAGTTGTCGAGGGTGACCGGCTCTGCGGACGGCGGCGTGGCGGTGCCGGCGGCGCAGCCCGCGAGAGCGGCGGCGAGGACGAGCGTGAGGACGGGGGCGGCGCGGAGCGCGCGGACGGTGGCAGGCATGGTTCTCCGGAGGACGTGGATGGGAGGGCGCAGAGGAGCGCACGGTCGCAGTCCAGGTCGGGACCACCGGCGCCGGCCAATCGGGTCGGCGCGATGCGGCCATGCTAGCTCGGATTTTGGATCCAATCAATACTGGATTCTGGATCCAAAATGGGTCATGATGAAGAAGCCCCACCGCCGCGGCGCACATCGCCCGATCGCGACGCCGCGTTCAGCCGAGAGGAATCCATGCAGACCACACCCGTCTCGTTCTTCAGCGAGGGCGCCCGCATCTCCGCCATCTGGCGGACCCCCGACCACGACGGCCCGTACCGCGCGATCGTCCAGGGTCCCGGCTGGCTCGGCCTCAAGGACGCGAAGCTCTACGTCCGCTACCACGAGGCGCTCGTCGAGGCCGGCTTCGCCGTGCTCGTGATCGACTACCGCGGCTTCGGCGACTCCGAGGGCGACCGCGGCTACCTCTCCCCGGCCTGGCAGCTGCAGGACCTCGTGAACGCGGTCACCTACCTCACCACGCGCGATGACGTGATCGCCGACGCCATCGGCGTCTTCGGCACGGGCGGCACCGGCGGCGGCAACGCCGTGCTGCTCGCCGATGCCGACCCGCGCATCAAGGCAGCCGTGAGCCAGGTGCCCGTGGCCGACGGCGAGGACTGGCTGCACCGCATGCGCAGCGAGTACGAGTGGCTCGACTTCCAGAACGCCCTCGCCGAGGACCGCCGCCAGCGCGTCACCACGGGGGAGGGGCGCATCGTGCACCCGCGCGAGGAGATCATGATCCCCACCGCTGAGCGCCGGGCCACCACCATCAAGGCGGACGTGGACGACCGCATCCCCTCCGCCGTGCCGCTCGCGTGCGCCGAGGGCATCATCGCCTACCGTCCGCTCGACGCGGCCGCGCGGCTCACCACGCCGTTGCTCGTGATCGGCGTGGAGGGCGATGCGACCACCCCGACCGACCATGCGGAGGCGCTGTACGAGGCCGCCGCCGGACCGAAGCAGCTCATCATGCAGCGGCACACCACCCACTACGCCGCCTACGACACGTACTGGGAGCAGACCACGCCGGTGATCGTCGGCTGGTTCGACCGCTACGTGCGCCCCGCGCATCTCATCCACCGGACCACGCCGTCGCCCGCGATCGGCGAGTCCATCCAGACAGAATCCGTTCAGAAACAGGAGGTCACGCGATGAGCGTGGATCTGAAGATCACCGGCGGCACCGTCGTCACCCCGGCAGGACCGGTCGTCGCCGACCTGCTCATCGCCGACGGCAAGGTCGCCGGCATCGTCGCCGCCGACACCGGCATCGCCGCCGACCGCACGATCGACGCCACCGGCAAGCTCGTGCTGCCCGGCATGGTCGACGTCCACGTGCACACCCGCGAGCCCGGCTACGAGCACAAGGACGACATCTACACCACGAGCCTGCAGGCCGCGGCCGGCGGCGTCACCACCATGTTCGGCATGCCCAACCTCAAGCCGCCGACCACCGACGTCGCGACCCTGACCGACGTGTTCCGGCGCTACGAGGAGTCGTCCATCGTCGACTGGAACCACAACCCCGCGCCGACCAAGTTCGACGAGATCGCGGGCATGAGCGAGCTCGGCATCCGCGCCTACAAGATCTACATGGTCGTCGACACCGGCCGCGACTACCCGCACCCGTCCGGCACCGGCATCCACGACCACGGGCACCTGCTCGAGATCATGGACCACATCGCCCAGACCGGGAAGCGCTTCATCGTGCACCCGCACGACCAGGCGCTCATGGACTACATCGAGGGCGCCTACCTGGCCCGCGGCGAGAACACCCCGCAGGGCTACGCCTCCGCCTACGCCGCCCGCGAGGGCGTCATCTGGGACACCGCGATCGACGTGGTGCTGCGACTCGCCGAGGCCTCCGGCTGCCCCGTGCACATCGCGCACATCCAGACGCGCCGCTCGATCGAGGCCGTGCGCCGCGCCAAGCAGAACGGCATCGACGTGACCTGCGAGGTCAACCACTGGGCGCCGTTCCTGTCCACGTGGGACGACGTGGAGACCCTCGGTCCCTACGCCCTCAGCTACTGGGTGCCCGACGACAACCGCGCCGCCGTGTGGGAGGGCATGCGGGACGGGACGATCGACATCGCCGCCAGCGACCACGCTCCGCACACGCGTGAGGAGAAGGAGGTCGGCTGGACCAAGATGTGGAGCTCGCACACGGGCACCCCGGGCATCCAGTACTACTACGAGCTCATGCTCGACGCCGTGAACAAGGGCGAGCTCGACCTGCAGCGCGCGATCGACATGGTCGCCCACATCCCGGCCGCGAAGTTCGGGCTGGAGGGGGTCAAGGGCTCCCTGACGATCGGCGCGGACGCGGACATCGTGATCGCCGACCTCGCCGACGAGTGGACCATCACGAACGACGACGTGCTGTCGAAGATCGGCTGGACCCCGTACGACGGGCGCACCATCAGTGCCCGCATCCAGCGCACGCTCGTGCGCGGAGAAGACGTGTACGTGGACCGCGAGGTCGTCGGCGACCCCGCCTTCGGAAAGCTCGCCGCCTCGGCGGAAGACAGGGCGGCACTGGCCGCAGAGAGGAACTGACATGAAATTCGGACTGCTGCTGCCGCACTTCGGCGAGGAGGCGAGCAAGGAGAAGCTCCTGGAGGGCTCGAAGCTCGCCGAGAGCTTCGGCTTCGACTCGGTGTGGGTGCGCGATCACCTGGTGTTCGAGCCGCACGGCGAGATGGAGAAGCCGAACCGCACGTTCTACGACGCCCTCACCACGCTGACCGCGATCGGCGCCGTGACCGAGAAGATCGAGCTGGGCACCGGTTCCCTCATCCCGTTCCGCCACCCGCTGGTGACCGCGCTGATGGCCGGCACGATGACCCAGCTGCTCGGCCCGCGCCTCATCCTCGGCTTCGGCGCCGGCACGTTCGACCACGAGTTCGAGGCGATCGGCTGGGGCGACCTGGACCGCGTCGAGATGGTGCGCTCGAACGCGGAGATCCTCAAGCGCGTGTTCACCGAGAACGACGTCACCTACGACGACGGCATCTTCTCGTTCGAGAACGTGACGATCGAGCCGAAGCCGGTCGGCGGTCGCATCCCGTTCTGGTACTGCGGCGCGACGCCGCGCTCGGCCCGGCTCGCGGCGGAGTTCGCGGACGGCTGGATGCCCGGCCGCACCGGCCTCGCCACGATGGAGAAGCGCATCCAGACCATGCGCGAGATGACCGACGAGAACGGCCGGCCGATGCCGACCATCGCCGTCATCCCGCCCACCTCCATCGAGGACACCCGCGAAGAGGCGCTCAAGCACGTGAACATCCCCGGTCTGCTCGCGTGGGCCAACAAGGCGAAGTTCGCGGTGAAGCCGCCGTCCGGCAGCTTTGAGACCGTCGAGGACCTGGAGGGTCAGCTCATCGTCGGCAGCCCCGACGAGGCGGTCGACCAGATCAGGCGCTTCGAGGAGATCGGCACCGAGCACCTCGTGTTCGACTTCCGCTTCAAGTTCGATCGGTTCTTCGAGCAGATCGAGCTCCTCGGCACCGAGGTGCTTCCTAAGCTGCGATAGAGCCGCGCACCCGAGCGCGGCACGAGACGAGAGGTCGACGATGACTGACGTGAAAGACACCGCACGAGACGCCACGGATCCGCTGATCTCGGTCACCGGACTCTCCGTGAGCTACGACGTGGCGCGCACGGGGAAGAAGCTGGTCGCCATCGAGAACGTCGACCTCGACGTGTTCGAGGGCGAGTTCATCACGGTGCTCGGCCCGTCGGGGTGCGGCAAGACGACGTTCATGAACGTCATCGCCGGCCTCGTCGCGCCGAGCACCGGGTCCGTCCTGGTGGACGGCCGGGAGGTCGACGGCCCTGGACCCGACAGGGCCGTCGTCTTCCAGGACTACGCGCTGCTGCCCTGGCGGACCGTGTTCGACAACGTGAAGTTCGGACTCGAGATGCAGAAGGGGGTGCGCACGGGCGACTGGCGCGCCCGCGTGCAGGAGGCGATCGACATGGTCGGCCTCAAGGGCTTCGAGTCCTCCTACCCGCGCGAGCTCTCCGGCGGTATGCAGCAGCGTGTCGGGCTGGCCAGAGCCTTCGTCGCCGAGCCGCGCATCCTGCTGATGGACGAGCCGCTCGGCGCCGTGGACGCCCTCACCCGCGAGGTGATGCGGGAGGAGATCGAGAAGCTGATCGAGGCCACGGGCAAGACCGTGCTCTTCATCACGCACTCGATCGAGGAGGCGATCCTGCTCGGCGACCGCATCGTGGTGTTCAAGAGCCACCCCGGTGCGATCAAGGAGATCATCACCACGGGCATCGAGCGCCCGCGCTCGGAGCGCTCCGTGCAGCACGACCCGCGCTTCCTCGAACTCCGCGACCACCTCTGGGAGGCGCTGGAGGGCGAGGCGACAGCGGCCGCGGTGTCGAAATGAGCTCCCTCCTCGCCAGCGGGCCGAACCTCGGTCGCGGGGGAGCGGCCGCGTGGCTCGCGGGGCTGAGCACGCGCGGCAAGGCGGCGGTGATCGCGGTCGAGGTCGTGGTGCTTCTGCTGCTGTGGCAGCTCGTGGTCGGAGTCCTCGGGTGGATCAACCCGGTGTTCCTCCCGCCGCCGCTGTCCATCGCGCAGGGCTTCGGGGAGATCGTCGCGAACGGCTCCCTCGCCGCGAACGCGGGCGTCTCGGCGCAGGCCTGGCTGACCGGCTTCGCGCTCGCCGTGGTCGTCGGCATCCCGGTGGGGCTGCTGATGGGCTCCTCGCTGCCGGTCGACCGGGTGGTGGGTCCCATCGCGTGGACGATCTACGCGACCCCGTCGATCGCGTACCAGCCGCTCGCGAAGGCCTGGTTCGGCTTCGGCATCGGCCCGGTCATCTTCCTCGTCACGATCAGCGCGATCTTCCCGATCCTGCTGAACGTCGCGGCGGGCATGCGCACCACGAACCCCTCGATCATCCGCGCGGCCCGCGTGTACGGCGCCAGCCGCCTGCGGCTGTACCGCTCCGTGTATCTGCCGTCCACGATCCCGTTCCTGTTCGCGGGGCTGCGGCAGGCGGTCGTGCTCGCGACGATCGGCATGGTCGTGGCCGAGCTCGCCGGCTCGTCGAGCGGCATGGGCGCGCTGATCATCCGGGCGTCCAACACGTATCAGACCGACCAGGCGTTCGCGGCGATCGCGCTCGTCGTGGTGTGGAGCGTCGGCATGACGCAGGTGGTGACGGCCATCGAGCGCGGGGTCGCGCCGTGGACGAGGAAGGGCAAGCGATGAGCGTCGTCTCGGCAACCGGCACCGTGCGGATCGTGCGACCGCGGCGTGTGGTGCGCGCCGGTGAGGGGCGGTGGACGCTGCTCCTGATCGGAGTCGTGGCCGCGGTGCTTCTCGTCTGGGAGGCCGCCGTCAGCTGGTTCCAGCTCGTGCCCTCGGCGTTCCTGCCCGCCCCCAGCGCCATCGCGGTGGCGTTCGGACGGCTCATGGTCGACCCGGAGTTCTGGGCGGCGTTCGGCTTCAGCGTCACGAATCTGCTGATCGGCCTCGCGATCGCGATCGTGGTCGGTGTCGTGGTGGGGCTCGCGGTGGGCTGGTCGCCCGTGCTGCGGTTCATGGTGGCGCCGTTCCTGTGGGTGCTGTACTCCACGCCGAAGGTGGCGCTCGCACCGCTGTTCATCCTGGGCCTCGGTCTCGGCAGCGAGTCGAAGATCGCGCTGGTGATCCTGCTCGCGGTGTTCCCGATCCTGCTGAACACGATGGAGGGCGCGGTCACCGTGAACCCCTCGCTCGTGAACGCCGCACGGGTGTATGGCGCGAAGGGCATCGGGCTGGGGTGGAAGGTGATCTTCCCGGCGACCCTGCCGTACAGCCTCTCCGGCATCCAGCGCGGCGCCGCGCTCGGCTTCACGGGCGAGGTGCTCGGCGAGTTCCTCGGCGGGACCGGTGGCCTCGGGCACCTGCTGGAGTTCGCGGCCTACCAGTTCCGCATGGACGAGGCGATCGCGATGGTCGTGGTGATGGTCATCATCGCGAACCTGACGCTGTTCCTGATCTCGGTCCTCCGACGCCGGCTCGCCCCCTGGTACGACGAACGGAAGATCGTCGGCTGACGCCGCCCTCGACCCCGGCCCCCGTCTCATGCGCGACGGGGGTCGGTTCCGTCAGCGGTAGACCTCGCGGCGGTGTCCGGCGGCGAGGACGAGGACGATCAGCCGGTCGTCCTCGATGTCGTAGATCACCCGGTAGTCGCCGACGCGGACCCGCCAGGCGCCGTCGCTGTTGATGAGCATGGTCGCCGCCGGCGGGCGTGGTTCGTCTGCGAGGAGTTCGATGGCTGCCTGCACCCGACGGCGGGCTTGAGGATCCAGCTTCCGCAGCTGACGCCGGGCGGCAGCGGCGATCTCGATCCGGTACGTCACGCGAGCCCCAGCTCGGCCTTCACTTCCTCCCAGGGCACGGGCAGGGATTCGGTCTCCGCCGCTTCCCGACGCGCCGCCACCGCGGCGGCGGCATCCTCGGCGTCTTCCGCGAGCTCGCGCAGGCGGTCGAACTCGTCGGCGTCGACGATGGCGACCACGCGCTGACCACGGCGCGACAGGAAGACCGGCTCGTGCATCAGGTGCGCGCGGTCGACGAGCGCGCCGAGCTGGCTCTTGGCGTCGGAGATCGGAAGTACGTCGGTCATACCCCGATTGTACCAATCGATCGTTTTGATCGGTTACTGTCGGCGATGCTCGCCCGCACAACATGCACGAGGCCCCACCGCCATGCGCAACGGTGGGGCCTCGCCGGGGTTCAGCGGGTCACGGGTAGGGCAGCGTGGCCGGTCCCTCGTTGTCCAGGCCGAGCAGCTCCTGCGCCTTGAACAGGTACGCGAGCTGCCCCTCGTCGAACTCCAGCGGCTCGAGCTTCTGGGTCTCGATCGTGGTGTCCCAGGCCTCCGTGTCGAAGTACAGGTTCGGGCAGGCGAGGTGGCCGTCGAGGATCCAGACGCTGTCCGAGTCGCGCAGCTCCGCCACGTCGAAGTCGTTGGCCTCGTAGATGTCGAGCGCCTCCTCGGCGTTCTCCGGGAACTCGCCGGGCGCGGGCGCCGTCATGAAGTCGGTGCCCTTGAGGGTGGCCCGGAGGAAGCGCACGAGCGAGTTCGGGTTCTCCTGCACCCACTTCGTGCCGGCGATCTGCACGTCGTTGGCCCAGTTGCGCAGCGTCTCCACGACGATGTTCGCGCCGTGCTCCTCGAGTGCGGCCCGGTCGTCGGCGTAGAACGGCTGCAGACTGATCCGGTCGTTGACGAAGAACTCCGTCCAGGACTCGGAGCCGGGGCCCGGGTACACGACCTCGGCGTTGACGGTCTCCAGGTCCCAGCCCTCCTCGGCGAGCACCTGCGCGCGCTGGAACTCGGCGGGGTCGCCGGGGGTCCCGGCCAGCACGATGGAGGTGCCGTCGAGGTCCTTCACGCTGTCGACGTCCGACTGGGCGGCGAAGTCGAAGTTCTGTCGGCAGTAGTGACCGGAGACGAGGTCGATCTCGACGCCGCCGCGGATGGCGTCGATCACGGTGCCGGTGGACTCGACGCCGATGTCGGCGCTACCACTCGCGACGGCGGCGGTCACGTTGTCCGCGGTGATGACCTCGACGGTGAGGCCCTCCTCCTCGTAGTAGCCGAGGTCGCTCGCGAGGACGAACATGGAGTACATCGTGACGTCGGGGAAGGGGATGGCGACCGTGATGCTGGTGTCTTCGGCGGCGCCGGGTTCGCCGTCGCCGAGGTCGACGGGTCCTTCGGGGGCGGGTGTCGGCGAGGTGCAGCCGGCGAGCAGCGTCAGTGCTGCTGCGCCTCCGGCCACGGCGAGGCCGAGCCTGGTTCTTGTCGTGCGCATGACTCTCCATTCGGGCAGTGCGTGCGCCCCTTCGTGAGGGGGGCGTCTCACGCGGATTTTGGGATACGGTATCCAATTTGGAAACGGCTGTCCATGGTTCGGCCGATATCGTGCTGACAACGAGGTCTGGACGGCCGCGGTGAAAATTGGATACAGTATCCGAAACAGTCCCACGACGAAGAGGTGACCATGCGTGCCGCCGTGCTGAGCCGCCACGACCTCGACGGCCTGAGCGTGTCGCAGGTGGCCGCTCCGACCGCCGAGGCCGGCGAGGTGCTGGTGCGGGTGGAGACCGCGGGCGTCAACCAGCTCGACCTCAACGTCATCGCCGGCGTCGGTCCCGGTGCCCACGCCCCGCTGCCCCGCATCCTCGGCATCGACCCCGCGGGGGAGATCGTCGCCGTCGGCCCCGGCGTCGACATCGGCCGCATCGGCCAGCGCATCGTCGTGAAGCCCAACATTCCGTGCGGGACCTGCCCGCGCTGTCTGTCCGGCGATGAGGCCGACTGCCCGCAGCAGACCGTCGTCGGCGTGCACCGCGACGGTGGCGCCGCGGAGTTCGTGGCGGTGCCCGCACGCAATGCCATCGACCGCCGCGGACTCGACGCGGCCGAGGCCACCGCCGTCGTGCACAGTGCCGCGATCGTGATCAACGCCCTGCGGCGGGCGGCGCTCGTCGCGGGGGAACGACTGCTGGTCACCGGCGCCGGCGGCACCCTCGGGCGCGCCGCTGTCGCGATCGGACTCGCCCGCGGGGCCCGGGTGGTCGCCGCCTCCCGTCGACCGCTCGCACCGCTCGGCGACGAGCGCGTCGTGCAGGCCGCCGACCCCGCCGCGCTCCGCGACGCTCTTGCCGTGGACGGCGGCTTCGACGTGGTGCTCGATGTGTCCGGCCACGCGCCGACCCTCGCCGCGGGCATCGCCGCTCTCGGGTGGGGCGGCAGGGCGGTGTTCTGCGCAGCCTCCGTCGACCCCGACCTGCACATCGACGCGCGCGACTTCTACCTCCGCCGGAACACCCTCTCCGGCGTGGCGAGCGCCCGCTTCGACGATGTGGCCGAGGCGCTCGCGCTCGCCGCGACCGGGGCGCTGCCGTCGCTCGTCGGCGCGCGGTACCCGCTCGACGACATCGCCACGGCGTACCGCGAGTTCCCCCGCAAGGCCGACGGGAAGGTCGTCGTCGATGTGCGCTGACCGCCCTCCGTATCGAACAGGAGACCAGAAGTGACGAGTTCCGCACTGCCGGGCGCGGGAGCGCTCGCCGGGATCCGCGTGGTCGAGCTGGGCCAGTACATCTCCGGCCCGTACGCCGCGAAGCTGCTCGCCGACCTCGGCGCCGAGGTCGTGAAGGTGGAGTCGCCCGAGGGCGATCCGATGCGGCGGTGGGAGGGCAGGGCGACCATGAGCCCGCAGTTCGCGGCCTACAACCGCGGCAAGCGCGGCGTGGTGCTCGACCTCAAGAGCCCGCAGGGCCTCGCCGCCCTGTTCGCCCTGGTGGCCGAGGCCGACATCGTGATCGACAACTTCCGCCCCGGGGTGGCCGACCGGCTGGGGTTCGGGCCGGAGGCGCTGCGGGCGCACAACCCGCGCGTCATCACCTGTTCGATCACGGGCTTCGGCCCGACCGGGCCCGCGGCGAAGCGCCCGGCCTACGACACCGTGATCTCCGCGACCGGAGGGATGTACAGCCAGATCGTCCCCGCGTCGACCATCCGCCCGCTCGGTCCCGCGTTCTCCGATCTGCTCTCCGGGATGTCCGCGGTGCAGGCCGTGCTCGCGGCGCTGCACGCCAGGGACGTCACCGGGGTGGGGGAGCACGTCGAGGTGTCGATGGTGGGCGCGCTGCTCGACTTCCTCACCGAGTCCGCCTCCGCGTTCCTGGAGACGGGGCAGATCTCGTCCCCCGACTCCCGCCCCCGCCGCGCCCAGGCCTACGCCTGCCGCGGCTCGGACGACCGCGCGTTCGTCATCCACATGTCCGTGCCGGAGAAGTTCTGGACGGGATTGCTCGACGTGCTCGAGCGACCCGACCTCGCCGACGATCCGCGGTTCGCGACGCGGGAGGCGCGGGTGCGCAACTACGACGAGCTCGACCTCGTGCTCAAGGAGATCGCCGCCACCCGCCCGCGCGACCACTGGCTGGAGCGGCTCGCCGCCCACGACATCCCGCACGGTCCGCTGAACACCATGGGCGACCTGTTCGACGACCCCCAGATCGCGAGCATGAACCTGGTGGAGGAGATCGACGGACCGGATGGCGCGGTGCGCGTCCCCGTGCCCAGCACGCGGTTCCACCGCAGCGGGCGGCCCGAGCTGAGCTACGCCCCTGCGCTGGGGGCGGACACCGAAGCGCTGACGGGGCTGCGCCCCTCGGCCGTGAACACCGAGGAAGGGGCGGCCTGATGCCCGGCATCGACGACCTCGTGGCGATCGACGTCCACACCCACCCGCAGACCGAGGAGTTCATCGCGGCGATGGGGAAGCGGCACACGCAGATGGCCGCGCACTTCGGTCGGGAGCGGCCGGTCGTGTCGTTCGCGGAGCAGGCCGACCAGTACCGCGACCGGAAGATGATGGCCGTGATCGTGAACTCCGACTCGGAGACCACGAGCGGCATCAAGGGCGCCCCGAACGACCTGCTCGGCAGAGCGCAGCAGGACCACCCCGACGTGTTCCTGGCGTTCGCGGGCATCGACCCCTGGAAGGGCGAGGCCGCGGTCGCCGAGATCCGTCGCATGCACGACGAGTACGGCATCAAGGGCGTCGGCGAGCTCAACCCCTCGCGGCAGAAGTTCCTCGCCAACGACCGGCGCTTCTGGCCGATCTGGGAGACCTGCGCCGAGCTCGGCCTCGTGGTCATGTTCCACTCCGGCTTCCCCGGTGCCGGTGCGGGGACCCCGGGCGGCGGCGGGTACCGGCTGGAGAACGCCCGCCCGGTGCCGTACATCGACGACGTGGCCGCGGAGTTCCCCGAGCTGAACATCATCAGCGCGCACCCGGCCTGGCCGTGGCACCTGGAGAACCTGGCGATGGTGTGGCACAAGTCGAACGTGTATCTCGACCTGTCCGGCTGGGCGCCCAAGTATCTGCCGCCCGAGGTCGTGCGGTATGCGGACTCGCTCATCTCCGACCGGGTGCTGTTCGGCTCGGACTGGCCGGTGATGACCGCCGACCGGTGGATGGCGGAGTTCGACGAGCTCGGCTTCAAGGAGGAGTCGCGCCGCAAGATCCTGATCGACAACGCGCGGAAGCTGTTCCGGCTGTGAGCGCGAGGGAAGGAGCCCCCCGTGGCTGAACTGGTGCTGGCGGCGGCGACCCCGCACAACCCGCTGCTCTGGCGCGCGATGCGCGAGCCGTACCCGGACGACCTCGTGGCGGTGGCGGCGAACTTCCGCCGCATCCGCGAGGCGATCGCGGAGGCTGAGGTGGATGCGCTGATCGTGCTCGGCACGGACCACGTGCGGCAGTTCTTCGCCGACAACTCGCCCGCGTTCATCGTCGGGAAGGCGGCGTCGTACCACGGCACCTACGAGAACGAGGTCCGCACGTTCGGCATGGAGTACGCCGAGGTCACCGGGCACCCGGAGCTCGCGGCGCAGATCGCCGGACGCGAGGTGCTGCCGGAGGCCATCGACTTCTCGGTGTCGCACGAGTGGCGGCTCGACCACAGCTTCGTGCTGCCGCTGCAGTACGTGCGACCAGAGCTCGATCTGCCGATCGTGCCCATCCACGCGAACGCCATCCTGCCGCCGCTGCCCTCGGCCGCCCGCTTCGCCGCCCTCGGACATCACCTGCGCGCCGCGGTCGAGTCGTGGGAGGGCGGCCGGCGGGTGGCACTGCTCACCTCGGGCCACATGGCGACCGATGTGGGCGGGCCGCGCACGTTCAACGGCTCGCCCGACCCCGCGTTCGACGCCGAGGCGGTCGGGTGGATGCGCGACGGCGACCTCGACGCCGCGATCGACGGCTGCCGCTTCGACCGCATCATGGCCGCGGGCAACGTCACCTACCAGTACGTGAACATCGTCGCCGCGCTCGCCGCGATGCAGGGCCGCCCGGCTGAGCTGGCGGAGGCCACCACGTCGCGCTTCGCCTCGAGCCCGTTCTTCCTGTGGAGGTCTGCATCGTGAGCAGATACATGATCGGCAAGTTCATGCGGGCCGTGGAGATGAGCACGGCGAACGTGAACGCATACGTGGCCGACACCGAGGGCTTCGTCGACCGGTGGCTGGCCGGCGGCGCGGGGCCGGATGCCGTAGCCGACGACCGCGAGCTGACCCCGGAGGAGCGAGCGGCGTTCATCGCCCGCGACTACGGCGCGCTGTACGGCCTCGGGGCGCACCCGTACCTGCTGTGGCACTTCACGGAGGCCGTGTACGAGCACGAGTACACCGAGGGCTTCGGGTGGCGTGAGCTCGTGGAGCGCTACCGCGCCGCGATCATCCCGCACGGCGAGGTCGACGACATCCTCTGACGCGCGAGCGGCCGATCGCACGACCGCCCTTGACAGCTTCGGCACGGGTGCTGTTTATTTAGCTACGTGCAAAAAAAACTATCGGAGGTCCGCCTGGATGCGGCGGCGATCCGCGCGCACCACCGGCGTGTTCTCCTCCAGCTGCTGCGCTCGCACGGCCCGCTGTCGCGACGCGACCTCTCCCGCGCCTCCGGCCTGAGCCCCGCGGCCGTCATGAACGTCGTGGTCGAGCTCGTCGAGGCTGGACTCGCCGAAGAGGAGATCCCCGTCACACGGGAGGCCAGGGTCGGTCGGCCCAGCACCGACGTGGCCCTCGCCGCCGGCACCCACCACGTGCTCGCACTGCAGATCGGCGCCGGGTTCCTGCAGGCGGGCGTGGTCGACCTCACCTCGCAGGTGGTCGCGTCCGAGCAGGTGCGCTTCCCCGTGCCCACCGCTCCCGACGCGGTGCTCGCTCTCGCCGACGAGCTGCTGCAGCGCGTCATGAGCAGCGCCGGCATCACGCTCGACCAGGTGCTCGGCCTCGGCGTCGGCGTCGCCGGCATCGTCGACGCCGGACGTCGCATCAACATCTCGGCTCCCACGCTCGGCTGGACCGATGTGCCGATCGCGGATCACTTCGAGCGAACCCTCGGCGTCGACGTGGTGCTCGACCACAACGTGCGCGCCATGGCCGCGGGCGAGTCCCGCTACGGCACAGGGCAGGGGCTGGAGAGTCTGGCCTTCGTGTACGTCCGCACCGGTGTCGGCGCGGGCCTCATCCTGGGCGGTGCCGAGTACCGCGGCGGCACCCACGGCGCGGTCGAGATCGGCCACCTGCGCGTCGAGGCAGACGGCCCGGTGTGCACGTGCGGCGGTCGGGGCTGCCTGGAGACCCTGGTGAGCGACGGCGTGCTGCGCGGCCGGATGATCGAGGCCGGACTGCTCGCCGCCGACAGCGCCCCCGACGACCGCACCTGGACGGAGACCTTCGTCGCCGCGGTCAAGGCGGGCGACCCGCAGGCCGCGGAGCTGCGGGACGACCTCGTCCGACACCTCAGCACCGCGCTGCTCAACCTCGTCAGCCTCCTCAACCCGCAGCAGATCGTGCTGGGCGGCCTCCTCTTCGACCTCGCGCCCGTGGTGGTCGAACCGGTGCGGGCGGCCTTGGTGGACCAGGTCATGCCGGTGCTGCGCGAGGGCATCCGCGTCGATCCTCCGCGCTTCGGCGCCGACGCGGGCATGATCGGCGCCGCCACCATCGCCCTGGACAGCTTCGTGTTCGGGCCCCCACTCCTGCCGGCCGCCCAGGCCGACTGACACGCACAGGCTCCATCGCAACGAAGGGAACGAGCCCCATGATCGACGCCACACCCGAGACGGCGACCACGTCGCTCGCGGTGCCGCGCACCGCCAGAACGCGGCGCACCGCGAACCGCACCGAGAAGCCGCTCACACTGCTGTACCTCGCCACGCTGGTGATCGGCATCGCCGTGTGGTGGATCATCGCCGTCGTCAGCGACAACCCGCTCGCGCCGACCCCCATCGCCGTCGTGCAGAGCTTCTGGGAAGGACTCCTCGACGGGAGCCTCCTGCTGAACACCGTCGCCAGCGTGCAGCGCGTCGTGACCGGCTTCCTGCTGGGAGTGATCGTCGCGGTGCCGGCCGGATTCATCATGGGCTGGTATCGCTGGGGTCGCGGACTGTTGGAGCCGTGGGTGCAGTTCTTCCGCACGGTGCCGCCGCTCGCCCTCATCCCGCTCGTGATCGTGTTCCTCGGCATCGGCGAACCGGCGAAGATCTTCGTCATCTTCCTGGCGTCGTTCCTGTCGTGCGTGCTCGCCACCTTCCAGGGCGTGCGCAACGTCGACTCCACGCTCGTCAACGCCGCCCGCGTGCTCGGCGCCAGCGACGGCACCATCTTCCTCCGCGTGGTCGTGCCCGCGTCGCTGCCGTTCATCTTCGTCGGCACCCGGGTCGCTCTCGGGGCGGCCTGGGCGACCGTCGTGGCATCGGAGCTGATCGCGGCGGCCTTCGGCCTGGGCCGCATGATGCAGGCGGCCTCGCAGTTCCTCGACACCCCGCGCATCGTCGTGGGGATCATCCTCATCGGCGCACTCGGGTTCGCGATGGACCGCGCCCTGCTCTTCGCCGAGAACAAGCTCACCGCCTGGCAGGAGGTCCGGAAATGACCGCGATGATCTCGATCCGTGGAGTCTCGAAGCACTACGAGACCAGCCGCGGCACGGTCCGCAGTCTCGACGACGTCGACCTGGATGTCGCCGACGGCGAGTTCATCACCCTCGTCGGACCGAGCGGCTGCGGCAAGAGCACCCTGCTGAACCTGATGGCCGGGCTGCTGATGCCCACCGAAGGGGACGTGCTCGTGGCGGGGCAGCCCGTGACCGGCCCCGGACCCGACCGCGGAGTGATCTTCCAGCAGTACGCGCTGTTCCCCTGGCTCACCGCCCGGCAGAACGTCGAGTTCGGGCTCCGCGTCCGCGGGATGAAGAAGGCGGAGCGCGAACAGGTCGCACAGCACTACCTGGAGCTGGTGGGCCTCGGGGACTTCGCCGGTGCCCTGCCGAAGGAGCTCTCGGGCGGTATGAAGCAGCGCTGCGCGATCGCCCGCGCCTACGCCGCGCAGCCGTCGATCCTGCTGATGGACGAGCCGTTCGGCGCGCTCGACGCCCTCACCCGCGTGAGCATGCAGGAGAACCTGCTGGAGACGTGGCAGCAGGAGCGCCGCACCGCCGTGTTCATCACCCACGACGTGGACGAGGCCGTGTTCCTCGCGAACCGGGTCATCGTGATGAGCCCGCGCCCTGGCCGCATCACCGAGGTGATCGACGTGCCGCTCGCCTACCCCCGCACGGAGGAGATGCGTCTGTCTCCCGAGTTCGCCGACCTCCGCGCCCGTGTGTGGCGCGGTGTGCACCACCAGCCGGAACCCACCACCGCCTGACCGGCCGGGCGCTCCGCCCGTCCGTTCCTCCACACCCGATCACGTAAGGAACCCGAAGATGCGCTTCCCGACACCGTCCCGCCGCGTGGCAGCCGCTGCCGCCGCGGCCACCGCTCTCGCCCTCGCCCTCGCAGGCTGCACCGGCTCCGCCGAACCCACGTCCTCCGCCGCGCCCGGCGAGGAGGCACGCGAGCCCGTCTCCCTCAACGTCGGCTACATCGACACGAGCATCAACGGGGTGGGGGTCATCGCCGCCGCGAACGAGCTCGGCCTCTGGGAGAAGTACGGCCTCGACGTCACGCTCACCCCCTTCACGAACGGACCCACCCAGATCCAGGCCATGCAGGCCGGTCAGATCGACGTGGGCTACATCGGCGCGGGCGCCACCTGGCTCCCCGCCACCGGCCAGGCGACCGTGATCGTGCCCAGCGAGACCTCGCTCGGGGATGTGGTGCTCGCGCGGCCGGGCAGCGACGTGAAGGACCCCGAAGACCTGAAGGGTCAGCGGGTCGGCGTGCCCGAGGGCGGCTCCGGCGAGATGATCCTGGCTCTCACGCTCCTGGAAGCCGGGCTCACGTTCGACGACGTGGAGCGCGTGGTGCTCGACCCGCCGAGCGTCGTCAGCGCCTACGTCGGGGGTCAGATCGACGTCGCCGCGATCTTCTCGCCGCTGAGCGCGCAGATCCTCGATAGCGTGCCGGACACGGTGACCGTGGCCGACAACGCCGCCTTCCCCGACACGTCCTTCCTCGGGTCGTGGGTCGCCTCCAACGAGGCGGTCGACGCGAAGGCCGACGCGATCCAGCGGTTCCTCGAGGTGTACGCCGAGGTCAACGACTACCGCATCGACGACACGGAGCAGGTGGTCGAGTGGGCCTCCGCGGCCTCCGGCGCCCCGGTCGACCAGCTCACCCAGCAGGCGAGCATCTCCGGGTGGACGCCCTCCGACGAGATCCTGTCGAACAACGAGGACGGCACCACGTTCGAGCAGTACGAGTCGATCATGCGGGTGTTCGTCCAGTCCGGCCGCATGGACGAGATGACCGATCCCGCGTCGTTCGTCAACACCGAGCTGTTCGCCGCCGCCATGGAGGAGCGCTCGTGACGGACCGGGTGCGCCTCGGCGTCGTCGGCGCCGGGTTCGTCGCCGACTTCTACCTTCGCGCGCTGTCCGAGGTGCGCGACCATGACGTCGTCGCCCTCGCGGCACGATCCCCGGAGCGTGGCCGGCAGCTCGCCGACGCGCACGGCGTCCCCCACGTCGTCTCCTCGGTCGAGGAGCTCGCCGCCCGCGACGACATCGACATCGTCGTGATCGCCGTCCCGCAGGATGCACACCTCGCCGCGGTGCGCGCGGCCGCCGCCGCGGGCAAGGCCGTGATCTGCACCAAGCCGCTCGGGCGCAGCGGGGCCGAGGCGGCCGCCTGCCTCGCCGCGGTGATGGAGGCCGGCGTGTGGCACGGCTATGCCGAGACCGCGGTGTTCGCGCCGGCGGTGATGCACGCCAAGGCCATGGTCGACGACGGCGGCATCGGCCGCGTGCTGACCGTGCGCGCCCGCGAAGCCCACGGCAGTCCGCACAAGCACGCCACGGAGATCGACCGGATGGGCGGAGGCCCGCTGCGCGGTCTCGGCTGTCACGGCGTCGCCGTCGGGCGCTGGTTCCTGGAGGGTGCGACGCCCGTCGAGGCCTTCGCCTGGGGGGACCGGCTCGACCGGGACGACGTCGACTCCGAGGACAACGCGGTGATGCTCGTGCGGTTCGACGACGGACGACTGGCTCAGGTCGAGGCCGGATGGACCCATCGCCCCGGGCTCGACAATCGCCGGGAGATCCACGGCTCGGACGGCTGGCTCGGCGTGGACGAGACGGGGCCGGGCGCCCTCGCTGCGTTCGCGGGGCAGGAGCTCGACTACGTGGGGGAGAAGGCCGGCTCGACGCGCGGCTGGCTCCGTCCCGTGCTCGACGAGCCGCGCACGTACGGCTACCACGGGCAGTTCGCCCACTTCATCGAGACCTTCCGCGCGGGGGTGGCCCCGCGGCAGACCCTGGCCGACGGCGTGATCGACAACGCCGTGATCGATGCGGGCTATCGCTCGATGGCATCGGGGGTCTGGGAGCCGATCGACCTCTCCGGGCTGACGGGACCACCGGCCGAGATCACCACCGATTCGCATCACCGTCCCGCAGAGAGAGAAGCACGATGACCGACCGGCGACCGAACATCCTCATGATCCTGACCGACGACCATGCCACGCATGCGATCGGCGCCTACGGATCCGTGGTGAACGAGACCCCCCGCATCGATGAGATCGCGCAGTCCGGTCGCCGGGTCGATCATTGCTACTGCACCAACTCGCTGTGCACACCGAGCCGCGCCAGCATCCTCACCGGCACCTACAGCCACGTCAACGGGGTCTCCACGCTGGTCACGCCCATCGACGCGAGCCAGCCGACGTTCGTGTCGCTGCTGAAGGAGGCCGGCTACCGCACGGGCATCGTCGGCAAGTGGCACATGGGGGAGGGGCCGGGGCACGATCCGGAGAGCTTCGACTACTGGGCCGTGCTGCGCGATCAGGGCGAGTACTTCGATCCGCAGATCCTCACGCAGGACGGCGTGCGCATCGAGAAGGGCTACGCGACCGACATCATCACCGATCTGTCGCTGCAGTGGCTGGAATCGCTCGAGGGTGACGAGCCGTGGTGCCTGCTGATCCATCACAAGGCACCGCATCGGGCCTGGGAGCCCGACGAGGCCCACGCCCATCTGTACAGTGACCCGATCCCGGTGCCCTCGACGTTCGCCGACGACTACGCCGGGCGTGCTAGCGCGGCGAAGCACGCGACCATGCGCATCGCGGAGCACCTCACGCTCGACGATCTCAAGGTGGAGCCGCCGCAGGACCTCGCTCCCGATGAGCTGGCGCTGTGGAAGTACCAGCGGTACATGGAGGACTACCTCCGCTGCGTCGCCTCGGTGGACGACAACGTGGGGCGTGTCATCGACTGGCTCACGGCGCGGGGCCTGCGTGACTCGACGCTGCTCACCTACAGCTCCGACCAGGGGTTCTTCCTCGGTGACCACGGATGGTTCGACAAGCGGTTCATGTACGAGGAGTCGATCCGGATGCCGCTGCTGGTGTCGTGGCCGGACCGGATCGCGCCCGCGGGGCCGATGGAGCAGATCGTGACGAACGTGGACTTCGCGCAGACCTTCCTGGATGCAGCGGGCGTGCCGGCGCACGAGCGCATGCAGGGGCAGAGCTTCCTGCCGCAGCTCGCCGGGTCGGACGAGCCCACCCGCGATGCGTTCTACTACCGCTACTACGAGAACGACGACGAGAATCACCACGTCCTCGCTCACTACGGGATCCGCACGGAGCATCACAAGCTCATCTACTTCTACAGCGACGGGATGGGGCTGCCCGGATCGTCGCCGCACCGATTCGCGCCGGAGTGGGAGCTGTACGACCTGGACCGCGACCCCGACGAGCTCACCAACGTGTATCACGACCCCGCGTACGCGCAGGTGCGGGAGCAGCTGAAGCTGCGCCTGTGGGAGCTGCAGACCGCGCTCGGTGACGAACCCCACGTGAGCCAGCCGATCCCCGCGCGCCTGGCCTGACGAGGGCACGACGGATGCCCCGTGGCGGTGCGCCACGGGGCATCCGCGCTTCGCGCGGCGGTCATGCTCAGCGGGGGTGGGGCGGCGTCGCCGCCTCACGGAGCGGACGCTGCCGCGCACCGGCGGCCGTGTCTCCTCCCCCGAGGACACCGGCGCGCCGGGGCTCAGCAGCTACGCCGTGCGGCGACGCAGCAGACCGGCACCTCCCAGCAGGAGGAGAGCGGCGAGGGCCCACAGAGCCACCGAGGAGGCTCCGCCGGTCATCGCGAGACCCGTGGCCTCACCCGTGGCCGCAGCTCCGGTCGCCCACGCCATCCCCGCCGATCCGGCGCCCGTCGAGGGCGTCGTGCCGGGGTTCGTGCCGGGGTCGGTTCCCGGGTTCGTTCCCGGGTTCGTTCCCGGGTCCGTGCCCGGGTCCGTGCCCGGGTCGGTGCCGGGGTCGGTTCCCGGGTTCGTTCCCGGGTCGGTGCCGGGGTCCGTGCCCGGGTCGGTGCCCGGGTCCGTTCCGGGGGTGGTGCCGGGGTTCGTCACCGTGCTCTCGCCGACGACGGAGATGGCGTTGCCGCCGATCGTGATCGGCAGCGTCACGGGAAGCCCCAGCTGGGTGCCGCCGAGGATGCCGTCCTCACCGGACGTGGTGTTGCCGCCGGTCGCGGGTGCGGTCGGGGCGGTTCCGGTTCCGGTGCCGCCGGTGACGGTGGCGTCGTCGAGGACGGAGATCGCGTTGCCCGTCACGCCCACGGGGGCGGTGACAGGTGCCGTGACCTGCGTGCCGCCGAGGATGCCGTCCTTACCGGACGTGGTGTTGCCGCCGGTCGCAGGTGCGGTCGGCGTGGTTCCGGTTCCGGTGCCGCCGGTGACGGTGGCGTCGTCGAGGACGGAGATCGCGTTGCCCGTCACGCCCACGGGGGCAGTGACAGGGGCGACGACCTGGGTGCCGCTGGCGGTGCCGTCCTCACCGGACGTGGCGGGGGCGCCGGTCGCGGGTGCGGTCGGCGCGGTGCCGGTTCCGGTGGCAGGTGCCGTCGGAGCCGTCGTGCCGCCGGTGACGGTGGCGTCGTCGAGGACGGAGATCGCGTTGCCCGTCACGCCCACGGGGGCGGTGATGGGCGCGACGACCTGGGTGCCGCCGAGGACGCTGTCCTCGCCCGAGGTGGCGGGGGCGCCGGTCGTCCCGGTTCCGGTGGCAGGTGCCATCGGAGCCGACCCGCCGGTAGTGGCGCTGTCGCCGAGCAGCGAGATCGCGTTGCCGGTGACCGTTACGGGAGCCGTCACGGGTGCGACGACCTGGCTGCCGCCGAGGACGCCGTCCTCACCGGAGGTGGCGGGGGCGCCGGTCGCGGGTGCGGTCGGCGCGGTGCCAGTCCCGGTGGTGCCGCGCGTGACGGTGGCGTCGTCGACGACGGAGATCGCGTTGCCCGTCACACCGATGGGGGCCGTGATGGGTGCGACGACCTGCGTGCCGCTGGCGGTGCCGTCCTCGCCCGAGGTGGCGGGGGCGCCGGTCGTCCCGGTTCCGGTGGCGGGTGCCATCGGAGCCGAGCCGCCGGTGGTGCCGCTGTCGCCGAGCAGCGAGATCGCGTTGCCGGTCACGGTCACGGGAGCCGTCACGGGTGCGACGACCTGGGTGCCGCTGGCCGTGCCGTCCTGGCCGCTGGTGCCCGCGTCGACGCCGGTCGAGGGTGCCGGTGCTGCGGCGCCCTCGCCGTTCGAGGCGGACGCGGAGTCGCCGAGCAGCGATACCGCGTTGCCCGACACGGTCACCGGGGCGGTGACCGCCACCAGGGCCTGGGTGCCCGAGAGCACCCCGTCCAGCCCGTCCGTGTCGAGGGAAAGCACCCCGGCCGCGTCAGGGGCCTGGGGAGCCGCGCTCTGGGGTGGAGCGGCGGCCGGGGTGCTGGTCATGGAGTCGTCGGTGAGGCTGATCGCGTTGCCCGACACGGTGACGGGCAGGTTCACGTTCACGACGGCCTGGGTGCCGGAGGCGAGCCCCTCGCTGCCGTCCGTGTCAGCGACCGGTGCGGGGGCTGGGGCCGGGGCCGGTGCGGGAGCTGGGGCCGGAGCGGGGGCTGGGGCCGGAGCTGGCGCAGGGGCGGGAGCCGGGGCAGGGGCGACCGCATGGCCGAGCACGGAGATCGCGTTGTCCACGACCGTGATCGGCGCGGTGATGGGCGCCACCGCCTGGGTGCCGGAGAGCAGTCCGTCGTCTCCGGATGTCTCGGCCGCGTTGGCGGCCGTCGCGCCGAGCAGGGTGATCCCGCCGGCGAGGAGCGCGCCCCACAGGGCTCGCTTCGCGTATGTACGCATGATTTCTCTCCTGACATGACTGGGGTGTCTGATGGGTGCGCGCGAAGAGTGCGCGCGCAGCACGGCATCTGCCATCCGCGGGGGATGGCGCGACGGTCAGTCAGTCAGGAGAGACGTCGGTGTCGGCGACCGGGGCGCCGGGAAGGGCGTCGTCGGATGCGCCGGAAGCCCGCTCCCAGGCACGGAGCGGGGGCACGCCGTCGTCGCCGAGGCGAGCGTGGGCGTTCGAGAAGCCTCCGCCGGAGCTGGCGGAGGAAGACGGGGCGAGCGGTGCGCCGGGCGGCGCAGTTGACGTTGCGGGCGCGTGCTCGCCGGTCGCGCTCGGCTCCTCAGTGGTGATGGAGTCGACTGTGCCGAGCGGGGGCGCGGCAGACGGCGTCTGGGCGCGCGCGCTCGATAGGGCGGCCGTGGAAGCCGCGGAGACGCCCGCGACGGCAGAGCTGGTCGCCGGCAGGGCCGGTGTCGCGGGGACCACCGGGCCACCGGGCGTAGCGGGCGAACCCGGCACGACCTCCAGGACCGGCGGAAGCGTCTCATCGACGACGCCCCCGACCAGGCCGGCGGTGCCGTCGACGACGCCGACCACGTCGGTCACCAGGTCGACGACTCCGGTGTCGACCACGATGCCGCCGAGGATGGGCAGACCGGAGACCGCGTCGAGGAGCGGGTCGGTCACGCCGGAGACCGGCGAGTCGGTGAGCAGGTCGGTCACGGGAGCGACGACGGCCTCGGCCGTCTCCGTCACGGTGTCGAGCACCGGTGCGGCGACCTCTCCGACGACCGGGACCTGTGCCACGGCGTCGGTCACGGTGCTCACGATGGCGGGAGCCGCCTGCTGGACGGGTGCGACGGTCTGGGTCACGACGGGGGCGACGACCTGAGTCACCGCGGGGGCGACGACCTGGTTCACGACCGGAGCCGCCACCTGGTTCACGACCGGTGCCACGACCTCGTTCACGACGGGAGCCGTCACGGCGGTCACGGTCTGGCTGACCACGGAGGTCAGGCCATCCAGCGGACCGTTCGGCTGCTCGTCCGCCTGGGCGGAGCCGCCTCCCGTGAGGACGGTCAGAGCCGCCCACGCGAGCGCGCCGAAGCCACCCCACAGAGCGACGGCGGGTACGCCGCGTCGGGTGGCCCGAGTGTCCACGTCGTCCTCCCCCTCTGAAGGCAACGTCCGGTCGGCACGGGTGTGTCGATGGGGAGCAGAATACTCGTGGGGCCCCACCCTGTCCAGGGGCATTTACATCCGCGGCGAGGGGTGTCAGATCGTGACGCGCCCGGCGGATTTCCGGCTTGACTTTCCCCAGGTTCTGCACATGTCCCCCGTCGCGGGGCAACCTTCAACGCGCGATTTAAACTGGTTTTCATCCACAGGCTGGGGAAACGGGAAACTCCGGGTCAGGGCTAATAAAAAAGTTCTTGTCCCTCGCCGTCCACCGGGTTATCCACACCCGTTCTGCACAGACACTCCGCGTTTGTCCGCACGCTCTCCACAAGGTTATCCACAGGCTGTGTTGCACCCGGTGGAGACCGCTCATAGCGTGGTCGAGCGACCAAATGTCGGGGGCTCCTGTTTGGCTGGGGATGGCCGTCCGCGCGGCCGCGGCCACCCGATCGATCGCCCCGGTGAAGGCATGGCGGGGCGGTGCATCGGAACCGTCGCATCGAAGGGAACACTGTGTCGATCGCCGACATCTCAGAGGAGCGCCTGGGCGGGCAGCGCCCACCCGAGCGGACCCCGCCGCACGACCTCCTCGCCGAGCAGAGCGCCCTGGGCGGCATGCTCCTGTCGAAGGACGCCGTCGCCGATGTGATCGAGACCCTCAAGGGCGCCGACTTCTACATCCCGAAGCACGAGCTGATCTTCGAGGCCATCCTCTCGCTGTACTCGCACGGCGAGCCCACCGACGTGGTGGCGGTCACCGACGAGCTCATCAAGACCGGCGAGCTGAGCAAGGCCGGCGGCGCCGACTACCTGCACACGCTCACGTCGATCGTGCCGACGGCCGCGAACGCCGGGTATTACGCCGGCATCGTGTCCGAGCGCGCGATCCTGCGCCGCCTGGTCGACGCGGGTACGCGCATCGTGCAGCTCGGCTACGACGGCCAGGGCGATGCGACCGACATCGTCAACAACGCCCAGGCGGAGATCTACTCCGTCACCGGGTCGGAGACGGCCGAGGACTACGTGCCCCTCACCGTCGCGGTCGACGCGGCCGTGGAGGAGATCGAGGCGGCGAACGGTCGCGACGGCTCGATGACCGGCATCCCCACCGGCTTCCGCGAGCTCGACGAGCTGACCAACGGCCTGCACGGCGGGCAGATGATCGTCGTCGCCGCGCGTCCCGCCATGGGAAAGTCGACGCTCGCGCTGGACTTCGCGCGCGCCGCGTCGATCGGACACGACTTCCCCTCGATCTTCTTCTCGCTCGAGATGGGCAAGAGCGAGATCGCCATGCGTCTGCTCAGCGCCGAGGGAGCCATCCCGCTGCAGAACATGCGCAAGGGCACGCTCGACCCGCGCGACTGGACCACGGTCGCCGCGACCCGAGGGCGCATCAACGACGCCCCGCTGTACATCGACGACAGCCCCAACATGACTCTCGTCGAGATCCGCGCCAAGTGCCGCCGGCTCAAGCAGCGCGCCGGGCTGCGCATGGTCATCATCGACTACCTGCAGCTGATGACCTCGGGCAAGCGCGTCGAGTCGCGTCAGCAGGAGGTCTCGGAGTTCTCGCGAAGCCTCAAGCTCATCGCGAAGGAGCTACAGGTGCCGGTGATCGCGCTGTCACAGCTGAACCGTGGCCCCGAGCAGCGGCAGGACAAGAAGCCCGCGATCAGCGACCTGCGCGAGTCCGGGTCGATCGAGCAGGACGCCGACATGGTGATCCTGCTGCACCGTGACTCCGTGTACGACAAGGACGTGCGCCCCGGCGAGGCCGACCTCATCGTCGCCAAGCACCGTAACGGCCCCACGGCCACGATCACGGTCGCGTTCCAGGGCCACTACTCCCGCTTCGCCGACATGGCCCCCGGCGGCGACTTCAACTGACTTTTAGGTTCGGCGTGTACTTGGCAAAATCTGCAGCTAGTTGTCAGTCACTTGGCAGTACTGCCAAGTGTCGTGGAAGATGATTCGATCGCGACGGACGGACGGACGGGCGGCGACGGGGTCGATCTATCCGTTCGATGACAGCCCCGCGACGCAGGATCAGCGGAGGAGTTCCGACGCGCTGGCCCGCGATGATCTGCTGAAAGACCCGAGGTCGTCGTATCGCCTGCCGGTCGGATGAGCAGTCCGCGCGCCGCGAAAAGCAGTCTTCCGTCTAGTTCCGCACTCTGAACCAGGAAGGTGATCACGTTCTCGGCAGTCTTTGCGGCGATCGGATCGTAGCGGCCCCCAAATTCTCGGCAACGCTGGTCGTGGCGGAGACCATGGTGACGCTCGAGACGTATTTAAGGTGTTGCAGGGCGTCGACGACCATGTCGCTGCGCCGCACAATTCCGTTCACGAGCTCCGCCATGGCGAGCGTGTGTGGCGGGAGCGGGTCGGTATTAACAGAGTCGGGGACTTCACCTGCTGCCTGCAGTTCGCCCAGAAGCATCGCTATGTTCTCCTTCTCCCGAACGCGAGCCGGCCCGCCCAGCAGGTACTCTTCTAGGTCGAGGGGTACATTCGAGACGTGCACTGGACGGATGTGATCGATCGCGCGCGTCATGTCAACAGGTAGAGCCATGCACAGTCAAGCAAAATGGCTACATGTTGGGAATTGCGGCCGCCGAGCGTACGGCGGACATCCCGGAGATGCTCGACAATTTGCATCAGGTTGAGGTGCTCTTCCTAGATCCAGTAGTCGAACTGGTCTAAGAGCCGGCGGCTTCGAGTTCACGAGTACTGTCTGACATCGGCGATAGCCTTTGGGAATGGGTGGGGTGGAGAACGGTCCGGTCGTCTTGGACAACCGCTTTGTGCTGCCGCGTGACGAGCTGAACTCCGGAGGTCACGCGCGACTCTTCAGGGCGTATGACAACGAGACGGGGGCGCACGTGGCGGTGAAGCTTTTCGCGCCCGTTACCCATGTTGACCCGCGGACGTTGGAACTCTCGTGGAGCAATGAACTCGACGTATACAGCCGGCTCGAGGCGCACCGCAATCTATTGCAGGTGGTCGGGTTCGGCACCCCCTCTGATGGCGCGCCGTGGATTGCGTTCGAGTGGTGCGGCGAGGATCTCGGCGCTGTAGTGGCACGCGAGGCTTTGAGCTGGGAACAGCTTCGACCCATTGCGTTAGAGATCCTCGCTGGATTGAGTGTCTTGCACGCGAAAGGGTGGGTGCATCGGGACCTGAAGCCTGGCAACGTGCTGGTGGACGGTGAACAGGTGAAGCTGGCGGACTTCGGCACGATGCGATACCGGGAGGTGACGAACTTCGGGAAGACGATGAGTCAACTCGGCACGCGCCCCTATTGTCCTCCGGAGTCGGGAACCGAGAACCCGCTACCTGCGTACGACGTCTACTCGTTCGCTGTCCTGGTGATCTGCTGCTTGTTGGGTGATTTCGAACTGAGCGGCACCACCCCCGCCGCGGCGCTGGGCCGGGTGGCGGTGCCGGAACCCATCCGGTTGCTGCTGGCCAGATGCTTGAGCGACGAGGAGGAGCAACGGCCCGGGAGCGCAGGAGTGGTACTCGCCGAGATCAAGCAGATCGCCAAGGGCCAAGCAGTCGCGCAGGATGTCCCCGAAATCGGAATCCACCTGCCCGTCAATGTGACCCAGATCTTCCGTGACGTCACCCTCGCCGAGACGGCCGGCTTCGAAGAGTTCCGTCGAGAGTTCGGACCCCGGGTCTGTCTCGTCCGTGACCCGAAGTCGGTGGACAAGCAGGGCCTTTTGCTCGTCGGTCAGTCGCTGCTGGCAGCAGTCGCACCGCACGAGTCACGCGCCGGTTCAATCTTCGTAAAGCACGTGTGGCGGCCACCAGTCGCGCACCTCGAGCGTTTGCGCAAGCGCGGCGTCGGGGCAACGATCCGTTGGGTTGCGACACCGATGCGCCCGCTGGAAGCGGATGCCGCGATCAGCGAACTACTTCGCGTCCTCGCGGAACGCGAAGCAGCCAACCCTGAGCAGCACACCCGCGTGGAGGTCCACGACCGCTGGGAGAGGGTCCTTGACGCGAAGTTCGCGATTGCGCGTGAGCGAGGTAAAGACGTCACCTACTCTGCGCTGCGGGTTGAGGGGGCTCGGGTCTACCTCACCACTACTGACCGCTCCGCGGATCCTCAACTGGGAGAGCTACGGGTGATCCGCAGCACGACAGGGCGGTTCGTGCGTGGCGAGGTGGAAGCGATCGAAGGCAACGCGGTCGTGTTCTACGTGAACGAGGGGAACCCGGACG
Organism: Microbacterium sp. p3-SID336; assembly: GCF_025143365.1. Lineage (GTDB taxonomy): Bacteria > Actinomycetota > Actinomycetes > Actinomycetales > Microbacteriaceae > Microbacterium. The sequence goes on along the minus strand of NZ_JALXPE010000019.1, from coordinate 3,913 downwards.
ACCTGCCACGCAAGGGCGTGTTGGCTGTCGACGCGGAACGCACGGTCTCGAAGCTGCGGCGGGAGCAGGACGCGGTCCGTCGCGTCTTCGAAGGGCGCGCAGTTCGCGCCGACCTTAAAGACATTCTGAGCAACCCTGCCGTGAACCCGCTCCCTACCGAACACCACGTGAAGGAGTTCATCCAAGACCACCTGGATGACGCCAAACGCAGCGCTGTAGCGTCAGTGCTCGGCGCGCAGGGAATCAGCCTGGTGAAGGGGCCCCCGGGCACGGGAAAGACCACGCTCATCGCAGAACTCGTCGCGCAGCAGTTGCGCATCAAGCCGGACGCGCAGATCCTGCTCGCGTCGCAGACGCACATCGCCCTGGATCACGCGCTCAGCAAGGTGGCGAAGGTGACCCCGACGGCCTCCGTGCTGCGGATCGGATCGCCGGACCAGCTCTCGGCGAGCTCCGAAGCATGGACCGTACCGTCCCAGCTCGACGCTTGGCGGGCAGAAACCGAAGAAACCGTCACCGCATTCGTGCAGGACCACCTGCAATCTGCCGGCGTCCTCGACGTGCAGACTCGCAGCACCGCCACGCGGCTGCGAGCCCAGGTGGAGCGTCGCACTCGCACAGAATCGGAGCTGGCGAAGACGGAAGCGGCACTCGGCGCGGCGCGTGAGGAACAGGAGATCACGCGGGCTGCCATCGAGAAGCTGTTCGTGGCGGTCAGCAATCTCGACACCACCCCGGCTGACACCGCAGACGTCGTCGCACGCGACCTCGGCCACCTCACCGACGCCGTCGAGCAACTGGGAGTGGACTTGGAGCAGCGGTTGCCCGCGATCCGGCAACTGGAGGGATTGCGTGAGCGCGTAGTTCAGCTCCGTGAGCGACTCACTGAGCTGCGGGAAGACACCCAGCGTGCTGTCGCGGAGCTGCGGACGGTTGGCGATCTCTCGGATGCAGCCGATGAGGAAGATATGCTGCAACGGATCGACGAATCGATGTCGGCCGACGATGAACGAGTACAGGCCCTGCAGCTTGTGGCGGGCGAGTGGCTGGAGCGGTTCCGTCCAACCGGCGAGTTCCGGGTTGCGCTGCTGTTCCGAGCCTCGGTGGTGGCCTCCACGTGTGTCGCTCTGACCGGCTCCAAGGGCGCCGAGCGCGTGGAGTTCGACCTGTGCATCATCGACGAAGCATCCAAGGCGACGCCTACGGAACTGATGGTTCCGATGGCGAACGCCAGGCAGTGGGTACTTGTAGGTGACGAAAAGCAACTGCCGCCGTTCCTGGACTCGTCACTGGTCGACGCCGACTTCCTCGCGGAACGCGAGCTGACACGCGCTGAGGTCGACGAGCGACTGTTCACCGAACTGGGTGGCGGACTTCCCGCACAATCAGTCGCGGTGCTCAGCCACCAGCACCGGATGCATCCCGAGATCGGCAAGGTGGTCAGCGACGTGTTCTACGGCGGCGAGTTGCGTTCGAGCGCGCGAGAGGTGTCGCCGTTGGTCCAGCGAGCTCTGGGCGGTGCGGTGACCTGGTGGGACACCGGACGAAAGGAGAGCGAACGGCGCTCTGGGCTGAGCTACGAGAATCGGGCTGAGGCCCGCACCGTGGCAGAGCTGGTAGGGAACATCGACAACTATGCGGTGCTGCTCGGTCTCGACGAGGTGGAGGTCGCGGTGATCGCCGGGTACGCGGCGCAGGTGCGCACGTTGCAGGAAGTTCTCAGTAGCACGAAATCGAAGCTCAAGGTGGTGCGGGTCAAGGCCGCGACCATCGATTCGTACCAGGGTCAAGAAGCGGACATCTGCATCGTCTCCCTGACGCGGAGCAATCGTCGCGGCGACGTCGGTTTTCTCGGCTCTCCGGAACGCCTGAACGTCGCAATCTCACGTGCACGCGACGGTCTGGTGATCGTCGGTAACAGGGCGATGGCGGACGGGTCCGGTGATCGCCAAAGGTCTCGCAAGCTCGCCGAGGTGGCGCGCGCGATCACGGCTGCGGGAGGTGGCAATGGACGTTGAGGGTCGCCTGGGCGCCAACCCGGACGTACTACTCCGACGCGACGGGTTCCGACTACTTTCCACGCGGAGCGCTGCGATCCCGATCTGGCGGACCGTGGTGCGCTGCCGCGTTCTGAAGAGGAGTCCGGTATCGACGTTTACAGAGTTTGTGCTGCGCGCCATCAGCGTCGGCGTCAAACGCGCCGAAGACGTCGCCCGGTTTCTCAATGTGCCGGACCGGTTAGTTGACGCGATCATCGCCGACCTGCTGTTCGATCGATACTTAACGGTGGACGCAACAGGGGACGAGGCGGTTCTGCAATTAAGCCCAACCGGCAAGACGCTGGTGAGCACGCTGGTGCAGGAGCGTGTCGTCGAACGGACGGTTGCATACCTGGTCGATGGTCTGTCCGGCGAACCTGTTTCGGTGAAGCGCGACCTCGTGCTGACCGCCGATGATCTCGATGACGACCCTCGATTGGTCCTCAACCCCGACTCGGACGTCGACATCGACATCGGCCCTGACGACACCGCACGATTCCTCGGCGTCGATCCGGTGCGCCCGGAGCGAGAGAGCACACTGCTGTCCGTACTGGGGGTGGAATCGACGACCAAGCAATACCTGGCCGCGACGGCGCTGCTGTTCGAATCCGAGACAGACCCGCAGGACCGATACTTGCGAGTGTGCGTCGACGGTCGCCAGGACGAGCGAATCGAGACCCTCGCGCGAGAGCACGGGTTGTTGGATTCAATGCGGTTGACCCAGCGCATTGACGAGGACCGGCGCCGTGTCGATCGGCTTCTGCCCGAAGAGATCCTCGAAGCAAGGACTCCGGATGTCCTCATCGAGGACGCACTTGAGGAGTTGCGACGTCTGACCCCCATCGCCGCCGAGAACCGGAATGAGACCGCGCTCGACGCGCGGCGCTCAAAGATCCGCACTCAGTTGGCAGCCGCGCCGGTGCGGCGCCTTTCGGTGATGGAAGCCGCGGAGTACTCGGAAGTTTCGCTACTCGCCGCCGAGCAGGGAGTTCTGATCTCCGCGTCCAGACTGTGGCCGACCAACCGCGCCGAGCACTTCGTCGCGGTGATGCGGCAATTGCTGCAAGCCGGGTCCCCCATCACACTAGAAACCCCGCCGCGTCAACAGCTGTCCAAGACAGACGTGGCCACGCTGGACCGACTGTCGCGGGAATTCCCGGATGGCGGCATCGAGTTCAGTGATACCAAGCCTGCGCACGAAGCGAGTTTCATCGTGATCGACCAGACATCGATGACAGTGTTTCCAGGAGGACCGTTTGCTGAGTTGGCGACACTGTCTGACCGATTCGGCGACGACCGACCCACGGTCGTCCGTGGGTCAGAGCGAGTACAGGCTGTGATCGCGGCAGCTCACGGCGCAGCGCCAACGATGCGCGGACGTACTGCCGAACTATCGAGGAGAACTCGTCGGCAAAACTGAACGCGGATCGATACAGTCGAACCGTGCCAACCGTCAACTGCCTTCGTCGATTCGACGTCTGCAACGCGGAGAGCGGCAGACTGATCTTGTTCGGCGCCCACGGCAAGAAAACAACCGGGCGGAGACGATCTCGAGTGCGGCGCCCGTCGACCCGAACAGGTCGAGGGGCGCTACCAGCCAGTGACAAGTGATTTGTCCCGATCACCGAGGGAACGGTTTCGATCCACGCTCGCCGCAGGCGGAGCGCCTCCGCTTGGAGAGCGAGGGGCGCCAGTTCCAAGCGCGGAACCCGGGACGTAGGAATCCGCCATCTCGCGTGAAATCCTGATCGCGAAACCGACTGCCAACCATCACGGATTCCCCCGGTATCCGCTGCCATCTCGACCAGAACCTGCGCTGGCCCCTGCCGGGTTTCCGCGTGTGAACCAGTATCTGGCCGGTCGGCCGCACCCCC
>NZ_JALXPE010000018.1 GCF_025143365.1 Microbacterium sp. p3-SID336 | reverse complement strand
GCGGACGACGACCGCCAGGACGTCGCGAGCCGACAGGACGAGGAACTCGTCCGCACCGAACTTCACCTCGGTGCCGCCGTACTTGCTGTAGAGCACGCGGTCGCCGACGGCGACGTCGAGCGGAACGCGGTTGCCGTTGTCGTCGATGCGGCCGGGGCCGACCGCCACGACCTCGCCCTCCTGGGGCTTCTCCTTGGCGGTGTCGGGGATGACCAGGCCACTCGCGGTGGTCTGCTCGGCCTCGACCTGCTTGATGACGATGCGGTCCTCGAGCGGCTTGATGGAAACCGACACGGTCTACCTCTTCTTTCTTGACGCTGACACGAAAGACTCGTTCGCACTCTCAACCCGAGAGTGCTAATGCCAGTGTAGGCGGTCGGCTGGCACTCATGCAATGCGAGTGCCAGCCCGGTCGACGCCCTCGACGCGAATAGGCTGGAGGCGTGGAGATGTCCGAGCTGCGCGCCCTGCTGACCCCTGCCGGCCTGGAGCTGCTCGACGGCCTGGGGCCGATCGCCTCCACCGCCGACGTGGCCGCCGCGGTGACGCGGCTGCGTGCCGCAGGACACACGCCCGACCTCGTCTCCGCCGTCGTCGGCCAGGCGCAGCTGCGCACCAGAGCCGTCGCGAAGTTCGGCCCGTTCGCCGCCCGGATGCTCTTCACGCGCGCGGGACTGGAGCAGGCCACGCGTCTGGGCGTGGCCGCTCGGCACGCGCAGCGGATCCGCAGCGCCGGGCTCACGAGCGTCGCCGACCTCGGCTGCGGCATCGGCGGAGACGCGCTCGCCTTCGCCGGCGCGGGGCTGGACGTGCTCGCCGTGGACGCCGACGAGGTCACCGCCGCCATCGCCGCCTACAACCTCGCTCCCTTCGGGGACGGCGCGCGGGTGCGCCACAGCACCGCGGAGGACGCGGTCGGCGACCCCGAGCCCGGCCGCGCCACCTGGATGGACCCGGCCAGACGCACCTCGGGCCACAGCGAGACCCGGCGCGTCTCGGCCGACGACTACTCCCCCGCGCTCGACTGGGCCTTCGACGTGGCGGCACACCGACCGACGGGGATCAAGCTCGGACCGGCGCACGACCGCGACGCGCTGCCCGCCGACGCCGAGACCCAGTGGGTGAGCGCCGACGGCAGCGTGGTCGAGCTCGTGGTGTGGACCCGCGAACTCGCCCGCGAGGGCGTCCGGCGCTCCGCCCTCGTGATCCGCGGCGACCGCAGCCACGAGCTCACCGCGGCGGCCGACGCCGCAGACGCCCCGGTCCGCGCGCTCGGCGCCTACCTGCACGAGCCGGACGGCGCCGTGATCCGCGCACGACTGATCGGCGACGTGGCCCGCAGCCTCGACGCAGGCATGCTGGACCCTCGGATCGCGTACCTCACCTCGGACGCGGCGCTCACCTCGCCGTTCGTGCAGTCCTTCCGCGTGCGGGAGACCCTGCCCATGAACGCCAAGGCCATCAATGCGAGCCTCAAGGCGAACGGCATCGGGCGCCTGGAGATCAAGAAGCGCGGCGTCGACGTGGACCCGGCGGCGTTCCGGCGCACGCTCACGCTGCGCGGCGACCAGGAGGCCACGCTGGTGCTGGCACGGATCGGCGACCAGCGCCGCGCCATCCTCGCCGACCGCGTGGCCGCCGCCGACTGACCCGCCGCTCAGCCGTCGGGGTCGAGGCCCGGGATGTCGACGCGGATCGGATCGCCCGGCGGGCCCGTCGTGACCAGGTACGACTCTCCGGAGGGGCCTGCGGAGGGGGCAGCGGCGACGACTGCTCCTGCGGTCACCGTGAGGTACGGCACCTGCTGTCGCGTGAACGCGACCTGGACCACGGACACGGCGAGCACGTCTCCTGACGCCTGATCCACATCGGTCACCTGCACGCCCAGCCCGCGCTCCAGGGCATCCCCGATCGGATCGCACGCCTGCGAGTCGTCGGCGTCCACGATCAGACACTTCTCCGTGACGCCGCTCTCGGACGTGCGGTCCCCGATCCACACCGGCTCCTCACGGAAGAACCCCGCGAGCGACAGCCCCAGGTCGAAGCCCTCGTCCACGAGCTGCTCGGCACGATCGCGCTGCGGTCCGTCGAACTGCGACACCAGCGAGCTGCTCATGCTCCAGCGCTGGATGCTCACCATCGGCTCACCCTCCGCGGACATCAGCAGCGTGCCGGCGACGTGCTCCTGCAGGCTCATGCCCTCGTCGTCCGTGCCCGCCGCTGACGGCACCGGCACCATGACGCCGAGCCCGAGCCCCGCGTCCTCCGCGGCCTGGCAGATCGCCTGCGACTGCTCCTCCACGTCGAGGATCAGACACAGCTTCTTCGCCTGGTCTTGTGTCGCGAACCAGGCCAGTGCGCCCTCGCTCTCGGCGACGGCGCGGACCGAGCCCTGGTCGTAGTCCTCCTCGGCCTCGAGCTGCGCCCGGCGCTGCTGCTGCTCCGCGGTGAGCGGGGGTCCCGAGTCACGCGGCGCGAACAGCAGCCAGCCGGCCCCCACCGCGAGCGCCAGCAGCAGTGCCGACGCGGTCAGGGTGGCGGCGATATGTCCGCGGAGATCGTGCAGCATCGGTCGCACGCCCGCGCGCACGTGTGCGCGGGGGGCACCGCGGGAGCTCGCCGCTGCGCCGGGGGCGCCGGTGGCGCCGGGGGTGGCAAGGGTCGACGTCGTCCCACCGCCCGGTGCCGCTGCGCCGGTGGACCGCACGTCCCCCGGACCACCGGGCGGCGTTCCCTGAGCCTCGGCAACGGCCCGCGCCGAAGCGCCCGGGGTTCGATCGGCTCCCGCGGTGGGAAGCCCGTGCTGCGCGACCGGCGAGGGGTCCTCGCTGATCGCGGACCAGGCGGGAGCGCCTTCTCCGCTGGCGGTCTCCGCCGAGCCGAACTCCGCAGTCGAGGTGCCGGCGGCACCGCGAGAGCTCTCGCCCCGCTGTGCGGTGCTCGCGGCGTCGCCGGCAGACCCCGCCTGCGCACCCGCCGCCCTGGCGCGCTCCTGCAGCTCGTGCAGCCGACGGGCCTCGGGAGCCGTGAGTCGTCCGTCGCGGCTGTACGCCTTGCGCTCCAGGGCGCGCCTCTCCTGCGCCAGCGCTCGGTCTTGCGCCAGCGCTCGGTCCTCGTCGCGCGGCCCCGCGTGCGACGACTCAGTCGCCCCCAGCACCTTCAGCACCTCCCTCGCGCGTGATCACGAGGGTGGACGGCCCCCGGCTCCACGGGATCTCGTACCGGGTGAGCGCGCCCGATTGCGGGTCGGTCACCTCCAGCATCAGCCCCCTGTCGTACTCGCCGAGGGTCTCCACCGTCTCGCACGCCATGGGCGAATCCGGCGTGGAGCCGTCGTGGATCAGGCACTGTCGCCCGCTCTCGAGCTGCGAGGCCGTCCAGATCGGGGTGTCGCCGTCGTAGCCGGCCACCCAGATCGATCCGGGATCGAAGCCCTCCTCCGCGAGACGGCGTGCCGTGCGCGTCTCGTCCTCGTTCGCGTACTCGATCGCGGTGACGTCGGTGGTGTAGTCGGAGGCGCTGACGGCGACCGCGGGCTCCCCCGACGCCGTCAGCAGGAGCTGGGCGCTCAGCTGTCGCTGCAGGTCTCCGTCCGTCCCCAGGTGGATCGAGCCGTACAGGCCCCGCTCGGCGACGGAGGAGGTGCGGTCGCAGCTCGGCATCGTGAGGTCGCCGGTGCCGAGGATCAGGCAGGTCCGCTCGTGCTGGTCCTGCGTCGCGGTCCAGACCACCGTCTCCTCCGCGACCGTGACCGCACGCACCGAACCGGCGTCGTACTGCCCGGAGGCGACGATGTCGTCCTGCCACGCCTGCTGCTGCGGGCTGAGCAGCACGGCCTCGCCGACGGCTCCCCCGGCCAGCATCCAGCCGATACCGCCGCCGCCGAGGAGCAGTGCTGCCGCTGCGAGCGCGAGCACGAGGGGGCGTGGCCGCCCGGCAGACCCTGCGGCGGCTCCGTCCGGCCGGACGACACCTCCGGCAGCGGAGCCCTCCCCGTCCTGGTCGGCGCCCGAGGGTCCCGCGACGCGGGCTGCCTTGCCGGATGCGCGCGCATCCGAGGGCGGGCGGCCGGTCGCGCGGAGCTGTGAGCTTTGACCGTGTGCTGCATCCCTCGATCCGTCCGCGCCCACGCCCGCGCCCGCGCCCGCGACCTCCGTCTCGACGGCGCTTCCGGACCCGGGGAGCGGAGGCACCACGAACGCGAGCCCCGTCTGCCCCGGCAGGCCGTCCGTCGTCATCGACTGCGCCGCGTCGCTCTCCGCGCTCGCTGCCTCCGTCGCCGGCCCGCGAGCGCCCCGCGCGGCCTGCTCCTCGAGCTCCTGCAGCCGGGCGGACTCGGCGGAGCTCAGCCCTGCGTCGCGCCCCCAGGCCTTCCGCCGCAGAGCCCGCAGCTCGTCGCCCCCGCCCGCCGCCGACATCGCCTCACCCGAGCTTCTCGAACTGCATGCCGGCCCAGACCAGCCAGGCCAGGCTGTACACCGTGGCCAGCAGCCCCAGCGCCAGCGCCCACCGCGCCATCGCCCGGTTCTCCACGGGCCGCCGCAGCGACATGATCGCCGCGATGACAGCGACCACCGCGACCGGGATGCCCCACCCCACGAAGAACGACGCGCCCAGGGCGACGATCGCCGCGAGCAGCGCCCACGGCGCGAGGCGCGTGTCGTCGACGGGCGCCCGCTCCTCGCTCGGCTCCCACTCGCGCACACCGTCGTGATCGAGATCCGGTCCGGTCACCACCACGGGCTCGATCCCGACCGGGCCGGTCGGCAGCTTCGTGTACCCCTCACGCGGAGCCCCGGGGAGACGGGCCGCACCCGCCGGGCGCTCGACCTGGCCGCTCGCCCGTTCGACCCGCGCCTGCGGAGCCGGTCGCTCCGGCAGCGGCACCCCGGGGAGGTCGCTCATGCGGGCACCGCCTCCGCGACCTGGATCTCGGTCACCGGCAGCGTCGAGTCGGCGCCGAAGGCGAGTGTCGAGGCGGGGCGCCCCGAGGCGATCAGCTCCGCCGCGAGCGCCGCGATCATGGCCCCGTTGTCCGTGCACAGCGACAGCGGCGGGATCCGCACGGTCACCCCCGCCTGCTCCGCCCGTGCCAGGGCGACCTCGCGCAGCCGGCGGTTCGCGATCACGCCGCCGCCGAGCAGCAGCCGCGGCACGCCCAGATCCGCGCACGCGGCGAGCGCCTTCGTCACGAGCACGTCGACGACCGCCTCGCGGAAGCTCGCCGCCACGTCGGCGATGGGCAGCGGCGGGGTGTCGGGCCCGGCGGCGGCATCGGCCTCGAACCGCTCCACCCAGCGGGCCACCGCGGTCTTCAGTCCGGAGAACGAGAAGTCGTAACGGTGCTTCGCGAGGTCGGACGCCCGGGAGAGCCCGCGGGGGAAGCGGATCGCATCGGGATCGCCGCCCACCGCGGCCCTGTCGATCTCCGGGCCTCCGGGGTACGGCAGCGACAGCAGCCGCGCGACCTTGTCGAACGCCTCGCCCGCCGCGTCGTCCACCGTCTCGCCCAGCAGCTCGACGTCGGTCGTGAGGTCGCGCACGTGCAGCAGCGAGGTGTGCCCGCCGGAGACGAGCAGCGCGATCGTCGGGTACTCCAGCGGCTCCGACTCTGGTGTGAGGATGTCGGCGGCGATGTGCCCGACCAGATGGTTCACGGCGTACAGCGGCTTGTCCAGCGCGACCGCCAGCCCCTTGGCGGCGCCGACACCCACCATGAGCGCGCCCGCCAGTCCCGGACCGCTCGTCACGGCGATGGCATCGAGGTCGTCCAGGCCCACTCCGGCTTCGGCCAGCGCGGCATCGATGGTCGGCTGCAGCGCCTCCAGATGTGCGCGGGCGGCCACCTCGGGCACCACGCCGCCGTAGCGGGCATGCTCGTCCATGCTCGACGCGATCGTGTTGGACAGCAGGGTGCGGCCGCGGACGATGCCGATCCCGGTCTCGTCGCAGCTCGTCTCGATGCCGAGCACCAGCGGCTCGCTCATGCGTTCGCCTCCTCGGGGGTGTCGGCGGGCACCGGGTGGCGGCGCAGGTCCAGACGCATCACGATCGCGTCGACGCCGTCCGGCTGATAGTAGCGGGGTCGCCTGCCGATCTCCTCGAAGCCCTCGGCCCGGTACAGGCCCTCCGCGGTCGGGTTGTCGGCCCTGACCTCCAGGAACACCTCCCTGGCCCCCCGTTCCGCCGCCGCGCGGAGCAGGGCTCGCAGCAGCGCGCGCCCCCTTCCCCTGCCGCGGAGCGCGGCGTCGAGCGCGATGGTCTGGATGTCGGCGTCCGCGCCGCCCGGCAGCGCCCGCACTCCGCCGTAGCCGACGACCTCGCCGCCCTGCTCGTCGACCAGATAGCGGCCGTGCGGGCCGGCGAGCTCGCTGCGCATGGTCTCCCGGCTCCAGGCGTCGGTCGGGAACGACCGCTCCTCGATCGCCATGATCGCATCGAGGTCGTCGGGCGTCGCGTCGCGCAGCGTCATGCGCCCACCTTCTTCGGTGCCCCGGGCAGCGTCACGTCGGGGTGACGCAGGTACAGCGGCTCCTCGCCGGCGAGCGTGCGCCCGGCGGCGAGCGCCCGTGCGCCCACGCGCGCCAGGTCGGCGGCGGAGAGCGCGGCGACGTCGATCCGGGCGATGCCGGCGAGGTGTGAATCGGCGTCTGCCGCACGGACGAGCACCGTGGCGGCCGCGACCACGGGGAGCCCGTCGGCGTCGAGGCCGTCGAACACCGTGACGGCGACCTCGCGGCGGCGTGCGTCCGTCACGACCGCGAACGGGCCGGACGACTCCGGCATGGCCGTGAGCGCCGCCGCCAGGTGGCTGGGCACCGGCACCACGGGGATGCCGCGGCCCAGGGCGAACGTGCGTGCGGCGGCGATCCCGATGCGCAGCCCGGTGAACGGGCCGGGACCCATGCCGGACACGACGTGGGTGATGGCCCCGCCGTCCTCCCCGCGCAGCACGTCGCGCAGCAGATCGCCGATCACCTCGGCGTGCCCGAGCGGGTCCGTCGTGGCGGCCTCCGCGCGCAGGGTCCCGTCCTGGTCGATGAGCGCGACGGCGGTGCCAAGAGAGGTGTCGACAGCGAGGATCACCCCTCCAGGGTAGTCGCCGCCCGCCCCGCGCCGCCCGGCACGACGGGGCCGCGCGTCAGCCCAGCGGCGCCCGCACCGGGTAGTCCTGATCCTCCAGGATGACCTGTGCCGCGGTACCGGTCGTCTTGTTCACGACGACCGGTGCGAGCAGGTTCACGCTCACGCCCTCGGCGGAGGGATGGGCGACCACGAGGAGCAGTGCGTCGTCGGGCGACCCCAGCGCGAGGTCGTCGACCTGCGCGTCTGTCAGGGTGGGCGCGTACTCGGCGAGAACCGTGTTCGGGTCGACGAGGTACAGCCGCAGCGCCTCGTCGGCGACCGCCCGCAGGGCGAACAGCCCGTCCGCGCCGTCGATCGGGGCGAGCGAGAAGTCCACGTGCGGCGCGAGTCCGGGCGGCGGGGCCGTGAAGGTGAGCGCCGCGGTCATCCCAGGAAGTCCATCAGCGAGGGCTGCAGCACGCGCGCGTTCACTGCGAGAGCGGACCGGTACACGAGCTCCTGCGCCTGGAGGCGGATGAGCACCTCGACCGAGTCGACGTCCTCGACCGCCGCGCGGCGGGACTCGAGGGACACGGAATTCTGCACTGCCGCCTCCTTGGCGCGTTCGATCTGGGACTGGCGGGTGCCGACGGAGCCCTGCACCCCGAGCATGGCCGTGCGGCGGGCGTCGATCTCCCCGAGCCGCGGGCCGACATTGGTGCCGGAGCGCAGGTCCGCCACGATCCGGTCGACCAGCGCGAACGCCGAGTCGTCGCCGGTGCCGAACACCGCGGCGCCGTCCGTGTCGACGCGCACCGAGGCCGCGTCGGACACCCGGCGGGTGACCTCGGCTCCGGCCACACCGCTGTGCGCGTAGCCGGCACCGAACGCGGCGGTGTCCGAGGTGCCGGCGAACACGGAGCGGCCGAGCAGCCGGGTGTTCGCCTGCGCGAGCAGCTCGTCGCGGATGCCTTCGAGCTCCACGGCCAGCGCCTCCTTCGCCGCCGCGTCGAGCGCGCCGTCGTTCGCGCCCTGGGCGGTGAGGTCGCGCACGCGGGACAGCAGGGCGGTGCTGGCGGTGATGGCGGTGTCGGCCGCCGTCACCCAGGCCAGGCCGTCGTCGATGTTGCGCGCGTACTGCTCGGTGCGGCGCTGCTCGGCATGCAGCGCGAGCGTGGCGGCCGCGGCCGTCGGGTCCTCCGAAGGCGTGGCGAACGCCTTCTGCGACGTCGCCTGATCCTGCAGGCGGGCGAGCTCGGACAGGTTGGCCTGCAGCTGCCGCATGGCCGACTGCGTCATGGTCGACTGGGTCACGCGAGAGATCACGATGCTTCTCCGATCAGCGTCCGACGACGCCCGTGCGGTTGATGAGGACGTCGAGGGCCTCGTCCACGGCGGTCAGCACACGGGCGGCCGCCTGATACGCGGTCTGGTAGGTGAGCAGACTGATGGTCTCCTCGTCGCCGTCGACGGCGGCGACCGACTGCTGCGCTCCGATCGCGCCCACCGCGGCCGACTCCGACACCGTCGCGCGCTGCACGTCGGCGGCGGTGGTCACGCCGAACCTGGTCACCTGATCCGTCCACAGCGCATCCGGCGAGGTCGCGCGCATCCCGATCTGGGAGATCAGGTCGGCGTTGCCGGAGTCCTTGGGGCCGCCGCCCGGGGTGGCGAGCGCCAGCTCTGCCGGCGTGGTGACGGCCACCCGCAGGCCGAGCGCCGCCGACCCCGTGGTCGGCAGTGTGAAGAAGTCTCCGCCGGACTGGCCGGTAGCCGTGACCCCGGCACGGTGCTGTGCGTTCAGGGATTCGGCGAGCGCGGTCGCCACCCGGTCGTAGGTCGCGGCCAGCTGCGCGAGCATCCCGCCGTCCGCGGCGGGCGCGAGCACCGAGAGCGAACCGCCCAGCTCGCCGCCGTCCACCGCGACGGGCAGGTCGGGCGCCGACTCCCAGATCACGCCGACGCGCTGCCCGGCGTCGATCGACGTGGGACCGGTGAGCGTGAGGTGTCTGGCGTCGCCGCCGGCCACGAGCGCGTTCCCGCCGATGCGGACCGTGAGGGTGCCGTCGCTCTCCACGGAGGCCGTGGCGCCCGTCAGCCGTGCCACGTCCTCAGCGAGCACACCGCGGCGGTCCAGCAGCTCGTTCGCCGAGCGCCCGGAGGCCAGCGCGTCCCGGATCTCGCTGTTGAGCGCCGCGATCTGGTCGGCGGCGGCGTTGACCTGGCTGACCGTCCGCTCGGCCGTGCCGCGGGCGCCGACCCACTGCCCGGCGACGGCACGGTAGCCCCCGGCGATGTGCGCCGCGAGCTCCTTCGCCGACTCCAGCACGCTCGAGGCGGCGGCCCCGGAGTCGGGGGTGTTCGCGAGATCCTGCCAGCCCGCCCAGAAGGTGGTCAGGCGGTTCGCCAGCCCGTTCTCGGTTGGCTCCGCGAGACCCCGCTCGGCGGTCGTCGCGGCGAGCGCTCGCGTCGACCAGTAGCCGGACGCGGCGAGGGTGTCGCGCACCCTCGCGTCGAGCAGCGCGTCACCGAGCCGCGCCACCCCGTCGACCGAGACGCCGTGCCCCGGCAGGGCGCCCATGCTGAAGCGGCCCGTGTGGGCGACGGCGGCGATCGCCGAGGTCTCCACACGCTGCCGCGTATACCCCTCGGTCTTCTGGTTGGCGATGTTCTGCCCCACCACGTCCATGCCGCGGCGCGCCGCGGCGAGCCCGCTGGCGGCCGTGGTCAATCCACTGAAGGTCGACATGATCCCCTCTCGGTCACATCTCGGTGTCGATGATGCGGGCGGCGTCCTCGCGGGCGCGATCCCCGCGGGTCGTGTACTCGCCGGTCTCCAGACCGAGCGCGGCGATGGTCTCCTGCGTGGCGCGGAGCACGCCGCTGAGCTGCTCGGCGGTGGAGTCGCGTATCTGCTCGACCTCCGCGGTGAGCCGCACGAGCGCGCGCAGGTGGTCGGACAGCACATCGCCCCAGGCCCCCTCGGGGGCGTGGGCGATCAGCTCCTTGATCGTGGCGTCCTCTTCCGCGACGCCCCACTCCTGGGCGACCCCGGCGACCTCGACCGCGCGCGCCAATCCGGCACTGCGCAGCCGATCGAGTACCTGATCGATCTCGCGTGCCGCAAACTGTATCCAGTGCGAACGGCCTGCGGCGAGCAGCAGCTGCTGCTCGTCGAGCTTGAAAAGCAGCATCTCGAGGAGCTCACGCTCTCTCCATAGCTGCATCGATAGTTCGTTGGCTCCCATGATCCCCTTGTTCCCCAGCGATCCCCCGCCCCAACGCCGGTGCGATCGACCCGCCTGTTAACGGTTCATAAGTCTCTATCGGCCGCCGCGCCCATAAGGTTACTATGTGGAACGGCGGTGGGCAGTTCTCCCCATGTACAGATCGCGCCTTATGTGATATGTGCATCTGCTCCTCGCCATGGAGCTTCCGGAGTGCATCCAGAGAGGTGGATCATCCCCCATGTCGTCGCGCGCTGAGCGCAACCGCCTCGTCGAGGCCAACCTCCCCCTGGTCGGCTATCTCGCTGCGGACACCCATGCTCGGGCAACCCACATCCCCCGCGAGGAGCTCGCCGCCGTCGGCGCGCTCGCGCTCGTCACCGCAGCCGACGCGTACGACCCCGCGCTCGGCGTCCCGTTCGGCGCGTACGCCCGGCGGCGCATCCTCGGCGCGTTCGCCGACGAGATGCGGGCCATGGACTGGGCGTCCCGCGGCATCCGCAAGCGCATCAAGGAGACCGTCGCCGTGCGCGACACCCTCACCGCGGCGCTCGGCAGGACCGCGACCGTCGCCGAGATCGCCACCGCCATGGGCTCGCCGAAGGAGGCGGTCAGCGAAGCCCTCGCCGATGCCGCCCGCACGGTGTCCCCCCTCGACGACCCGGCCGCCCGCGACATCGTCGCCGACATCCCCCTCCCGGAGGAGTCCGCGCTCGTCGGCGAGCGGCGCGAGGTGTTGGAGCACGCGATCGCCGCACTGCCGGAGCGCATGCGCCGCATCGTGACCGCCGTGTACATCGAGGAGCGTGCCGTGAAAGAGATCGCCGAAGAGCTCGGCGTCACGCATTCCGCGGTGTCGCAGCAGCGCTCCGAGGCCGTGCGCCTGCTGAGGGACGCACTGGACCGCTACTTCGCCGAAGGGAACACGGAGCCGACCGCGACGACGCGCGTCTCCCCCGCCGCGCGCGACGCCTACTTCGCCCGCATCGCCGAGGCCGCCGGGGCCAGGATCGGCGAGGTGTTCCGCACGCCCGCGCCCGCGTAGCCCTGCGCGGCTAACGCCGCCGCCGCCTCCGCCGATAGGTGAGGACAGGAGACCACGGACGGTCCCCTGTTCATCACATCACGGAGGAAACCCTCATGGGTATGCAGATCAACACCAACGTGGGCGCGCTCAACGCCTACCGCAACCTGTCCAACACGCAGAACGACCTGTCGAAGTCGCTCGAGAAGCTCTCGAGCGGTCTCCGCATCAACCGCGCAGCGGACGACGCCGCCGGCCTCGCGATCTCCGAGGGCCTGCGTTCGCAGGTCAACGGCCTGAACGTCGCGGCTCGCAACGCCCAGGACGGCATCTCGGTCATCCAGACCGCAGAAGGCGCCCTGACCGAGGTGCACTCCATCCTGCAGCGCGTGCGCGACCTGACCGCTCAGGGCGCGAACGACTCGAACAACGCGAAGTCGCGCGAAGCGATCCAGACCGAGATCGGCGCCCTCGCCGACGAGCTCACTCGGATCGCCGACAGCACCAACTTCAACGGCATCAAGCTGCTCTCGGGCGGCACGACGCTGACGTTCCAGGTGGGTGCGGGCGCGGTCGCCGCCGAGGACCAGATCTCGGTCGGCCTGACCAACTTCGCCAACCTCGGCACCACCATCGAGACGCTCGCCGGCACCATGACCGACGCGGCGACCTACGGTGCGGCGCTCGCGGGCATCGACACGCAGATCCAGGCGGTCTCGACGGCACGTGCCGGCTACGGTGCGCTGCAGAACCGCTTCGAGTCGACCATCAACAGCCTCAACGTGTCGGCCGAGAACCTGGCCGCCGCCGAGAGCCGGATCCGCGACACCGACATGGCGTCCGAGATGGTCAAGTTCACGTCGGCGAACATCCTGTCGCAGGCGGGAACGGCGATGCTGGCGCAGGCCAACCAGGCCAACCAGGGCGTGCTCCAGCTGCTGCGCTGATCCACACCGCAGCACGGAACCACACCGGGGTCCGGGTGACGGCGCGACCGTCGCCCGGGCCCTTCCGCACCGAAGGGAATCCGCATGTCGCTCTCGCTCGACGGCCTCGTCTCCGGCCTGAAGACCACCGAGGTCATCAAGGCGCTGATGGACGTGCACGCGATCCCGCGCACGCTGCTCAAGGCCAAGATCGACGACAAGAACGTCGTCATGACGCAGCTGCGCACACTGAATACGGCCGTGCAGAACCTCGCGGCCGCCGCCGAGAAGGCCGCCGTCCCCGGCGGCCTCGACCGCTTCACCGGCGCTGCGTCGTCGGAGACCGTCAAGGTCGCGCTGCGCGCGGGAGCCGTCCCCCTCTCCACCGACATCGTCGTGGACCGCGTCGCCCAGAGCCACACCGTCATCACCGCCGCCGCGCGGAGCTGGCCCGCCGACCCGCCCGTGCTCACCCTGGAGAACGCGGCAGGGGAGCGCGTGCAGATCCAGGCCGACTCCTCGTCGATGCAGGACATCGCCCAAGCCATCAACGACGCCGACACCGGCATCGTCGCCACCGCGGTGCCCGCAGGACGCGACGCCGACGGAAACCCCCTGCACCGCCTTCAGCTGCGCGCCGAAGAGTCCGGCCAGGCGGGCCAGTTCCGCGTCTACCGCGGCGACCTCGCCGCCGTGACCGGGGGAACCGCCGTCGACCTCGCCACCGAGACCGGGGCCGCCGTGATCGCCACCGGCACCGACGCCCAGGTCCGCCTGTGGGCCGGCACCGGCGCCGAACAGGTGCTCACCTCGGCGAGCAACACCTTCACCGATCTGTTCGAAGGCGTCGACGTCACCGTCTCCACCGCCTCCCCCACCCCGGTCACCGTCACGGTCGCGGTCGACAGCGCGGCCCGCACCACCGCGACGAAGGACTTCATCGCCCTCGTCACCGACATCTTCACCCGCATCGACAACGGCTCGAAGGCCACCGTCGCCGGCGCTCAAGGGGAGAAGACGACCCTGGGCGTCTTCACCGGCGACAGCACGATCCGCGCCATGCGCACCGCACTCGCCGACGCCGTGCAGCTCCCCGTCGACGGCGTCTCCCCGTCCAGCATCGGCATCTCGACCGACATGTACGGCAAGCTCACCTTCGACGAGAAGAAGTTCGCGGAAGCGCTCGCGAAGGACCCCGACGCGGTGGGCGGACTCGTCACCGCCGTCGCCGCCCGCATCGAGCAGACCGCGACCGCCTACTCCGACAAGTACGACGGCCTGCTCACCTCGCGCATCACCGGCCAGGAGAGCGAGGTCAAGAGCCTCGGCGAGCAGATGCAGCGGTGGGACGTCCGCCTCGCACAGCGCAAGGCCTCGCTGGAGCGCACCTACGCCCGCCTCGAGGTCATGCTCTCCGAGATGCAGTCGCAGTCGTCGTACCTCGCCTCGCAGATCAGCGCGCTGCCCAGCAGCCGCTCCGGCTCGGGGTCATGAGCATGAATGCAGCCCTGCGCGCCCAGCAGCGCTACCGCGAGGACGCCATCCTCTCCGCCCCGCCGGAGCGCCTGGTCACCATGCTCTACGACCGGCTGCTGCTCGACATCGAGCGCGCAGAGACCGCCCAGCGCGCCGCGGACTGGACCGAGGCGCATGCGCAGCTGCAGCATGCGCAGGCCATCGTCGCCGAGCTCACCTCCTCGCTGACGGACGAGTGGAGCGGCAGCGCCGGCCTCCGCTCGCTCTACGTGTACCTGACGCAGACGCTGATCGGCGCGAACATCGGCCGCGACCCCGAACGCACCCACGCCTGCCGCGAGATCGTGGCGCCGCTACGCGACGCCTGGCACGAGGCATCCCGGTCGCTCGCGGAGGGCCGCGGGTGAGCGCGGAGCACTGGGAGCAGCTGCTGGACCGCATGGAGGAGGACGCGAACCGCATCCTCGACGCGCCGGAGGGCACAGCCGCCGCGCACGACCTGCAGCCGTGGACGCAGCCGGAGACCCCGCTGCCCGCACACCTCGCCGATCGCGCACGCGCGGTGATCGACAGACAGCGTGCCGCCATGGACCGCACCCGCACCGACCTCGACGGTCTGCGCCAGCACCTCGGCGCCGTCCGGCGCGTGCCGGCCCCGCAGCCTCCCGACGCGCCCGCCTACCTCGACGTGGACGGCTGAACGGACTCCTAACGAAACCGTCGCGGCGGCCGACAGTGCACCGTGAGCACGGATGGCTCGCAAGACTCGGCCAGGGATCGGCCACTTCCACCCACACACGGGGAGCCGGTTCGTGTTCGACTCTGTGACCATCACCGCGCTGTCGAGCGCGCTCGATGGACTCTCGCTGCGCCAGCGCGCCATCGCCGACAACATCGCCAACATCAACACCCCCGACTACCACGCCAAGCGCGTGCGGTTCGAGGAGGCGCTCGCCGACTCGGTGGCCCGCGGGGACGGCCGGGTCACCGCGACCGTCGGCACCTCGCTGGAGCCCACCCGGCTCAACGGCAACAACGTGAACCTCGACACCGAGACGCTCTCCAGCATCGACACCATGCTGCGCTACCAGTTCGCCACGCAGGCCGTGAACGGCTCGTTCTCGTCGATGCGCACCGCGATGAGGACCTCATGACCTTCGACGCGATCGGCATCGCCGGCACCGGCCTGACCGTGCACCGCAAGTGGCTCGACGCCATCAGCGACAACATCTCCAACATCAACACGGTCACCGCGACCGACGGGGCCGCGTTCCGGGCGCGCTACATCCTCGCGCAGAGCGGCGCGCAGTCCCCCGGCGTGTACGTCGCGGGCACCGTGCAGGGCAGCGCCGAAGGCCGCCTCGTGCACCAGCCCGACCACCCGCTCGCCGACGCCGCCGGCTACGTGCGCTACCCCGACATCGACCTCGGAGACCAGATGAGCCAGCTGATCCTCGCGCAGCGCGGCTACCAGGCCAGTGCCGCCATCGTCGACCGCGCCCGCACGACCTACGAATCGGCCCTGCAGATCGGACGCAACGCATGAGCGCGATCTCTGGCATCGAGGCGGTCGCCTCCTCCCTCGGCCTCACCACCTCCCCGGTCACGGGCGCGAAGACCGGCGACGACACGGCGTTCGCGAACAGCATCACCGGCGCGATCGACGAGCTGCGCTCGCTGCAGTCCGACTCCGACAAGCTCAAGGTCGCCGCCGTCACGGGAGACCTGGAGGACATCCACGCCGCCATGATCGCGTCCTCCCGCGCGGCGGTCACCCTCGAACTCGTCGCCGCCGTGCGCAACAAGGGCGTCGACGCGTTCAACGAGATCATGCGGATGCAGGCCTGATGCCCCCGGCAGTCGCCGGCGCGTTCCAGCGGATCCGGCGCGTGATCGCCGGGTTCACGCTCGCGCAGCGCACCATCGCCATCATCGGCATCGCCGTGCTCGCCCTCGGCGTCATCGCGCTGACCACCTGGCTCAGCCGCCCCACCTACACACCCCTGTTCTCCGGGCTGAGCGCCTCCGATGCGAACGCCGTGGTCGAGCAGCTGCGCTCCGCCTCCGTTCCCTACGAGCTCGCCGACGGCGGGGCCACCGTGCTCGTGCCGGAGAAGGACGTCTACGACCAGCGCCTCGTCGCGGCCTCCGCCGGGCTGCCCAGCGCCGGATCGGCCGGCTACTCCCTGCTCGACGACATGGGCGTCACCACGTCCGAGTTCCAGCAGTCGGTCACCTACAAGCGCGCCATCGAGGGCGAGCTCGCCGCGACGATCTCCGCGATCGACGGCGTCTCGGCCGCATCGGTGCAACTCGCGATCCCCGAGGAGAGCGTGTTCGTCTCGGAGAAGATCGACGCGACGGCGTCGGTGTTCGTGGAGACGGCGGGCAGCAGCACGCTGGACCCCAAGCAGGTCGAGGCGATCGTGCACCTCACCTCCGCGGCGGTCAGCGGCATGAAGCCGGAGAACGTGGCCGTGGTCGATCAGACCGGGCGCACGCTGTCGGCCGTCGGCGTCGGCTCCACGGGCGGCATCGACCAGCAGGCCGGAGACTACGAGGCCAGGGTCGCGGCCAGCGTGCAGCAGATGCTCGACACGGTCGTCGGGCCCGGCAACGCCACCGTGACCGTGGTGGCCGAGATCGACCGGTCCGTGAACGAGCGCATCGAGGAGACCTACACCCCCGCCGAGGGCGCGCCGCCGCTCACCGAGGAGATCCGCGAGCAGAACAGCAACGGCTCCTCCTCGAACGCCGGCGTGCTCGGCCCCGACAACATCGCCGTGCCGTCGGAGAACGGCGACGGCACGTACACCGCCACCGAGGAAGCCCGCACCAACGCCGTCAACAAGGCGACGCAGAGCACCTCCACCCCCGCGGGCACCGTGCTGCGCCAGTCCGTGTCGGTTGCGGTGGACTCCGGTGCCGGGGGCGACCTCAGCTCCGCCCAGCTCAGCGAGCTCGTCGCCACCGCCGCCGGCATCGACCGCGCCCGGGGCGACGACCTCACCGTCGAGCTCGTCTCCTTCAGCAAGACCGACGCCGAGTCCGCGCAGGCCGCGCTGCAGGCCGCGAAGGAGGCGGAGGAGGCGGCGCGCCAGGGCGCCCTGCTCAACACGATCATCATCGCCGCCGCGATCGCCATCCCGCTCGTGGCCGCGGTCGCCTGGCTGATCATCCGCGCCCGCCGCAAGGCCGGAGGCGTCGAGGAGTTCGACCAGCTGTTCGGCGACCGGCCGCCCGCCCTGTCCGCCCTGTCGGCCGAGGCGCCCACCGCCGTGCTGGAGGCCCCCACCACGCCCCTCGCGTTCCTGGAGGCCACGCCCGACCTCGACCCCGAGCCCGACCCGGAGCCGGCCCAGGTCAGCCTGGAGCGCCGCCGCGCGGAGATCGGCGCCCTCACGCGTCAGGACCCGCAGCGCACCGCCGAGCTGCTGCGCACCCTCATCGACGACAGGTCGCACGCATGAGCGGCCTGACCGATCGCCAGACCGCGGCCGTCGTGCTCATGAACCTCGACCGCGCCCAGGCCGTCGAGGTCATGAAGCACCTGTCCGAGGCCGAGGCGGAAGCCGTGGCCGCTGAGATCATCGGGCTGCAGGACCTCGACACGGAGACCACGGCGCAGGCGCTCGGGCAGTTCCACCGCATCGCCGCCGGGCACCTCCCACCCGCCCGCGGGGGCCGCGACATCGCCGCCGGGCTGCTGGAGGCGTCGTTCGGCGCCGAGCGCGCCGCGGCCGTGCTCGGTCGGGTGGGGTCCACGTCGATGAGCGCCTCCTTCGATTTCCTCGGCTCGGCCGATCCCGCACACCTGTCCACGCTGCTCGACGGCGAGCTGCCGCAGACCGTCGCCCTCGTGCTCGCGCACCTGCCGACCGACCAGGCGGCCGCCGTGCTCGCCGCGCTGCCCGACCCCGCACGCACCGACGTCGCCCAGGCCATCGCCACCATGGGCACCGCCTCGCAGGAGGCCATCGCGATCGTCGCGGACGCCCTCAAGGCCCGCACCGGCAGCCTCGGCTCGCGGGACGCGCCCGAGGTGCTCGGCGGCGTCGAACCGCTCGTGGAGATCATCGGCCGCTCCGGCGCCACGATCGAGAAGGCCCTGCTGGCCAGCATCGAAGACCGCGACAGCGCTCTCGCGGAGGACATCCGCTCGCGCATGTTCACGTTCGCGGACATCGTCAAGCTCGACGACCGCGACACGCAGCGGGTGCTGCGCGGCATGGACATCCGCTCCCTCGCGCTCGCCCTCAAGGGCGCCCAGCAGCCGATCGTCGACCTCATCCGCCGCAACGTCTCCGAACGCAACAGGGAGAACCTCGACGAAGAGGCCCGCACGCTGGGCCCCGTGCGCATGTCGCAGGTCGAGGAGGCGCGGGCGGAGATCGTCCGCACGATCCGCGCGCTCGAGGCCGCAGGAGACATCACGGTGCAGCGCGCTGACGAGGACGAGTATGTCTACTGACGCCTTCGCTCCCGCCGCGTTCCCGCGCCTCGGCGGCACCGACCACCGCGCCGAGCAGGAGCGTGCGCGTCGACGCGGCTACGCCGAGGGGCACGCCGCCGGCTATCGCGCCGGTGCCGCCGAGGCCGAGGCCGCCGCCCGTGCCGCGGAGGAGCAGCGCGCCGCCCGAGAAGCCGTCCGCGCCGAGGACACCGCCGCCGCCGTCGCGGCGCTGCAGGCCGCCGCCGCGTCCCTCGCCGCGCGCGAGCAGGAGCTGGAGGCCGCGGCGACGACGCAGGTGCTGCGGCACGCCATCGAGCTCGCCGAGCTGATCGTCGCCGCCGAGCTCACCGAGGCCGGCGCCGCCGCCGCGACCGCCGCCCGGCGGGTCCTCGCCTCCCCCGCTGCCGCCGACATCCGCACGCTGCACCTGCACCCCGACGACCTGCGCGTGCTGGAGCAGGACGCCGCGCTCTCCGCCTCCGGCTTCGCGCTCGTGCCCGACGCCACCCTGGACCGCGGCGACGCGGTCGGCGAACTCGCACACGGCGTGATCGACGCCAGGGTCTCCCACGCGTTCGACCGCGCGCGGCGCGCGCTCGACGGGAGCACGACATGAGCGCCTGGGCCGCCGTGCGCGAGGCGGTACGACCCGAGCGCATCGGCGAGGTCACCCAGGTGCGCGGCCTGAGCGTGCAGGTGCGCGGCCTCGACGGCGCCGTCGGAGACGTCGTGACGCTCGGCGGCATCGACGCCGAGGTCGTCGCCACGGGCGAGGACGGTCTGCGCTGCATGCCCCTCGCCCCGGTCGCCGGTCTCACCGTGGGCGCGCCGGTGCGCGGCAGCGGAGGGCCGGTGCGGGTGCCGACGGGACCGGCGCTGCTGGGGCGGATCCTGGACGGGCTGGGGCGGCCCATCGACGGCAAGGGCCCCCTCGCGGCACCGCACGTGAGCCTCGACCACGCGACGCCCTCGATCATGGAGCGCGACCGCATCACGACGCCGCTGCCGCTCGGCGTGCGGGCCCTGGACACCCACGTCAGCGTGGGCCGCGGCCAGCGCGTGGGGCTGTTCGCCGGGTCCGGCGTCGGCAAGTCCTCGCTGCTGTCGATGATCGCGCGCGGCACCGAGGCCGAGGTCACCGTGATCGCGCTCGTCGGCGAACGCGGCCGCGAGGTGCGCGAGTTCATCGAGGACGACCTGGGGCCTGCGGGACTCGCCCGCTCGGTCGTGATCGTGTCGACCTCGGATCAGCCGGCGATGGCGCGCATCCGGGCGGCGTTCACGGCCACGCGCATCGCGGAGGCGTTCCGGGACGAGGGCGCACACGCGATCCTCATGATGGACTCGCTCACCCGCGTGGCCATGGCGCAGCGCGAGATCGGGCTGTCCGCCGGCGAGCCGCCGGCGACCCGGGGCTACCCGCCCTCCACGTTCTCCGTCCTGGCTGGGCTGCTGGAGCGCGCCGGCACCGACCGCACCGGCTCCATCACGGGCATCTACACCGTGCTGGTCGACGGCGACGACCACAACGAGCCCATCGCCGACGCGGTCCGCTCGATCCTGGACGGCCATGTGGTGCTCGACCGCGCCCTCGCCCTGTCCGGCCACCACCCGGCGATCGACGTGCTCGGCTCGGTGTCGCGCGTGGCCGGGAAGATCACCGCGCCGGAGCAGCGCGCGCACGCGGCGACCCTGCGCGCCGTGCTGGCCGCCCGGCGCCGGGCCACCGACCTGATCGACATCGGCGCGTATCATTCGGGCGCCGATCCGCGTATCGACGCGGCCATCGCGCACGAGCGCGCGATCTCCGCCTTCCTCACGCAGCCGCTCGACGAGACCAGCGCGGTCGATGAGTCCTGGCGCCGGCTGGAGACGCTGGTCAGTGCCTTCGAGGGGGTCGCATGAGCAGAACGTTCTCGCTGGCCGGGCTCCTGCGGGTGCGGGAGATCCAGGAGCGCGCCGCCGCCCAGCGGCTGTCCCGCGCGGTGATCGACGCGCAGCACACGGAGGCCCGCGATCGGGCGCTGCGGGCCCACCTGTCCGCGGCGGACACCGAGGCGGTCGACGTGCGCTCGCTCGCGGCCCTCGCCGCCGCCCGCGTGGCCGGACGGGCGATGCTGGCCGACCTGCGCACGCTCTCGGAGCTGCAGGAGGAGACCGTGACCGCGGCCCGCACGGAGCACGCCGAGGCCCGCCGCACGGTCCGCGGGCTGGAGCGCCTCGCCACGAGTCATGCCGCTGAGGTCAGGGCCGCGGAACTGCACGCCGAGCAGGCGGAGCTCGACGAGATCGCGACACGACGCTCGACGGAGGATCGCCCATGAGCGGCCTGGAACTCCGCGGCGCGCTCGATGCCCGCACCGCTCGACCCGCCTCCCCCGCCCGAGTCTCCCCCGGCGCCACGGGTTTCGCGGAAGCGCTCGGGAACGCCGCGCGCTCGACCCGGCAGGCCACCGCCGCACGGGCCGACGATGTCGCTGCTGTGCGCGAGACCGCGCGCCCCGACCGCGACCCCCGCCCCGCATCCGACCGCGGCCGCGACCCCTTGGTCGGACGGGACACGGAGCGCCCCGCACGCCCCAGCGGCACCGCGGACGACCGTCGACGCCCCGGAGCAGTGCGCGACGCCCAGCCGCACGGGGACACGACCGCTGCCGGCACGGGCGCGCTCGACCCGTCGACGCCTCCGCCCGCTGCGGGCACGGGCGGCGCCGCCCCCGCGCTCGGCGGTGCGACCGGGCGCGCGGACCCGACGACGCCCGTCGACGCGGATGTGGCGGCGACCGCGGCCGGGGGCGATCCGAAGACGGCTCCTGGTTCCGACGCCGACGCTGCTGTGGACGACCTCGCCGCGGGCCTCGGGGGAACCGGGGCTGCGGCGGCGAGCGCGACGGCCCGGTCGGCCGATGCCGCGAGAGGCGCGACCGTCCCCGGCACGGTTCCCGTGGTCGCAGGCACAGGGAACGCGAACACGACCGCCACCGCGTCCGTGGGGACCACGACGACCACGGACGCCTCCGGGGTGGCCGCGGCCTCCGCGGGAGCGAGGTCGACCAGCGCCACGGGGGCGGGGGTCCCCGCGGGTGCTGCGTCCGTTCCCGGCACGGCAGCGGCGGGAGCGGGCGCGGGCGCGGCCACTTCGGGCTCTGCGGCGGCAGCGGGCGCGGCAGCGGCAACGGCAGCGGTCTCTTCGGCCGGAGCTGCGGCCTCCGCATCCGCGGCCTCCGCGACCACCGGCACCACGGCATCCGCGACCGCAGCCGCATCCGCGTCCGGCGCCTCCGCGTCCACCGGCACCACGGCATCCGCCACCGCCTCCGGCGCGGAGCCGACGCCCGCCGCGGGGCCGTCCGCATCCCCCGCCCCCGCACCGGCGTCAGACTCACCCATCCACCCCGGCATCGACGCCGCACTCCCCGCTCCGCCCGCAGCCACCTCTGCTCCCGCCACAGCGCCTGCCCCCGCACCAGCCCCCGGTGCGGACGCCGTCGCGGCGACGGCGAGCCCGGCGCCCACCGCCGGCACCACCCCCGTGTCGCCCCCGATCACCACGGCACCGCCGACGCCCGCGCGCCCGGCGCTCCTACCCCAGCTGTCGGCGCCCGTGCTGTCCCTCGCCAGGGCCGCCGACGGCGATCACCGCCTCACCCTCACGGTCTCGCCCGAGAACCTGGGGCCGGTCACGGTTCGTGCCCACATCTCGGGTGCCACGATCCGCATCGAGCTGCAGGCGCCCGGCGACCTCGGACGCGAGGCGCTGCGAGCCATCCTGTCGGATCTCCGCAGGGATCTCGCCGCCGCGGCGCCGCAGGCCACGCTCAGCCTGGCGTCCGCCGGCACCGACGCGTCCTCGTCGCAGGGCGCGCCGACCGGCGGACAGAGCACCCTCGGCGGTCAGGCCGAGCGGCAGGCACCCGGTCCGCGCGCGCAGCCGACGCCACCGTCCGCACCGCCGGGGCCGCAGGCTCCGCCCACTCCGACCTCGTCGCCGCACGGCGGCATCGACGTATACGCCTGATCAGAGAGGACCCCATGACCACGGTCGACTCCATCCCCGGCACGATCCCTCCGGGCTCCACGCCGACATCCGGCGTGCAGACGGGCAGCACCACGCCCGCAGCCGAGCGCAAGAAGACCCTCGACTCGGAGGTGTTCCTGAAGCTGCTGGTCACGCAGCTGACCAACCAGGACCCGAGCTCGCCGATGAACACGAACGAGATGATCTCGCAGACCACGCAGCTCGCCTCCATGGAGCAGCTGACGGCCCTGTCGGCGACCAGCACCGAGAGCTTCGCGCTCAGCATGCGGCAGACCGCCGCCGCGCTCATCGGCCGCGAGGCGCAGTACGTCGACGCCGACGGCACCGTCAAGAAGGGCATCGTCACCTCGGTGTCCTACAAGGGCGCCGTCCCCCTCGTCACCATCGGCGAGGTCTCCATCCCCCTCGACGCCGTCTCCGGCGTCTCCCTCGTCCCCGGCACCGCTGTCTGACCCCGTCCCCAGAAAGGCATCCCCATGCTCCGCTCCCTCTTCTCCGGCATCTCCGGGCTCCGCTCGCACCAGACCATGCTCGACGTCACGGGCAACAACATCGCCAACGTCAACACCACCGGCTTCAAGGCGTCCTCCGTGCAGTTCCAGGACTCGCTCTCGCAGCTCCTTCGCAACTCGATGCTGCCGCAGCAGGCCGCGGGCGGGCAGAATCCGGCGCAGGTCGGTCTCGGCGTGCAGGTCGCCGGCATCAGCACCAACTTCGCCGGGGGCGCCCCGCAGCCCACCGGTGTGCCGACCGACCTGATGATCTCGGGCGACGGCTTCTTCGTCGTGCGGTCCGGCGGGGAGACGCTGTACACCCGCAACGGCGGTTTCACGTTCGACGCGAGCGGCCGCCTGGTCGCCGCGGGCGGCGCGCTCGTGCAGGGCTGGACGGCGCAGAACGGCACCATCGTGCCCGGCCAGGGCGTGGGCGACATCACCCTGCCCGTCGGTGCGCTCAGCCCAGCGGCCGCCACCACGACCGCCAGGGCGACCGGCAACCTGCCGTCGGGCGCCGCGGTCGGCGACACCCTGGTGCGCGACATCAAGACCTACGGTGCGGACGGCTCCGCCTCCACGCTGCGCCTCACCTTCACGCGCACGGCCACCGGATGGGATGTGGCGGACGGCGCCGGTGCGACGACATCGCTCGCGTTCACCGACGGCGTGCAGACCGGTGCGGGCAGCATCGTGTCCGGCGGTGTCACGGTCGACCTGTCCGCCGTCACCGGGTTCGCCGATGTCAGCGACATCGCGATCAAGGAGCAGAACGGCAAGCCGGCCGGCACCCTCAGCTCCTACGCGCTGACCAACGACGGCAGCCTCGTCGGCACGTTCAGCAACGGCGACACCCAGGTGCTCGCCCGCATCGCGCTGGCCGGGTTCGTGAACCCGGGCGGCCTGGAGAAGGTCGGCTCGTCCCAGTTCCGCCCGAGCGGGAACTCCGGCGAGGCCGCGCTCGGCCAGCCCGGGACCGACGGCCTGGGCGGCATCATCAGCGGCGCGCTGGAGATGTCGAACGTCGACCTGTCGCAGGAGTTCACGAACCTGATCGTCGCGCAGCGCGGCTTCCAGGCGAACGCCCGCATCATCACCACGAGCGACGAGGTGCTGCAGGAGCTGACGAACCTCAAGCGCTGACGTCGGAGACGCTGCATCAGGAGGGCTCGCCGCACTGCGGGAGCCCTCCTTCCCGTCTGGCGTGCGGACGGGCCCTGTCAGGACGAGCGCAGGGCGTCGGCGGCCGCGTCGAGGGCGTCCTGGTCGAGCGCGAAGTAGGCCCACCGACCGCGCTGCTCGCGCGTCACGAGGCCGGCGTCGGCGAGCAGCTTCATGTGGTGCGAGACGGTCGCCTGCGACAGCCCGACCGGCTCGGTGAGGTCGCAGATGCACGCTTCTGCGCCGGCGCTGCCGGAGATGAGCGACAGCAGTCGCACGCGGGTGGGATCGCCCAGGGCCTTGAACACGCGGGCGATCCGCTCCGCGTCGTCGGGCGTCAGCGCGGCGGCGACCCGGGGGACGCAGCAGGCGCTCTGTTCGATCGTGGTGGGCAGGCTCACGAGGATAGCCTCTCACGTATTGACATTCATCGATAGATACTCCAGGCTTCGACGTATTCAAGTTTTTCGATATGAGGAGTCGCGATGCCCGTACTGCCCGTCGTCGTCATCGGTGCAGGCCCCCAGGGGCTCGCCGCCGCCGCCCACCTGGCCGAGCGCGGAGAGGAGGTCGTCGTCCTGGAACGCGGCGACACCGCAGCCTCGGCCGTCGGCGAGTGGGGGCACGTGCGGCTCTTCTCCGCCTGGCCCGAGCTCACGAACGCCGCCGCGCGGCGCCTCCTGGAGCCCACCGGCTGGGTCGCCCCGACCAGCGGCTACCCCACCGGCGCCGAGTGGGTGCAGCGCTACCTCGCTCCCCTCGCCGACACGCTCGGAGAGCGGGTGCGATACGGGACGACCGTCGCGGGCGTCGCGCGACGGGGCCGGGACAAGGTCGTGGACAGCGGACGTGCGGAGGAGCCGTTCGTCGTGCATACCCGCGATGGCGACGGCAGGGAAGGCCGGCTTCTGGCGCGCGCCGTGATCGACGCCAGCGGCACCTGGGGCACCCCCAACCCCGCCGGCGCCGATGGCTTCCCCGCGGTGGGCGAGACCGACGCAGCCGCACGCATCTCCTCCCGCATCCCCGACGACGTCAGCGAGTTCGCCGATCGCCACGTCGTCGTCGTCGGCGCCGGGCACTCCGCGACCCATGCGGTGCTGCGGCTCACCGAGCTCGCGCAGCGCGCGCCGCGTACCAGGGTGACCTGGCTGCTGCGCCGCGGCAGCACGGGGAACGTGTTCGGCGGAGGCGACGGTGACGCCCTTCCGGAGCGCGCCGCCCTCGGCTCCCGCGCGCGCGCCGCCCTCGCGTCCGGACTGGTCGAGGTCATGACCGGATTCCGCATCGCCGAGTTCGAGACGCACGGCGACGCGCTCACGATTCGCGCGGAAGACGGTCGCGCGATCTCCGAGGTCGCGCAGACGTTCGTTCTCACAGGGTTCCGCCCCGACACGAGCATCCTCCGCGAGGTGCGCCTCGACCTCGACCCGACCCTCGACGCGGTTGCAGGGATCGCCGCCGAGATCGACCCCAATATCCACTCGTGTGGCTCCGTCTCCGCCACCGGCGCGCGTCAGCTCGCCCAGCCCGAGAAAGATCTCTTCATCGTCGGGGCGAAGTCCTACGGACGGGCGCCGACCTTCCTCGCGCTCACCGGGTACGAGCAGGTGCGGAGCGTGGTCGCCCACCTCGTCGGCGACCACGCCGCCGCGGAGCGCACGGAGCTGACCCTGCCGAAGACCGGGGTCTGCGGCGGCGCGGGTGGCTTCGACGAGCCAGGCGGAGGATGCTGCGCCGCGCCCTCGGTGCTCCAGATCGGATCGCGCCCCGTGGCCGTCGGCTGAGCGCTGCCGCGAGAGAATAGCGCCATGACCGACCGCACCGGAGCCGCCGTGACCGACGCCCGCATCCCGTCCGTGCTCTTCGTGTGCGTGCACAACGCCGGCCGCTCGCAGATGGCCGCGGGGTTCCTGCGCGCCATCGCGGGCGACCGCATCGAGGTCCGCTCGGCGGGATCGATCCCGGCGGACAGCATCAACCCGGTCGCCGTGGAGGCGATGCGCGAGGTCGGCATCGACATCACCGCGGAGCAGCCCAAGGTCCTGACCACGGACGCCGTGCAGGCGTCCGACGTCGTCATCACCATGGGCTGCGGTGACGCGTGCCCGTTCTTCCCGGGGAAGCGCTATGAGGACTGGGCGCTCGACGACCCGGCAGGGCGGGGCATCGACGCAGTGCGGCCGATCCGCGACGACATCCGCACGCGCATCGAACGCCTGGTCGCCGAGCTGCTCTGACCCGCCACGGGAGTCGCCCTGGAACGACTCAGCCGCGCACGCGCGCAACTCGGGTTTACGCGCCGTAAGGCTAAATAGCGCATCGGAAAATGAGGTTTACGGGCCATAAGGCTAATTAGTGCGCCCGAAACTTAGGTTTGTCGCCGTAAAGCTAAACAGCGCGAGCGAAGAAAAGGTCTCCGCGGTCGCGGTCAGACGTAGACGCCGCGGTCCTCCATGAAACGGACGGGGTTCGTGTAGCCGCCGTTGATGTACACCTCGAAGTGCAGATGACAGCCGAACGAGCGCCCGGTGTCTCCCGCGTACGCGATGACCTGGCCCGCGTTGACCCACTGCCCGCGTCGCACGTTGATGCCGCCGGGCTTGATGTGCGCGTAGCCCGTGCTCACGCCGCCCCCGTGCTGGATGCGCACGTAGTTGCCGTAGTTCCCGTTGGCCCCCGCATAGTCGACCGTGCCGGAGTTCGCGGCGTAGATCGCCGCCCCGCAGCCGTTCGCGAGATCCGCGCCGTAGTGGAAGCTCGAGGAGCATCCGCGCGGGCCGCAGATCGGTGTGCGGGGGCCGTAGCTGGAGCTGCGGGCGCCGCCGTGCGGACGCACCCATCCGCCGGAGCCGGCCTGACCGCCGCCGCCGCTGTTGCCGCCGCCTCTGGCCGCCGCCTCCGCGGCCTCACGCTCGCGCCGCGCCTTCTCCTCCGCCTCCCGCGCAGCCACGCCCGCCTGGTACCCGGCGACCGTGCGCGTGGTCTCGTCCTTGAGCGCGGCGAGCTGCGCCTGCATGGTCTCCAGGTTCGCGGCCTGCTCGTCGAGCGCGGCCTGCGCGGCCTCCGCCGCCTGCTGAGCCGCCTCCATCTTCTGCTCGGCGATCTGCTGCAGCCGGTCGCGCTCGTCGCGCGCGACGGTGGCCTGATCGGTCAGCGCCTGGGCGGAGTTCCGCGCCGAGACGGCGTTGTCGTACACGGAGCGGTTGTACTCCAGGAACTTGTCCATCGTGCCGAGCCGCGACAGCAGCTCGTCGGCGCCGGCGCCCGACCCCGCGAAGAAGAGCTCCAGCGTGGTGTCGTCACCCCCGCTGCGGTACAACTGCGCCGCGACCTGCGCGGCCTTCGTGGCGGTCGCGTCCGCGAGCGCGGCCTGCTCGTCCGCCTTCGCCTGCAGCGTCTCCGCCTCGGTGATCGCCGCGAAGTACGCCTGCTGCGCCTCGTAGAACTCGTCCGACGCGACCTGTGCGGCCGCCTGCGTCTCGGCGACCTTCTGCGTGAGGGACTGGATCAGCCCTTCGATGCGGCCCACCTCCGCAGCCTTCGCGGCCTCGTTGTTCTTGGCGCGCTGCACGTCGTCCCAGCTGGGGTAGGTCGCGGCGTACGCGGCGGACACCCCGCTGCCGACACCGAACGCGGCGAGCGCGACCACGCCCAGCGCGCCGAGGCCGAACGCCCCACGACGGCTCACGCTCCTGTTCCACAGGGTGTCCCGCTCGGCAGGGGACGGCGCGCAGCCGCAGTCCTCGGCGGCCGTCTCGGTCGCCGTCTTCGCGGAACGCTCGTTCACGGGCTGGATCTCCTGACTCTCCGGACGGTTCGGCCGGACGGCACGGCACGGCGGGCGCCCGGCCGGGGTCCGGTCTCGTCCATGCTGACCCCGACCGGGCCGCTGTCCGCCCTGCGACACGGCCGCGGACGCACTTCGGTCCTTCCGGCCCTGCGCCTCGACCCCCGCCCTAACGCGGCGGGTGCAGTGGCCGACAGTCCCTCCCGACAGCCCAGGACGGGCCGTCTGTTCCTCGCCTCCGGGCGGGGCGAGCCTTCCAGGATGGAGCCCATGATCGTCCTCACGCGCCTGAACCGCTCCCGGTTCGCGGTGAACCCCGACCTGATCGAACGTGTCCAGGCCACGCCGGACACGACGATCATGATGGTCGACGGCGCGACCTTCGTCGTCACGGAGAGCATGGACGACGTCATCGCCCTGATCACGCGCTTCCGCGCCGGTGTGCTCGCCGCCGCCGCCGCGCTGGTCGCCGCGGACGGCGCGACGCCGACCGCCGGCACGGCCCCGACCGGGGGCGGTGCCTGATGGATCCCTCGCTCATCCTCGGACTCGTCCTGGCGTTCGGCGCCCTGGTCGCGATGATCAACCTGGAGGGCGCGACCATCGGGTCGCTGCTGCTCCCGGCACCCATGGTCCTCGTGTTCGGCGCGACGATCGCGGTGGGGCTCGCCAGCGGCACCCTGCGGGACGCCCTGCACGCCGTGAAGTCGCTGCCGCGCGCGTTCCGCGGCGAGCGCCGCACCGCGCAGAGCATGATCGACACGGTCGTCGGATACGCCGAGAAGGCCCGCACGGAAGGACTGCTGGCCCTCGAACAGGGCCTCGACGACGAGAAGGACCCGTACCTGCGGCAGGCGCTGCAGAGCATCGCCGACGGCACGGACGCGGAGGATCTGCGCGTGCTCCTGGAGGACGAGCTCACCTCGACCGCGGCCCGCAACCGCACGGCCTCCCGGTTCTACATGACCCTCGGCGGGTTCGCGCCGACGGTCGGCATCATCGGCACGGTCGTCTCCCTCACGCACGTGCTGGAGAAGCTCGACAAGCCGGACACCCTGGGCCCGATGATCGCCGCCGCGTTCGTGGCGACGCTGTGGGGCCTGCTGTCGGCCAACTTCATCTGGCTCCCCATCGGCGGGCGCCTGCAGCGGCTCGGCGAGCTGGAGCTGGAGCGCATGACCGTGCTGATGGAGGGCATGCTCGCGATCCAGGCCGGCGCCGCCCCGCAGCTGGTCCGCGAGCGCCTCGGCGCCCTGGTCTCCGACCGCTCCGGCGGACGTTCGCGCAAGAGCCGTGAGCAGCCCGCGGAGACGGAGGACGGCGAGGACCTGTTCTCATGAGCGTGCGCACGCGTCGCCGGGTCACGGAGTCCGAGCACAGCGGACCCGATGAGCGCTGGATGGCGTCGTACCTCGACATGGTGACGGTGCTGATGTGCATGTTCATCGTGCTGTTCGCCATGTCCACCGTGGATCAGGAGAAGTTCGAGGCGCTGAGTGCGTCGCTGGCCACAGGGTTCGGGCAGGAGCCGTCCGAGGACGTGGACGTGACCTCGGGGGTGGTCGTGCCGCCGGAGCTCATCGACGAGAAGGGCGAGGACTTCGCGGACACCGAGCTCGCCGCCGCGCAGCGCGAGTTCGACGAGCTCTCGGCCCTCCGCGAGCGGCTTCGCCAGGTGCTCGCCGAGCGGGGCCTGGAGACCGACGTCACCTTCACCATCGACGAACGCGGCCTCACGATCGGCCTGGTCAGCGCCGAGACCTTCTTCACCACCAACAGCACCGACCTGAGCGGAGCGGCCGTGCAGGTGCTCGACGCGCTGGGCTCGGTGCTCGTGACCACGCCGAACGAGATCTCGGTCGAGGGTCATGCGGACGCCCGCGGCTCGGTCGCCCCCTTCCCCACGAACTGGGAGCTGTCGGCCGGGCGCTCCACGCAGGTGCTGCGGTACCTGGTCGAGTCGGCGGGTCTGCCGCCCGCACACCTGAAGTCGGTCGGCTTCGGAGACACCCGTCCCGTGGTCGCGGGAAGCACGCCGGAGGAGCTCGCCGGGAACCGCCGTGTCGACATCGTCGTCCTGTCCGACGCCAGCGAGGAGGTGCGAGCGCTGATCCCGGCCGCGGGCGCGGCGCAGACCTCCCCCTGATCGATACCTAACGCATGCCGGTCGCCACCCGATAGTCGGGTTCGTGGTGATGGATGACGGCGTGCGCTCCTCCGCGCGCGCACAGACGGCGACGGCGACCGCCGAGGTCGAGGTGTACGACTTCGGCAGGGCGGCGACGCTGTCGCGCGAGCACGCGCGCACCCTGGAGCTGGCGTTCGAGACGTTCGCGCGCCAGTGGTCCGCCCAGCTCTCCGGCAAGATCCACGTGCGGGCCACGATCGCGGTCGAGCACGTCGGCATGCTCACCTACGGCGAGTACGCGCAGTCGCTGCCCACCACCACGTCCATGATCGTGTGCGCTCTGCCCGACTCGGACGAGCGGATGATCGTGCAGGTGCCGACCTCCACCGCCACGTCCTGGATCGTGCAGATGGTGGGCGGGCGCTCTGCAGCTTCGACCGCCGAGGACCGCACGTTCACCCCGATCGAGCAGGCGCTGCTGCGCTCGCTCGTCACCGACGCGACCGAGCACCTGGCCGCCGCGCTCGACGGTCTGCTGCCGTCCGGCATCACGGTCGCCGGCATCCAGTACAGCTCCCAGTTCGCCCAGGTCGCCGCGGCCGGGGAGCCCGTGATCGTCGCCCGGCTCTCGCTGCGCCACGGCGGGCGGACCGTGCCTGCGAGCATCATGCTGCCCGCGTCGGTGCTGGCGGGCTTCGCCGTCCGCGCCGCCGACACCGACCGCGCCGCCACCCCCGGGCTCGTGCGGCGCCAGGTCGAGTCCGCCCCCGTCGAGGTCGCGCTGCGCCTCGCGCCCCGCACGGTGCTGCCCCGCGAGGTGCTCGACCTCGCCGTCGGCGACCTGCTCGCGCTGCCGCACTCGGCCGACCGCCCGCTGCTCCTCGCCGTCGGCGATCAGACCGTGGCCACGGCCGCGGTGGGCAGCGCCGGCGCACGCCTGGCCTGCGTCGTGACCGCCACCGTCCCCGAAACCGCCCCCGCCGCCCAGGAGTCCGCGTGACCAGCACCACCGCCTACGAATCCGCCGTCGCCGCCGCGTTCGCCGCCCGACTTCCCACCGCCGCGCCCGTCACCGCCAGGGCCTCGCAGGCCTCCGGCGACACCGGCGACGCGGTCGTCGTGCAGTTCGTCGGCGAGGCGGGGGCGCAGCTCGCCGTGCAGCTGCTCGACCCGGATGCCCTGATCGACGGGCTCGCGGGCCGCCCCATCGCCGACCGTCTGCTCGACGCGCTGGAGGCCGCGGCCACCGCGCTCGGCCCTGGCGTGCTCGGAGAGGCCGCCACCGGGGATGCGTCTGCACTGTTCGCCGATCCCCACGCGCAGCTGTTCGACCTGGTGGACGACACCGAGCGCACGATCGGCCGGCTCGCCGTGCGCATCACCCACCGCCCGGCCCGCCCGGCCGGGGGCGACGGACGCCTGCACCGCATCGCCGGCGTCGAGATGGAGCTCACGGTCGAGATCGGCCGCACGCGCATGGCCGTGCGCGACGTGCTCGACCTGGAGCCCGGCCGCATCGTGGAGCTCGACCGCTCGGCCGGCGCGCCGGCGGACGTGAAGCTCAACGGCCGCACGATCGCACACGGCGAGGTCGTGGTCGTCGACCAGGACTACGCGGTGCGGATCACCCGCATCCTCGAGAACGTCGAGGCCTGACCCTGGACGACCTCCTGCTCGCCCTGCGGGTCGGGCTGTCGCTGGCCGCGGTGCTCGGGCTGCTCTGGTTCCTGCAGCGCCGCGTCGCGAAGACCCAGGCGCGCAAGCGCGACGCCGAGCCGATCACCGTGCTGGGTCGCCAGGGCATCGGCCCGAAGGCGCAGCTGGTCGTGGTGCAGACCGACGACGCACGCTACGTGCTGGGTGTCACGGAGCACGGGGTGAGCGTGGTGGACCGGCTGCCCGTGCGTGCAGAGCCCTCGGTCGCGGGCGGCGCATCGAGCGCGATGGCCCAGCGTGACGCGGACGCGGCGGAATTCGACCGCATCCTGGCGGCAGCCGCGTTCACGGGCGCCCTCGGCACCACCGGCACCACCGGCACCCCCGGCGCGCCCGCCCTCACCGACACCCCCGGCACCTCCGCCCACGCCGGCACGTCCAGCCTCACCGGCACCCCGGCCTCCGCGATCCCCGGAGCCTCGACCGACGGCACCGCGCTGCGCCGACGCGTGCGGCACCGCAACGACCCGCTGCGCGGCTCCATCCTCTCCCCCGACACCTGGCGGCAGACCGCCGAGGCCCTCCGGCGCGCACGATGACCGCAGCCGGGGCCGTCGAGCGTCGTCGCGCGCCGTGGCGACTGCTCGCCGCCGCGGTCGCGGTGCTGCTCGTGGTCGCGGTGCTCGTGCTGTGGAACGGCACCGCCGCGCACGCCGAGGTCCTCCCGGACGACCAGGGCGAGGGCGTCACGATCGACATCAACGGTGTGGACGGCGGGCCCTCGGGCTCGATCCTCACGCTGCTCGGCATCACCCTGCTCTCGGTGGCCCCGGCGCTGCTGCTGATGATGTCGTCGTTCACGAAGATCTTCGTGGTGCTCGCGATGACCCGCAACGCGCTGTCGCTGCCCACGATCCCGCCGAACCAGGTGCTGGCTGGCCTGTCCCTCTTCCTGTCGCTGTTCATCATGTGGCCCGTGCTGACCGAGATCAACACGCTCGCGGTGCAGCCGTACATCGACGGCGCGCTCACGTTCACGCAGGCCATCGATGTGGGCCAGGCTCCGCTCCGGGAGTGGATGCTGCACTACACGCGCGAAGAGGACCTCGCGCTGATGACCCGTATGGCCGGGCAGGACAACCCGGACGACGTCGCCGCGGTGCCGATGTACACGCTGATCCCCGCGTTCATGATCTCGGAGCTGCGGGCCGCGTTCATCATCGGCTTCGTCATCTTCGTGCCGTTCCTGGTGATCGACCTGGTCGTGGCGGCGGCGCTGATGTCGATGGGCATGATGATGCTCCCGCCGGTCATGATCTCGCTGCCGTTCAAGATCCTGCTGTTCATCCTCGTCGACGGCTGGGGGCTCATCATCAAGGCCCTCCTGGAGAGCTACGGAGGAGTCGGATGAGCCCGGAGGCCGTGCTCGACATCGGCGCGCAGGGGCTGCTGATCGCGGCCAAGCTCGCCGCACCGATGCTGGTGACCGCACTGGTGGTCGGCTTCGCGATCTCGCTGCTGCAGTCCATCACCCAGGTGCAGGAGGTGACGCTGTCGTTCGTGCCGAAGATCGTCGCGGTCGGCATCGCCCTGCTCATCGCCGGCAACTGGATGATCGCCGAGATCATCGCCTTCACGAACGAGATGTTCGCCCGCATCCCCTCCCTGCTGAGCGGCTGACGACGTGTACATCCCGATCGACTTCGCGTGGCTGGAGGCCACCATGCTCGCCGCCGTGCGCATCACGGCGTTCATCATGATCGCACCGCCGTTCTCATACGGCGCGATCCCGGTGCGCGTGAAGGCGATGCTGTCGATCGGGCTGTCCCTCGCGGTCGGCGCTGCGGTGGCGCCGGGGTACGAGCCGCTGGACACGGGCGCGTTCCTGGGTGCCCTGGTGCTGCAGATCCTCACCGGGGCTCTCCTGGGCTTTCTGGTCATGCTGTGCTTCGCGGCGCTGCAGGCCGCGGGCAGCCTGATCGACGTGTTCGGCGGCTTCCAGCTCGCGCAGGCGTTCGACCCGGCGGCGATGGTCAACGGCGCGCAGTTCACCCGCTTGTTCCACCTCACGGCGCTCACGCTGCTGTTCGCCTCCGGCGGGTATCAGCTGATCCTCGCCGGGCTCGCCCGCAGCTTCGACGCGGTGCCGGTCGACGGGGTGTTCGCGGTCGCCGGCCCCGCCGAGCTGCTCGTCGACGGGGTCTCCCAGATGGTGCTCGCCGCCGTGCAGATCGCCGGCCCGCTCGTGCTCGTGCTGTTCCTCGCCGATGTCGGTCTCGGGCTCATCACCCGCGTCGCGCCCGCCCTCAACGCCTTCGCGATGGGCTTCCCGGTGAAGATCCTGCTCACCCTGCTGCTCGCCGGCGCGGTGTACGTCGCGTTCCCCGGCATCGTCGACGCCCTGGCCTCGCAGGCCTTCCGGCTGATGCAGGGGGTGACCCAGTGAGCGGATCGGACAGCGGAGAACGCAGCGAGAAGGCGACCGACAAGCACCTCCGCGAAGCACGGCAGAAGGGGCGCATCGCCCGGAGCCAGGACTTCACCGCCTGGCTGGGGATCGGCGCCGCGGCCGTGATGATGCCCGCCGCCCTCGCCGCCGGGACTGCCGCCGGCACCGAGCAGCTGATCGCACTCACCTCGCTCATGCAGGCGCCGTCGCCGGAGGCCGCGCTGGGTGCCCTCGGCCGCGGCCTCGCCTCGGTGCTGCCCACCCTCGGCGCGCTGCTGGCCGCGGTCGCCGTCGTCACCCTGTTCGGCGCCGTCGTGCAGGGCGGCGTGCACTTGCGCAAGCTCTCCGGCCGCTACGAGCAGTTCAACCTCGTCTCCGGCGTGCGGCGGGTGTTCGGCATGCAGGCGCTGTGGGAGGGCGCGAAGGCGCTGCTGAAGACCGCGGCGATCGCCCTGGCGCTGTGGATCGTGATCTCCGGGCTGATGCCCGTGCTGACCGGGAGCGGCGCGTACTCGATCTCCCGGCTGCTCGGCACCGCGAGCGACGGCACGGCCGCCCTCCTGCAGACCGCGATCGCGGTGGGACTCGTGCTCGCCGCGATCGACATGTTCGTGGTCATGCGCCGCAACCGCAAGCACACGCGCATGACGAAGAAGGAGGTGCGCGATGAGAACAAGAACTCGGAGGGCGACCCCCTGATCCGTCAGCAGCGCCGGTCGCGGCAGCTCGCGGTGAGCCGCAACCGCATGATCGCCGCGGTCGCCGGCTCCGACGTGGTGGTCGTCAACCCCACGCACATCGCGATCGCCCTCACGTACGACCCCGGCACGTCCGCCCCGCGGGTGGTCGCCAAGGGCAGCGGCGTGATCGCGGAGCGCATCAGGGAGAAGGCCATCGAGGCCGGCGTCCCGCTCGTGCGCGACATCACCCTGGCCAGGGCCCTGCACGCCGCGTGCGAGCTCGGTCAGGAGATCCCCGAAGACCTCTACAACGCCGTGGCGCGCGTGCTCGTGTTCGTCGACGCCCTGCGGCGTCGCGGCGCCGCCCGCGGCATCCACTCGCTCCCCTACCGGAGGACCGCATGAAGAAGATGCTCACCACGCTGATGGTGCCGATCGGCGTCGTCGGCATCATCATGCTGCTCGTCGTCCCGGTGCCGCCGTTCCTGCTCGACGTGCTCATCATCCTCAACATCATGTTCGCGCTGGTGATCCTGCTGACGTCGATGTTCGTGAAGAAGCCGCTCGACTTCTCGGTGTTCCCCTCGCTGCTGCTCGTGGCCACCCTGTTCCGCCTCGGCCTGAACGTGGCATCGACCCGCCTGGTGCTCGGGGAGGCCTATGCCGGGCAGGTGATCGAGGCGTTCGGCGCGATCGCGGTCGGGGGCTCCCTCATCATCGGCGCCGTGGTGTTCCTGATCCTCGTGGTGATCCAGTTCGTGGTCGTGACGAAGGGCGCCGAGCGGGTGGCCGAGGTCGGCGCGCGGTTCACGCTCGACGCGATGCCGGGCAAGCAGATGGCCATCGACGCCGACCTGAACGCGGGGCTCATCACCGACACCGAGGCCAGGCAGCGCCGCGCGGAGGTGGCCGCAGAGGCCGATTTCTACGGCGCCATGGACGGTGCGTCGAAGTTCGTCAAGGGCGACGCGATCGCCGGGCTCGTCATCATCATCATCAACCTCGTGGGCGGCATCGCGATCGGCCTCGTCCAGCACGGCATGTCGATCGACCAGGCCGTGAGCACCTACAGCCTGCTGACCATCGGCGACGGCCTGGTGACGCAGATCCCGGCGCTGCTGATGGCCGTCTCCACCGGCATGATCGTGACCCGCTCGACCGCGGAGACCGAGATGGGCACGGCCGCGTCCGCCCAGCTCGCCCAGTCCCGCAACGCGCTCATCATCGCCGGGTGCGCGGCGATCGTGATGTCGCTCATCCCGCACATGCCCATGCTGCCGTTCGTCGCGATCGGTGCGCTGCTGCTGCTGATCGCGCAGCGCATCACCGCCGCGCGGAAGAGAGAGGAGGCGGAGGCTGCGAAGGCGCCGGCGGTCGCCCCGGCCGAGCAGCCCGAGGAGCTCATCGAGCGGATGCGGGTCCACCCCCTCGAGATCCTCCTCGCGCCCGACATCGTCGACCTGGTCACCGGGGGCCCGGACGACCTGCTCGCGCGTGTCAAGGCGCTGCGCCGTCGCATCGCCCTCGACCTCGGACTCGTCACGCCGCCCGTGCGCACGCGCGACAGCATCGAGCTCCCGCAGGCGACCTATGTCATCCGCATCGCAGGCGTGGAGACCGGACGCGGCACGGCGCCGGGCGGCTCCGTGCTGGCGCTCGGCTCCGGCCTCGACGCACTCCCCGGCACGGCGGCCCTCGACCCGGTGTTCGGACTGGAGGGCAAGTGGATCCCCATGGAGATGCGCCACAGCGCCGAATTCGCCGGGGCCACCGTGATCGACAGGGCGAGCGTGATCGTCACGCACCTGTCGAGCGTGATCCAGACGCACGCGGCGCGGCTGCTCTCCCGCGAGGACGTACGGCAGCTCACCGATGCGCTCAAGCAGGTCTCGCCCGCGGCCGTGGAGGAGCTCACCCCGGCCCTGCTGTCGCTGGCGGAGCTGCAGCGGGTGCTGCAGGGTCTGCTCGCCGAGAGGGTGCCGATCAACGACCTCGGCCGCATCTACGAGGCCCTCGCGCTGCGCGCCAAGACCTCGACAGACCCCGAGGGCCTGATCGAAGCGGCCAGGGCGGCGCTCGGCCCCGCCATCGCGGCGCGCTTCGCCGAGAACGGCACCCTGCGGGTGGTCATGATCAACCCGCTGCTGGAGCAGGCGATGCTGGAATCGCTGCGCCCCGGCGACGACGGCACCCAGATCGTGTTCGATCCGCAGCGCCTGGAAGCCGTGATCGAATCCGTGAAGCAGGCGGTGGCCGCCCAGGGCGACGGCGGCGAACCGGTGCTGGTGTGCGCGCCGTCGCTGCGCCCCGCCGTGCGGCGACTGGTGTCAGCGCAGACCGACGGGCTGCCCGTGCTGTCCTACTCCGAGGCGACCGCGGCGCAGCTGACGATCGAGACCATCGGGGTGGTGCGCGACGGGCCGACCGCATCGCTCGGAGCCGCGCCCGTGGCACCAGTAGGCTGAACCAATGCTGGTGTTGACGAGGCGGATCGGTGAGAGCGTGCGCATCGACGGCGAGATCGAGGTCACGCTGCTCGACATCAAGGGGGACAGCGTGCGCATCGGCGTGAAGGCCCCCCGCGAGACCCGCATCCAGCGCACCGAGATCATCGAGGCGGTCGGCGCGGAGAATCGCTCCGCGGCCGCCGACACCGGAGCGGACGCCGAGGCCGAGAGCGCCATCACCGCCGCCCTGACACGCGGTCGCGAGAAGCGCACGCCTTAGGCCCGCGCGTCCTGCGTCACCGTGGGCCGTGCGCCCCGTCTCAGACGGCGAGCAGGTCGGCCGGAGTCGCCCGCTTCCACTGGTCGCCGCCGGCCTCGCGCGCTCGCACCGCGGCGGCGGCCGCGGCCGCGACGAGGACGTCGTAGTCGAAGCCCGCCGTCGAGGCGGTGACCCAGCCGATGCTCGCCGAGGAGCGGATTCCGCTGACGGGCGCGTCCCTGTCGATCACGGAGATCCGGGAGAGCAGGGCCCGCAGGTGGAACCGCACCGCCTCGTCG
This sequence comes from Microbacterium sp. p3-SID336, assembly GCF_025143365.1. GTDB lineage: Bacteria > Actinomycetota > Actinomycetes > Actinomycetales > Microbacteriaceae > Microbacterium. Next base: position 26,744 of record NZ_JALXPE010000018.1, on the reverse strand, counting down.
CTGCCGTGGATGAGCACGATGGCGCGATCGTCCCCCACGCCCTCGGCGTCGGCGGTGGCGGGCAGAGATTCGAGGATGTCGGCGTGGAACCGTTCGGTGATGCGGCGGAAGCCCGCGCTGCTGGAGGCCTCGCGCAGATCCGCCGGGTCGTCCAGCCGCACGTCGAGGATGGACCACGCACTGTCGTTCTGCGTCTCGGCCGTGCGCAGCCGTCGCCGCGCGCGCTCGGCCGCGCCCGCATCCCCCGGCGTCGCGGTCTCGACCCGCACCAGCAGCACGAGGGTGAACGCGGCGCAGGTGCTGACGACGATGGTGCCCACGGCGTTCATGCCACGGAGTGCGCTCAGCTGCTCCTCGGTGCTCACACCGCCGGACACCAGGGCGGACGCCCCGCTGACCACCGCCACGACCACGAAGCCGCAGGCGGCGAGCGCGAGCGGCATCACGATGTCGCGCGCCGGGGGCTGGCCCCGCAGAAGCTCCCACGCGAGCAGTCCCGCGAACACCGCCATCGCGAGGAACACCGCGTGGAAGACCGGCAGGTACCACCGGGTGCCCGAGGTGAGCACGAGCGCAGTCGGCACGGCGATCAGCGACACGATCACCGGCAGCCACGGTGCCGTGCGCTCGAAGTGCATCCGCACGCCGATCCACACCAGCGGCACGAAGACCACGACGAGCGCGGAGGAGGCCGCCCGCAGCACGGGCGCCCCGGTGTGGTGCCCCGCGAGCCACAGGTACGCCCCCAGCATGCCGATGCCGAAGGCGACGCCCCACACCACGGTGGCACGGCTGGGGCGGGCGAGCGTGGCGAGACCGATGACGACCGCCGTCAGCACGGTCACCACAGCGACCATGCTCGTGGTGACGTCGACGCTCACGGGCACGAGGGGTGTCATTCCTGATCCTCCTGGGTGGGGCGCCGGGGGAAGCGCACGGTGACGGTGGTGCCGGCGCCGACCTCGCTGGCGACCAGGATCGCGCCGTCGTGCGCCACGACGATGTCCCTGGCGATGCCCATGCCGAGTCCGGTGCCGGCGATGCCGCCGCGCACCGCGCTGTCGGTGCGGAAGTACGGCTCGAAGAGGCGGGGCAGTTCGTCCTCGGCGATGCCCATGCCGGTGTCGGCGACGCTGAGCTCTGCCGTCCCGTCCTCCTCATGCAGCCGGACGGTGATGCGGCCTCCGGTCGGGGTGTACTTGACCGCGTTGCCGATCAGGTTGTCCAGCACCTGCCGCAGCCGGAACGCGTCGCCGGTGATGACGAGGCGCTCCGCGCCGTCGAGCGCGAGCTCCTGGCGCGCCGCGGCCATCAGCGGGGCGAAGGAGGCGGCGGACTCCTCGACGACGGCGCGCAGGTCGACAGGCTCGAACGGATCGTGCGGGATGCGCGCGGTCTGCGCCTGCATGCTCGACACGAGGTCCTGCATCCGCTCCCCGGCGTTCGCGATCACCTCGATCTGCGCGGGCACCCGGCCGGGCAGGTCGTCGCGCTCGCGCAGCAGCTCCACATGGCCGATGATCGCGGTCAGCGGGTTGCGCAGCTCGTGCGACACGATCGCGGTGAAGGCGCGACGCTCCTCTGCGGCCTCCAGGATCGCGGTGACGTCGTCGATCACGACCAGGGCGATGTGGTCGCCCTCCGCGGCCCCCGCTATCGGCTGCGTGGTCACGGCCAGGGCGCGCCACTGCCCGGCGCCGTCGTAGAGCCACACACGCTCGTCGCGCAGCTCCTCCCCGGCGGCGGCACGCGCGAGCGTCGTGCGGGAGGGGGCGAGGGCCGTGCCGCGCCTGGCGTCGTACTCGACCGAGGCCGACGGCAGGGCGGCGCCGTACCGATCCCGGCCGTACAGTGCGCGGTAGGCGTCGTTCATCTGCAGGATGCGGCCCTGCCCGGTCACGACGACCAGAGCGACCCCGAGCGCGTCGATGATCTGCGTGACCCGCTCCTGGTTGGTCTCCGCCCGCTCGGCAGCCCTGTTCACCTGCTCGGAGCGCCGCTGCAGCAGCCGCCGCGCGGCGCCCGAGCGCTGCGCGCCGATGCGCACGGTCACGCCGAGGAAGCTCAGGGTCACCACCACGGTCAGCACGCGAAGCAGCACGTCGGCGGGTTCGCCGGAGCGGTCGGCGAAGAACACCAGGCACGCGCTGCTGAGCGCGATGCCGGTGAACACCCACGGCATGGAGAAGTAGGTGGCCAGCCACACCACGGGGAACACCCACAGGAAGCCGAGACGCAGGTCGGGCGCGCTCGTGGTGAGCCCGACGGCCAGCACGTCCAGCAACGGGAGCGCGGTGACCGCTGTGCGCGGCAGCCGATGCCACGGCACCAGCAGCGCGACCAGCGTCGTGACGACCACCAGGCCGATGCCGACGACGAACAGCGGGATCGCGAGGGTCTGCGGCTTGAAGCCCGCGACCATGACCACGATGGCCACGATGCTGCCCGTGAACACGAACTGCCAACGCCAGATCGACACCGTGCGGATCATGAAGCCCCCGCCTCCTGGTCGATCCTCAGCTTTGTCGCAAGATTACTCAAAGATCGGGCCGGAGCGCTCTTCAGGCGGCATCGCCGTCCTACGATTCTGTGTGGGGGCCGACACTGCGACTGGGGATTTCGCAGACGCTGGGGCCGCGCGAGTGGGGATTCGCAGGCATCCGGGGCCGCGGTCGGGGAGCCGCGGCCTCGCACCCCCGCTCAGGGAGACGCGTCGTCGGCGGGGGTCAGACGATAGCCGACCCCGCGGACCGTCTCGATGTAGCGAGGCGCGGTGGGATTGTCGCGGAGCTTGCGACGCAGATTGGCCATGTGCGTCTCGATGGCCCGCTTGTCGGGTTCGCTCACGGGGTCGGCGGCACTGGCGGGAGCGCCGCGCAGGCCCCGGGCGAGCTCGGCCTTGCTGCACACCCGTCGCTGCGCCGCCAGCAGCGCGGCGAGCAGATCGAACTCGGTGGGGGTGAGTTCGACGGGCTGCTGCGCCACCAGCACGAGGCGGGTGTCGAGGTCGAGGCTGAGGTCGCGGTGCACGAGCCCCCGCCACGTGGAGACGGTCGCGTCACCGCCCGGGCTCGCGGGCGGCAGCGGGCCGGTGTCGGGGAAGGGCGCCGCGGGGCCGGTGGGGGCGATGCGCGGCCGACGCAGCAGCGCCTCGATCCTGGCGCGCAGCTCGCGCGGGCGGAACGGTTTGACCAGGTACTCGTCGGCACCGGACGTGAGCCCGAGCACCACGTCCGACTCGTCGGCCAGCGCGGACAGCATGATGATGAACGTGTCGCTGACGCGGCGGATGCGGCGTGCGACCTCGAACCCGTCGATGCCGGGCAGATTGATGTCGAGCGTGGTGATCACGGGTCGATGCGCCTCCACCGCGGCGAGGCCCTCCGGACCGGAGCCGGTGACGTGGGTCTCGAAGCCGGCGGCGAGGAACACCTCCTCCAGGAGCGACTGCACGCCGGGGTCGTCCTCGATGATGACGGCCACGAGCTCACGGGCGCCCCAGGCGCTCACGACCGCTGCTCCCGGGAGATGGTCACGATGCGGGGCGCGTCGGCGTCGAGCTCGGACGGGTCGAGGTCGGCCGCTGCGGGGTCGGCGCCGACCGGCCGCTCCAGCTCGATGTCCCACCAGGAGTCGGCGAGCTCCTCGGCCATGCCGCGCCCCCACTCCACCACGACCACCGAGCGCTCCTGGTCGAGGTCGAGGTCGTCGAGCTCCGCGGCGGAACCCAGCCGGTAGGCGTCGACGTGCACGAGCGGTGCGCCGCCCACGAGTGAGGGATGCGTGCGGGCGATCACGAACGTGGGGCTCTGCACGGGCCCGCGCACGCCGAGCCCCTCCGCGAGTCCGCGTGTGAAGGTGGTCTTGCCCGCCCCCAGGGGGCCGGTGAGGATGAGGAGGTCGCCGGCCTCCAGCTGCTCGCCGATCCGCAGGCCGAGCTGCTCCATGTCGTCGGCGGTGGCGATCTCGCGGCGGCCGAGGAACGCCGGGTCCACGCTCACGTCGTCCTCCGCGGCACCCGGTGGCCGATCCGGGTGACGATCTCGTAGTCGATCGTGCCGGCGGCGTCCGCCCACTCCCGCGCCGACGGCTGCCCGAGCGTGGGGTCGCCGAACAGCACGACCTCGTCCCCGATCGACACGGGGGTGTCCCCCACGTCCACCACGAACTGGTCCATCGCGATGCGTCCGACGTTCACGAATCGCCGTCCGCCGATCAGAACGGGCAGGCGCCCGGAGGCGCTCCGGGGCACCCCGTCGGCGTAGCCGAGCGGCACGAGCACGAGCGTGGTGTCCCGATCGGTGCGGTGGTCGTAGCCGTAGGAGACGCCGGTGCCGGCCGGCACCCTGCGCACGGCGGCGACGGCCCCGCGGAGGGTCATCGCGGGCCGCAGTCCGAGCTGCGCGGAGGAGCGGTCGTCGAAGGGCGAGTGGCCGTAGATGCCGATGCCGATGCGCACCGCGTCGAGCCGCGTCTCCGGCAGGTCGATCGCGGCGGCTGTCGCGGCGATGTGCCGGAGCTCCGGCCGGATGCCGAACAACGCGGCCGCCGCCACCCCCTCCTCGAACTTCGCCAGCGCGGCTCTGTCGTCCTCCGGCGAGGTGTTGGACAGGTGGCTGAAGAGTCCCACGATGCGCAGTCGGCCGATGCGCTCCAGGCGCGCCGCCTCCGCGAGCACCCGCCCCCAGTCGCCCGGGGCGATGCCGTTGCGGGAGAGCCCCGTCTCGAACTTCAGGTGCACCGCGACGGGACGCTCGACCGATGCCGCCTGGGCCGCGGCCTCCAGCTGGTCGAACGAGGAGATCCCGAGCTCGATGTTCTCCGCGGCGGCCTGGGTGAACCGCTCCCCCGGCGCGTGCAGCCAGGCCAGGATGGGCGCGTGCACGCCCTGACGCCGCAGCTCCAGGGCCTCCGGGATCTCGGCGACGCCGAGCCGAGTGGCCCCGGCGGAGAGCGCGGCGACCGCGGTGGCCGCCGCCCCGTGCCCGTAGGCGTTCGCCTTCACGACCGCGAGCACCTCGACGCCGGTGAGTCGCCGGAAGTGCCGCACGTTGTCGGCGATCGCGTCGAGGTCGATCGTGGCCTCGCGGAAGGGGACGGTCACAGCGGTGCTCCTTCGGCGACGACGAACGCGGCGGCCAGGCCCGCATCGTGGGTGAGGGTGAGGTGCAGCGTGGCGATGCCGCGCTCCTCGACGACCGCGGCGGTGGTGCCGCTGAGCACGAAGTACGGCCTCCCCGAGGGCTCGGATGCCACCTCGATCTCGGTCCAGTGCACCCCGTCGGAGCCGCCGAGCGCCTTGATCAGCGCTTCCTTCGCGGCGTAGCGGGCGGCCAGCGACGGCAGCCGCATCCCCTGCTCGGACGGAGCGAACAGCCGTTCGCGCAGCCGCGGCGTACGGGTCATCGTGCGCTCGAACCGCGGGATGTCCACGAGGTCGATGCCGGTGCCGATGATCACCCGTTCAGCCTACTCGCGCGGAACGGCCCCGCCCCGAAGCGGGACGGGGCCGTTCGTGCGACGATCGGCGGATCACTCGACCGTGACGGACTTGGCCAGGTTGCGGGGCTGGTCCACGTCGAGACCCTTGGCGGTGGCGAGCGCCATCGCGAAGATCTGCAGCGGCACGACCGCCAGCAGCGGCTCGAACATCGGGCCGGCGAGCGGGATGTGGATGACCTCGTCGGCGAACGGCAGCACGGCCGCGTCGCCCTCCTCCGCGACCACGATCACGCGGGCGCCGCGGGCGCGGATCTCCTGGATGTTGGAGACGACCTTGGAGTGCACGAGCGCCGAGTGCCGCGGCGACGGCACCAGCACGAACACCGGCTGCCCGGGCTCGATCAGCGCGATCGGGCCGTGCTTGAGCTCACCGGCGGCGAAGCCCTCGGCGTGGATGTAGGAGATCTCCTTGAGCTTGAGCGCGCCCTCGAGCGCGATCGGGTAGCCGACGTGGCGGCCGAGGAAGAGCACAGAGCGGGTGTCGGCCATCCAGCCGGCGAGCTGGGTCACGTGCTCCTGCTCGCCCTCCAGCACCCGAGCGATCTTCTCCGGCAGCGCGGCGAGCTCCTCGACGTCTGCCGTGGCGTCGGCGACGACCCCGCGGACCCGGCCCATGTGCAGGCCCAGCAGCAGCAGCGCCGTGATCTGGGCAGAGAACGCCTTGGTCGACGCGACGGCGACCTCGGGGCCGGCGTGGGTGTAGACGACCGCGTCGGACTCGCGCGGGATGGTCGCCCCCTGGGTGTTGCAGACCGAGAGGGTGCGGGCACCGCGCTCCCGGGCGTACTTCACGGCCATCAGGGTGTCCATGGTCTCGCCGGACTGGCTGATGGAGACGACGAGCGTGTCGGCGCCGATCACCGGGTCGCGGTAGCGGAACTCGTGCGCGAGCTCCACGTCGACGGCGACGCGCGCCCACTGCTCGATCGCGTACTTGCCGACGAGGGCGGCGTAGGACGCGGTGCCGCACGCGGTGATGATGACCCGGTTGATGCCGACGAACAGCTCGTCGAGGCCGTCGAGCTCGGGGATCACGACCTGGCCGTCCTGGATGCGGCCGCGGATGGTGTTCGCGACGGCCTCGGGCTGCTCGGCGACCTCCTTGGCCATGAAGCTCGACCAGCCGCCCTTCTCCGCGGCGGCCGCATCCCACGACACGTCGAACGGCTCGGGGGTGACCGGGGTGCCGGCGAAGTCGATCACGGTCACCGCGTCCGGCGTGATCGAGACGATCTGGTCCTGCCCGATCGCGAGCGCCTTGCGGGTGTGCTCCACGAACGCCGCGACGTCGGAGCCGAGGAAGTTCTCGCCGTCGCCGAGACCGATCACGAGCGGCGAGTTGCGGCGTGCGCCGACGACGAGGTCGGGGTGATCCTGGTGCATCGCGAGGAGGGTGAAGGCGCCCTCGAGACGGTTCACGACCGAGCGGAACGCGAGCTCCAGGTCGCCGCCGTTGCCGGCGTACTCGCGCCCGAGCAGCGCCGCAGCGACCTCGGTGTCGGTCTCGCTGCGGAAGGCCACGCCGTCCGCGATCAGCTCGTCGCGCAGGGCGGCGAAGTTCTCGATGATGCCGTTGTGGATGACGGCGAGCTTGTCCTGGTCGGCCAGGTGGGGGTGCGCGTTGACGTCGGTCGGGCCGCCGTGCGTCGCCCAGCGGGTGTGGCCGATGCCGGTCGTGCCGTCGGCGAGAGGGGCGTCCTCGAGCGAGTCGCGCAGCATGGCGAGCTTGCCGGCCTTCTTGCGCATCCCGAGCGATCCCTCGCCGTCGATCACGGCGATGCCCGCCGAGTCATAGCCGCGGTACTCGAGCCGGGCGAGGCCGGCGAGAAGGATGTCCTGGCTGGGCCGCGGGCCCACGTATCCGACGATTCCACACATGAGATACAGGGTAAGACGCGATTTTTGCGAGTCGTCCGAACAATAGCGTGGGCCGGGCGATCGGTCAGAGCTTGCGCAGCAGGACGCTCTCCACGTCGTGATCCGGGCCCTTGCGCAGCACCAGCCGGGCGCGGTGCCGGGTGGGCATCACGTTCTCCACGAGGTTCGGCATGTTGATCTCGTTCCAGTAGCCGAGCGCCGTGGTGATCGCCTCCTCGTCGGTGAGGTGCGCGAACACGTTGAAGTAGGAGGACGGGTTGCTGAAGGCGCCCTGACGCAGCGCGAGGAAGCGGTCCACGTACCACTTCTCGATGTGCGAGGTGTCGGCGTCCACGAAGATCGAGAAGTCGAAGAGATCGCTCACGGCGACGTCGTTCGGGGCGGGCGGCGGCTGCAGCACGTTCAGCCCCTCCACGATGACGACGTCCGGTCGCCGCACCACCACGTGCGCGTCCGGCACGATGTCGTAGCGCATGTGGGAGTAGAAGGGCGCGCGCACCTCGGCGGCCCCGCTCTTCACCTCGGTCAGGAACTCGATGAGCGCCCTGCGGTCGTACGACTCGGGGAAGCCCTTGCGGTCCATCAGCCCGCGCCGCTCCAGTTCGGCGTTCGGGTAGAGGAAGCCGTCGGTCGTGACCAGCTCGACCCGCGGGGTGCCCGGCCACCGGCTCATGAGCTCCCGCAGCAGTCGGGCGATCGTGGACTTGCCGACCGCGACCGAGCCCGCGACCCCCACCACGAACGGGGTCGTGCTGTCGTCCTCCTGCAGGAACGACGAGGTCGCGGCGCCGAGCTGCTTCGTGGAGGTGGCGTAGAGGCTCAGCAGCCGGCTCAGCGGCAGGTACACCTCCCGCACCTCGGTCAGGTCGAGGCGGTCGCCGATGCCGCGCAGCTCCACGACCTCCGTCTCGGTGAGCGGCTGATCCAGCCCCGCGGCGAGACGCGCCCACTCCGCGCGCCCGATCTCCCGGTACGGCGACAGCGGCAGCGTGGGGTCGGCGGTGGTCACGCGTCCATCGTAACGGCGCGCGAGTAGTCTCATCCCGTGCGCTTGGGAGTCCTCGACATCGGGTCCAACACCGTCCACATGCTCGCGGCGGACGTGCGCCCCGGCGGAAGACCGCTCGCCACGACGAGCGATCGGACGGTGCTGCGGCTCATGCGGTACCTCACCCCCGACGGGGCGATCGCCGAAGACGGCGTGCGCGCGCTGGAGGCCGCGGTGACCCAGGCGCGCCGCGTCGCCGCCGAGGAACGCGTCGACGCGCTGCTCGCGACGGCCACGAGCGCGGTGCGCGACGCCGCCAACGGGGCGGAGGTGATCGCCCGGATCGAAACCGCGCTGGGGCAGCCGCTGCAGGTGCTCGACGGCGAGACCGAGGCCGAGCTCACGTTCCTGGCGGTGCGGCGCTGGTTCGGCTGGTCGGCCGGGCAGCTGCTGCTGCTCGACATCGGCGGCGGGTCGCTGGAGATCGCCGCCGGCGCCGAGGAGCTGCCGGACGTCGCGGCGTCCGTCCCCCTCGGCGCCGGCCGGATGACCGTCCGGTTCCTCCCGTCCGATCCGCCGGGCGAGGACGACGTGGAGCGACTGCGCGCGCACGCCGCGGCCACGCTGGAGCCTGTACTGCCGCGCTTCCGCGCCCTGCCCCGGCCGGATCACGTCGTCGGCTCCTCCAAGGCGATCCGCTCGCTCGCCCGCCTGGTCGGCTACCCGGTGCCCGGCTGGTCCGGGATCGATCGGATGCTGCTGCCGCGCACGGCGCTGGGCTCGTGGATCCCCCGGCTCGCGCGGCTCCCCGCCTCGGCGCGACAGGAGCTGCCTGGCATCACCCCCGACCGCACGTTCCAGATCGTCGCCGCGGCCGTCGCCCTGCACGCGGCCATGACCGCCCTGCAGGTGGAGGAGCTGGAGGTGTCCCCCTGGGCGCTGCGCGAGGGTGTGCTGCTGCGCTACATCGAGCAGCACAGCAGTGCGGTCGAACCTGAGAGCCGCGCACACCCCCCGCGGCTAGCATGACCCGATGACCTCCACCGCCGTCGCACCCGCCCGCCCCGGCGCGATGGCGGCCCGTGCGGCCCTGGTCGGCTACCTGCTGTTCGTGGGCTTCACGGTGTGGCTTCCCGCCTCGGTCTCCGCGAAGGTCACCGGGCTCGTCGGCCTCGTCGCCTCCTGGGTGGCCGACGCCGGTCTCGCCTCCTACACGCGCAGCGCGATGGTGCTGGAGGTGCTCGCGAACGTGGCGCTGTTCGTGCCGGTCGGACTGCTGCTCGCCTTCGCGCTGCCGCGGCTGCGGACGTGGCAGGTCGTGCTGACGGGCGGGCTGATGAGCGTGGTCATCGAGACCGTGCAGGGCCTGATGCCCTCGCGCTTCCCGACCCTCAGCGACGTGATCGCGAACACCACGGGCACGCTCATCGGCGCCCTGGCCGCCCTGGTGCTGGTGCGCCTGTTCGCCCCGGGTCGTCCGGGGCGGGAGCGCCCTAGGCTGGTGTCGTGAACCCGCACCACCCCGACGGCCCCCCGCCCGGCATGAGCCGCCGCGCCTGGCGCGAACAGCAGGCCGCCGCCGCGACCGCGCCGTCCCCCGCGTCGCCCGCACCCGCGACTCCCGCACCCGCGACTCCCGCACCACTCGACGCCGCACCGCGCGAGTTCGCCCCGGTCGAGCCGCCGCGCCACGGTCCCCTCGATGCCCTGCTCGGGCAGCCCGCCGCCGACGCGCCGCGCGGCCTCACGATCCTCACGGTGTGCACGGGCAACATCTGCCGCTCGCCGCTCGCGGAGGTCATGCTGCGCCAGCGCCTCGAGCCCCTCGGCGTGCGCGTCCACAGCGCCGGCACCCATGCGCTGGTCGGCCACGGCATGCCGGAGCAGGCGCTCGAGCTGGCCGCACAGGCCGGTGTCACGTCGTCGCTGGCGACCGCGCACCAGGCGCGCTATCTGGTGGAGCCGTACCTCGCCGACGCCGACCTCGTGCTGACCATGGCGAGGGAGCACCGCTCTCATGCGGTGAAGATGATGCCCAGCATCCTCCGCCGCACGTTCACGGTGCGCGAGTTCGCGCGTCTGGCCGCCACCCTCAGCGACGCCGACGCGCGCGCTGCCGCCGAGGCGGCCGGTTCCTCTCCTGCCGAGCGCTTCGCCGCCGTCCTGCGCGCCCTCAACGATCAGCGCGGTCTCACCGCCGCGCCGCCGGAGGACGACGACGTCGTCGACCCGTACCGCCGCTCGCGCGACACCTATGCGCTGTCGGCGTCCCAGCTCACCCCGGCGCTGGCCGAGGTGGAGCGGATCGTGCGCGACGCCATCGCCTGAGCAACACCCGCTGCGGCGAATCGATCCCCTTATGCTCATCTCATGCAGGCATCCCGAGCTCCCCGTGGGATGCGCGAGGGGTTGAAGACGTGGAACTACCTTCCACATCGCCGACGACCGCTCCACCGACACGACCGCCGGTGTTTTCGACGGCGTCGACGACACGGTGGTCGAGGTGCAGGCGGTCAACCGCGGGCACGGCCCCACCGCGCTGGCCGCATACCGGGCAGGTCTCGCCGTCGACCCCGAGGTGCTCGTGCACGTGGACGGGGACGGACAGTTCCTCGGCAGCGACTTCCCGCGACTGATCGGCGCGCTCACCGCCGCAGACGCCGACGTGGTCCACGGCGTGCGCGACGGTCGCACGGACCCCTGGTACCGCCGCGCGCTCACCGGGGCGGTCGGCCTGATGATCGCCGTGGCCGCCGGCCGCCGCATCCCGGACGTGAACACGCCGCTGCGCGCGTACCGCCCCGACGCCCTGCGTGCCCTGATCGAGGCGGTCCCCGCCGATGCGACGGTGCCGCACGTGCACTTCTCGCTCGCCGAGGCCAGGGCGGGCTTCCGCGTGCGCTACCTGCGGGTGGCCAGCATCCCGCGGCGCGGCGAATCCGCCACCGGCACCATGTGGGGGCGCGGCGCCGGCGTCACGCTGCCGCCCAAGCGCCTGCGCGCCTTCGTGCGCACCGCGCTCGGCGAGGCCTGGCGGCTCTCGCTGCGGCCGTCCGCTCCGCTGCGCGCCGTCCGACGCCCGGAGCCCGTCGCGCGATGACGCGTGCGCGCACCATCCTGTTCTGGGCGGCCGCGGTCGCCCTTCTGGCGGGGCACGTCATCCTCGCCTGGCACAGCCTCACGGTGTGGCGCTTCTGGGAGGACGAGGCGTTCAACCTGACCGTGCCGCGCAACCTGCTCGCCGGTCTCGGCTACGCCAGCGACGGCGCTCTCTCCGGCTCGGTCATCACCCCGTTCGACCCGCGGATCTCCACGGGCCCCGTCGTCCTCCTTCCGGTGGCCGCGACCCTCGCGACCGGAATGGACCCCGTGATCGCGGCGCGCCTGGTGCCGCTGGCGTATTGGGTGCTGCTCCTCGGGGGACTCGCCGTGCTGGGCCGGCGCATCGGCGGTCGCTGGGCCGCGCTGCTCGCCGTCGCCGTGCCGCTCGCCTTCACCGCAGACGCCGGCGTCTCCCCGATCCAGGGGCCCGCCGATCTGCTCGGAGAGATCCCCGCGGCGGCCCTCGTGGTGTGGGCGCTGGTGGTGCTCCCCCGTCGTGCGTGGGTCGCCGGGCTGCTCGTGGGGCTGGCGGTGCAGGCCAAGCTGATCGCCCTGCTCGTGCTGCCCGCGTTCGCGGTGGCGCTGTGGGTGCTGTCGGACGGCCGCGGATGGGGGCGTCTGCTCGACACCCTGCGCCGGGGGTGGCTGCCGCTGCTGCTCGTGGGAGTGCCCACCCTGCTCGTGGAGCTCGCGGCGCTGCTGTCCCTCGGCCCTGCCGGTTTCATGGAGCATCTGCGCGCGCTCGTGCGGTTCGTCCGCAGCGGCGGGCAGGGTGACGCCGCCTCCTCCGTGCTGCAGAAGCTCGGCACGCTCGCGGACTCCTGGTCGCTGCCCGCAGCGGTCGCCGCCCTGGGAGCCGTGCTCGCCCTGGCCCTCGCGGTGACAGGGGTCGTGCGGCGGTGGCGGACGGCCACCGACTCCGAGCGCCTCGTGATCGCCTATGCGCTGGCGGCGCTCGTCGGCGCGCTGGCGTTCGTGGGCTGGTGGGCGACGGCTTCGCGGCTGCCGCTCTGGGTGCGCCACCCGGCCCCTGGCGTGTTCGCCTTCTTCCCCGTGATCGCCGCCGTCGCCGTGTGGGCCGTGCCGCGGCTCGGGCGGCAGCGGGCCGTGCGCGCTCTCGGTGCGGCAGCGGCCGGCGTGCTGGCGGCGATCGTGGCCGCGGGCGCCGTGCTGCACGTGGTGGCCTGCTTCGCGCCGCGCGACGTGACTTTGGAGGGCCAGCGCGGTGCGGTGGCCCCGCTCGCGGAGTGGGTGGCCGAGAACGACGTGCACTGGCTCGCCGCCGACCCGTGGGGGGCCGCGGTCGCCCCGATCGTGCTCACCGGCGCGCACCTCGGACTCGCCGACGCCCCGGCGATGGCGGACGAGCCCCGCCTCACGGGAGGCGCCTGCGCCACGAAGACGCTGGCCGACAGCGGCTACTTCCGCATCTGCGCGGCACCGTAACGCGCCGCACCGCAGCGCGCGGCACCGCAGCGCGCGGCCCGACGCCCCGGGTCCGCGGCCGAGCTCGGCCCACAGACGCGGAACGGCCGGCCGCTGCATCAGCGACCGACCGTTCTCGAGGTGTCTGGGTCCTCAGCGCGAGACGCGTCAGAGCGCGAGGCGCTCCTGCACCACGGCTGCGAGGCGCTCGGCGTAGGCACGGGCGGACTCCGAGTCCGCGGCCTCCACCATCACGCGCACGAGCGGTTCGGTGCCGGACTTGCGCAGCAGCACGCGACCGGTGTCGCCGAGCTCGGCCTCCACCTGTCGCACCGCGTCCTGCACGGTGTCGTCGGCGGCGACGCGATCCTTGTCGACGTCGCGCACGTTGATCAGCACCTGCGGGTACACCGTCATGACCGAGGCGAGCTCGGCGATCGACTTCTGCTGGCGGGCCATCTCGGCCACCAGGTGCAGTCCCGTCAGGAGGCCGTCGCCCGTGGTGGCGAACTCGCTCATGATGACGTGGCCGGACTGCTCGCCGCCGAGCGCGTAGCCGCCCTCGTTCATGTCCTCGAGCACGTACCGGTCGCCCACGGCCGTCTGGCGCACCGTGATGCCGTGCTCGCGCATCGCGACGTGCAGGCCCAGGTTGCTCATGACGGTGGCGACGAGCGTGTCGTCGGTGAGGACGCCGCGCTCCTTCATCGACAGGGCGAGGATCGCCATGATCTGGTCGCCGTCGACGATGTTGCCCTGCGCGTCCACCGCCAGGCAGCGGTCGGCGTCGCCGTCGTGCGCGATGCCCACATCGGCGCCGAGGCGCACCACAGCCTCCGCGAGGTTGTCGAGGTGGGTCGAGCCGACGCCGTCGTTGATGTTCCAGCCGTCGGGGTCAGCGCCGATCACGGTCACCTCGGCGCCCGCATCGCGGAACGTCTCCGGTGAGACGCCGGACGCCGCGCCGTGCGCGCAGTCGAGCACCACGTGGATGCCCTCCAGCCGGTGCGGCAGCGAGCCGAGCAGGTGCACGACGTAGCGGTCCTCCGCATCGGAGAACCGGTCGATGCGGCCGACGCCGGCGCCGGTCGGGCGCAGCATCTCGCCGTGCATGGCCTCTTCGATGCGCTGCTCGACCACGTCGGGCAGCTTGCGTCCGCCGCGGGCGAAGATCTTGATGCCGTTGTCGGGCGCCGCGTTGTGCGACGCGGAGATCATCACGCCGAAGTCGGCGTCCCGATCCGCCACGAGGAAGGCGAGCGCGGGGGTCGGGATGACCCCGGCCTCGAGCACGTCCACGCCCGAGGACGCGAGGCCCGCGGAGACAGCAGCGGTGAGGAAGTGCCCGGAGACCCGAGGGTCACGGGCGACCACGGCGGTGAGTCGCTTGCCTTCGGCCTTGCGTGCCTCCGCGGTACGGCCCTGGCCCAGGACGACAGCAGTCGCCTGGGCCAGGGTGAGCGCCAGGTCGGCGGTGAGGATGCCATTGGCGAGTCCTCGCACGCCGTCCGTGCCAAAGATCGGCATCGGAGCAGTGGACCTTAACGCTTCGAGTACTGAGGCGCCTTACGGGCCTTCTTGAGTCCGGCCTTCTTGCGCTCCTTCACGCGGGCGTCGCGCGACAGGAAGCCGGCCTTCTTCAGGGTCGGACGGTTGTTCTCCGCGTCGATGCCGTTGAGGGCACGCGCGATGCCGAGACGCAGCGCGCCGGCCTGGCCGGAGTCGCCGCCGCCCGAGATGCGGGCGATCACGTCGTAGGCACCGGCGAGGTTCAGCGCGGTGAACGGGTCGTTGATCAGCTGCTGGTGCAGCTTGTTCGGGAAGTAGTCCTCGAGCGTGCGGCCGTTGACCGTGATGGTGCCGGAGCCGGGGATCAGACGCACGCGGGCGATGGCCTGCTTGCGACGACCGACGGCGGCGCCCGGAACGCTGAGCACGGGGCGGGGAGCCGCCTCGACTGCGTCGGTCTCGGGGGTCGACGTGGAGAAGTTCTGGGGGGTTTCGGTGGTGTCCTGGATGTCAGCCACGAGTATGTCCTTAGTCTTTACGGCGCTTACTGGGCGACCTGGTCGAGGGTGTACGGCTGGGGCTGCTGCGCGGCGTGCGGGTGCTCGGCACCGACGTACACCTTCAGCTTCGACAGCTGCTGGCGGCCCAGGCTGTTCTTCGGGAGCATGCCGCGGATGGCCTTCTCCACGGCGCGGACCGGGTTCTTCTCGAGCAGCTCGGCGTAGTTGACGGCCTTCAGACCACCCGGGTAGCCGGAGTGACGGTAGGCGATCTTCTTCTGGAGCTTCTGACCCGTGAGCGCGACCTTGTCCGCGTTCACGATGATGACGAAGTCACCCGAGTCGATGTGGTTGGCGAAGGTCGGCTTGTGCTTGCCACGCAGGAGCGTCGCCGCGTGCGAGGCCAGACGGCCGAGAACGACGTCGGTGGCGTCGATGACGACCCAGTCGCGCTGGACTTCGCCAGCCTTGGGGGTGTAAGTGCGCGTCACGATAGTGCTGCTTTCTTGTGTCGAACGGAGAGGTTCGTGAATCCCACTCCGGGGTGGTTCTTCCCGACAGGGAGGAACACGCCAGTGGAGGGCTCACGTTCGGATGTGCGTCTTCCTCGCAGTACAGGGAAGGGCACCAAAGAGTCAGCATACACCACGACACCCGTCTTCCCCGAACCGCCCCCTGAGCTCGGCGTCCGCGGGGCCGACGCCTAGTCGGGGCGGACCGTCACGAGGATCGGCCGGTGATCGCTCGACCCCTGCGGCAGCGTCGTGATCCGCTCGATCTCGAAGCCGACGGACGTGGCGAAGTCATAGTGCCCGCGGAACACCCGATAACGCGTGTACGTGTGGTCGTCGCTGAGCGACAGCGCATAGCCGTGGTCGCGCACCGCCTGCCCCAGGTTCTCCTTGAAGACGGGGTAGTTGTAGTCGCCGACCATGAGCTGCGGCAGCCCTTCGCCCAGCGTCGCCAGCTCGCTCAGCGCGGCGCGGATCTGGTGCCGCCGCAGCGAGTTGAGCGCAGTGAGCGGCGCCGCGTGGAACGACGCCACGATGAACTCCCCGCCGTCGTCGATGTCGCGCAGGCGAGCTCCCAGCACGCGCTCGTGCGCGGGCTTCGCGATCCGGTCGTGCAGCGACTTCTTCAGCCCGAGCATCCGGATGCCCTGCAGCCGGTACGTGCTCTCCCGGTAGAACAGGGCGAGGCCGAGGCGGTTGCCCTGGGTCGCGTCGGCGAGCACGAGTCCGCCGATGCGGTCGGGCAGCTCGGGCACGTCGCACTCCTGCAGGCACAGGATGTCGGGGTCGTGCGCGGCGACGAGTGCGGCGAGCTCCCCGGCCGCCCGGTGCTTGCGCAGGTTGTAGGAGATGACCTTCATGACGTCCCCACGCTACCCGCCGACGCCGGGAGCCGACTCGGGATTGACACACCCGCGTCGAGGGGCCACCGGCTCACTCGGCTTCGCGGTCGCGGCGTGCGCGTGTCTGCTCCGCCCTGGCCGACAGCAGCTCGTCGGCCGGATAGCCCACCTCGGTGAGCGTGAGGCCGCGCGCGGCGAGCACCTTGAACTCGCTCGTCCTGGTGAGGGCGTCGCGCAGCACCACGAGGTCGTCCACGTCGAGCCGCCCCTCGCCCACCGCCGCACAGGCGCCGACCAGCGCGCGCACCATGCTGTGGCAGAACGCGTCGGCCTTGACCTCGGCGACGAGCACCCCGTCGGCGCCGCGCTCCCAGCGGTAGTCGAGCAGCGTGCGGATGGTGGTGGCCTCCTCCCGCGGCTTGCAGTAGGCGGCGAAGTCGTGCAGTCCGATGAGGCTGCGCGCGGCGGCATCCATCGCCTGCTCGTCCAGGCGCCCGCGGATGCTCGTGGTGTCGAGGCGATGCAGGGGGTCGTACCCCGCCTGCTCGTCGGCGAGGCGGTAGCGGTATCGGCGCCAGACGGCGGAGAACCGCGCGTCGAAGCCCTCGGGGGCGGCAGAGGAGCGCGTCACGGTCACGTCGGCGTACGCCCCGAGCACCCCGCGCATGCGGCCGGCGATGGATCCGGCGGGGTCGGCGGCGGCGCGACCGTGCCTGGCCTCGATGCGCGCCCACTGCTTCTCGTCGAGGTCGACGTGGGCGACCTGGCCGGTGGCGTGCACGCCGGCGTCGGTGCGCCCCGCGACCACGAACCGCACGTCGGAGCCGACGATCCGGGCGAGCGCCGCCTCCAGCGTGCCCTGCACGGTGCGGAGCGTCGGCTGCGTGGCCCACCCGCGGAAATGGGTGCCGTCGTAGGCGATGTCGAGCCGGATGCGCACGAGGCCAGCCTAGGACAAGCCTCGTTGCGCGCCCGCCTCAGATGCCGCCGTCGACGGAGCGGATCAGCACCCCCGGATCCTCCGGCACCATGACCTCGGTCTCGCGGTTGAGACTCTCGCCGCGGAAGAACCGCTTCGAGCGCGGGAAGAGGTACCACAGCAGCATCAGCAGCAGTCCGACCGCGAGCGATCCGATGCCGATCACGAACGTCCCGCCGATGCCGAACAGCACGGTGTATCCGTAGTCGACGTCCCACATGTCGATCGCCGACTGCACGAACGCGCCGGTCAGCAGGACCGCTCCGAGGAGCGGGAACAGCCCCTTGAAGAAGAAGTCGCGGGCCGAGCGGAACAGGTCGGCGCGGAAGTACCACACGCACGCGAAACCGGTGATCGCGTAGTAGAAGGCGATCGCGAGCCCCAGCGACAGGATCGAGTCCTGCAGGATGTTGTCGCTGATCAGAGTCATGCCGACGTAGTACAGCGAGGCCACGACGCCCATCACGATGGTCGAGAAGGACGGCGTCCTGTAGACGGGGTGCACCTCCTTGAACTTCGCCGGGAGCGCCCGGTAGACGCCCATCGCGAGCGTGCCGCGGGCGGTCGGCAGTATCGTCGTCTGCGTCGAGGAGATCGCGGAGATGATGACAGAGACCACGAGCACCCAGCCGAACGGACCGAGCAGCCCGTCCTTGATGGCGAGGAAGAAGTCGTCGGCGTTGGCCTCATTGCCGAGCCCGGTGCCGTCCTCGCCGAGTCCGGCGTACATCATCGCGGCGATGGTGACCGCGACGTAGGTGACGAGCAGGATGACGCAGGTCAGCACCGCGGCACGGCCGGGGATGCGCTTGGGGTCCTTGGTCTCCTCGTTCAGGGCCAGGCACGTGTCCCAGCCCCAGTAGATGAACAGCGCCAGCAGGATCGCCTCGGTGAAGCCGGACCAGTCGGTGAAGCCGAACGGGTTGAGCCACTCCCAGGAGAACGGCGTGGCGTCGGGAGCGTCGCCCGCGAAGAACTGCCACAGCGCGGCGACCACGAAGATCGCGAGGGCGAGGTACTGGATGGCCAGCAGCACGTTCTGGATGCGCTCACCGATCTCCACGCCACGCCAGCTGACCCAGGTCATCGCGGCGATGAACAGCACGGCGACCAGCACGACCCGCCAGTCGTTGTTCTCCAGGTCCTGGCCGATCAGGGACCAGAAGTAGACGGAGGCGATCTGGGCGAGGTTGGCCAGCACGACCATGCCCGCCACGGCGACGCCCCAGCCGCCCATCCAGCCGACCCACGGGCCGAACGCCTTGGTGCCCCACGTGAACGTGGTGCCGCAGTCGGGCACGGCGTTATTGAGCTCGCGGTACGCGAAGGCGATCAGCAGCATCGGCACGAAGGCGATGATGAAGGCGATCGGGGCCTGCGCACCGACCGCGAGCACCACGAAGCCGAGGGTCGCGACGAGAGAGTAGACGGGGGCGGTGGAGGCCAGACCGATGACGGTGGATCCCCACAGGCCGAGGGTGCCTGCCGCCAATCCTTTGCCGTCGGGTCGTTCCAGGTGAATGGGCGTCGTTGCCATGCTCAGAACAGTACGACTCCTGCGTTATCGCGTCAATCTTTTTCTCTGGACGACGGATTCCACTCTGTTGCGCGGCTGTTGCGACGGATTCAGTGGAACCAACCGACGACCCGGATGCCGCCTCCCGACCCGGCGACGCCGGCTGTCAGCGGGAGCGTCCGCACCTCAGCGGGCCGACGCCGCGACGCCCCCGCTCTGGACGTACGCCACGATCAGCGAGATGCTCTCCCGCGACAGTCCCTCGGCGGCCAGCAGCGCATCGACAGCACCCCGCGCCTCGCGCAGGATCGCGCCCGATGCCGCGCCCACGTCGACGCCGATCGACGCCTCGACCGCGATCCCGTCGGCCCCGGACGCGACGGACACGATGGGCTCGCCGCCACGGGTGCCGCCGAGAGCCGCCGTGCCCGCCCTGAGCAGGTTCGAGATGAGCGACCCGGAGCGGTACACGCCGCAGACGCCGTCCACCTCCCGCAGCAGCGCCTCGATCCGCAGGGCCAGGTCCCGGCGCTGCTCGCCGTCGACAGCAGGTCGCTCCGACATCACGACACCTCCCTGATGTCCTTGATCGCGACGTCGATCGCCACGATCTGCATCTCCGTGTGCCGACGCAGGCGGTCGTCGACCTCCGTCCGCAGACCGTCCGCCAGCGCGTGCAGCGGCGTGCCGTGCAGCACGCTCGCGTCGATCTCCACCCGCACCGGAGCGCCGGGCACGGAGACGTCGCCGTCGAGGCGGCAGCGCCCGACCAGCAGCCCGGGGACGGCCTCTTCGGCCCCGCGGATCAGTCCGCGCACCGCACC
Organism: Microbacterium sp. p3-SID336; assembly: GCF_025143365.1. GTDB lineage: Bacteria > Actinomycetota > Actinomycetes > Actinomycetales > Microbacteriaceae > Microbacterium. The sequence goes on along the minus strand of NZ_JALXPE010000018.1, from coordinate 7,167 downwards.
CTCGGTGATCGTCAGCTCCACCGCCTCGTCGTCGGACGCGAACGGGATGGGTCGTCCTGCTCTGGCGTCCATGGCGATGTTGCCGATGATCCGGTCCACCCAGCTGTCGTCGACGGGTCCCTCCGCTTCGGTGTCGGCCGCCATCAGCGCTCCACCCAGTCCGTGCAGGCGCGCCAGGGCGTCGAGCGCCAGCTGACACCCCGGCGACTCCTCGATGGACGCGACGCGGGGCTCGCGTCCTGACTCCAGGTAGTCGGTGAGCTCGTCGATCGTGTGCCCGTCGAGGTCGGCCGGATCGACACCGAGCCCCTGCAGCTCCGGGTTCTCGTGTCCGTCGTTCATCGCCACCCCTCCATTCGCGTGATCAGGGAGCTCCGCGCGCGCGAGAGCAGTCCGCGCACCGTGCTGGTGGGGATGCCGAGCTCGGCGGCGATCTCGTCGTAGCTGTAGCCGGCCATCTCGCGCAGCACCCAGCACTCGCGCTGCGCCTCCGGCAGTTCGCGCAGCGCTGCACCGAGCGCCGCGACTCCTTCGCGCACCTCGACGACCGCCGAGGGCGAGGTGTGCAGCGGGGCGGGGCGGTCGATCTCGGTCACGTCGACCGACGGGCGGGCGCGGCGGATGCGGTCGACCGCCTTCCGGCTCACGATCCGCATCAGCCAGCTCTTCACCTTCGTGGGGTCGTCCAGTTCGCCGAAGCGCTGCCAGGCCGTCACGAACGCCTCCTGCACCACGTCGTCCACTTCGGACGAGGCGTTGAGCATGCGGTGCGAGTAGGCGCGCATCATGGGCGTGTACCTCCGGACGAGCACCGCGAACGCCTCGACGTCGCCGTCCATCGCGCGCCCGGCGACGATGCGGTCGCCCGCCTGTTCGAGCGCCCCGCGATAGCGATCCGCTGCCATTCCCCCACCCTTCGTTCCTGCACTCCCACCGCGGGTTCGGAGTCGTCGCGGCGTCGGATCGGACCCCGCCTGCCGTCCCCGCCGGAGGGGACGTCCCTGTCCGGGCCGTCCCCTCCGCCTACGGCGTCACTTCGTGAACGTGTCCTTGACATCCTCGGCCGCGTTCCGCACGTCGCCCTTCGCCTGCTCGGCCTTGCCCTCGGCGACCAGCTTGTCGTTGTCCACGACCTCGCCGACGACCTCCTTCGCCTTGCCGGCGACCTTCTCGGCTGCAGCCTTGATCTTGTTCTCGGCGCTCATGGCGTCTCCTCTCCTCATGCGACCCCGGCCTTCGGGGTCGACGACGAACGGGTGCTCCGCGGGCTCTCCGCGACACCCTCACCGGCCAGCGACCGGCGCATCCTCTGCCTGGGCGCGAACACCTCGCGCCACCCGCGATCCGCGACGTGCAGCACCAGGGGCACCGGAGTGCCGAGCAGGGCGTCCCATTCCGCCACCGCGTCGTCCGCCGCCGCGAGGACGGCCCCCAGAGCCGCCCCCTTCCGCGGTGACACGACGAGCCCGATCACGGTGCCCCGACCCGTGCGCCGCGCGACGGCACGAGCGGACACGACGTCGGATCGCGCGGCCAGGGGCGCCGCGAGCACCCCGTCTGCCACGCTCCGGTCGATCGTGGTGCGCCCGTGCGGGCCGACGAGCCGCACCACCTCCCTCGTCCTGGAGCGGCCTCGCGTCAGGACGAACCACAGCAGCAGCACGGCCACCACGAGAGCCGCCACGGCCGCCGCGACCGGAAGCGCCGCGACACCCCCGATGGCCGCGAGCCCGATGCCCGTGTCAACCGCACGCGCCAGCAGGCGTTCGCCCTCGGCAGCCGCATCGGCGAGCGACGCGGGCAGAAGCCCCGCTGCGCGCACGCCGCCCGTGACCAGCGCGACGCCCGCGACCAGCAGCACGAGGCCGCCGAGAAGCAGCACCAGGCGGTTCAGCACACTCCCGTTGCTCCTCATCCGATCACTCCCTCTCGTGCGACGTGCACCCGCGCCGCGAGCGCGAAGCCGATCTCGGCGAGCACCGCCGTGGCCGCGTCGGCCCCTGCCTGCGGGTCGACCGGGACGCCGCTGGTCGGCGTGATCCGCACCGATGCCGTGCGGCGTCCGATGGTCACGGAGACGCGGCCGCGGGGCACGCCCGTGCGCCGGGCGACCCCGTCGGCGATCGCATCCGCGAGCACCCCGTCGTCGACGACGACACCCGAGCGCGGGGTGAGCCGCGCCCGTCGAGCCCTGCGGCCCGGCGCGAACGCCAGGGCGAGCAGCACCGCGGCGAGCGCCGTCGCCACCAGACCGGCGCCGATCGCGACCACGGGGATCGCGGCGACCATGGCGGCCCCCGCCACCACGGCATCGACCGTGAGTCTGGCGCCGGGATCGAGCATCCCCGCGACGCCCGCACCGAGCACGATCAGCAGCACGAGCAGCAGTGCGGTGGCGAACACCACGGCTGGCAGCGTGCGCGACGACCGCGTCTCCCGCCGCAGCACGCGGCGTGACGTGAGCTGCGTGGTCATGCCACTCTCCTTCCCCTGCTCCGGCGGACCCCCGTGTAGTGCACGTCGACCGCTCCGACCCGACGTGCGGCGAGGTCGCGCATGCCGCGCACGACCGCGTCCCGCAGGCTGTCGCCGCGCTCGGCCAGGGTCGTTCCCGCGGCGCCCCCCAGGGCCACGGGCACCGATACCGACACCCGCAGGTCGCCGCGCTGATCACCGAGCTGCACCGACACGTCGTCGAGCGCCACTCCCGCGGCGTCTCGGACGAGTCCGTGAGCGAGGCGCTGCAGTGCTCTGGCATCGACGGCGGTGGCCCCCGCCACCACCGTCGACGCCGGCGCACGCCCGATGCTCATGACGACGAGCGCCGTCCGCGCATGACCTCGGCGAGCGCGCGCACGTCGAGGCGACCGTCGACGATGCGGCCGACGGCGGCGCCGACGAGCATCGCGAGGAGCACGAGCAGGAACGCCCAGAAGCCCAGCGCGATCCAGGTCAGTGCGAGAGCCGCGGCCGCAGCGCCGCCGATCACCGAGGCGTTCACTGGACTCGCGCCTCCTCGGCCTCGGAGTCGTCGTCCGAGGGGAGGTGCACGTCGTTCACGCTGACGTTGATCTCGGCGACGTCCATGCCGACCAGCTCCACCATGGCGCGGTGGATCGCCGTGCGCACCTCATCGGCGACCTTCTGCAGCGACACCGGGTACTCGGCGACGATCGTCACGTCAACCGCGACCTGGGTCTCTCCGACTTCGACGCTCACGCCCTGCGCGAGGTCGGTCGTGTTGAGTGCGTCGCGGATCGCTCCCATCATCCGCGCGGCGCCGCCTCCGAGCGCGTAGACGCCGGGAACCTCCCTGGCCGCGATGCCGGCGATCTTGGCGACCACCGCATCCTCGATCGTGGTCTTGCCCACCGCCGCCGTCTGCGCCGTCGGGACGACCTGAGCCTTGGGCTGGGTGCCCCCAGTCACGTTCGCCATCTCACGCTCCTTCTTCCGTGTGTCCGCGCCGCGTGTGCGCGTGTCGTGTTCTCACGACACCACTAAGACGCACGCCGCGCATCGAATGTCACGAATTCGTCGGAATCGATTTCTTCTGGCACCGATCCAGGACTCACAGTGCACTCCAAGCTTGAAAGTGCAAACTTGCACTCTATGAGCACCAGTGCAGAATCTTCCAGGGAGCAGCGCAAGCGCGCGACCACCCGCGCGCTCACCGAGACCGCACGCCGCCTGACCACGGAGCGCGGCTTCGCCGGCTTCACGATCGAAGAGCTCTGCGCCGAGGTCGGCGTCTCCCGCCGCACGTTCTTCAACTACTTCGAGAGCAAGGAGAACGCGGTGTTCGGCTTCGCCGTCATCGACTCCGGCCAGGAGCGGCTCGAGGAGGACTTCATCGCGGCGAAGGGCGACCTCGTCGACGACTTCGTGGCCCTCACGATCGCGCGCTTCGCCCTGTTCGACCCCATCGAGCACGCGGCCGAGCTGTTCGCCGTGATCGAGCAGGAGCCGCGGCTGCTGAAAGCCGCGTTCGAGCAGCAGGAGAAGCACGAGCGGCGTGACATCGGCCTCATCCTCCGTCGCACCGGCGACGCCGGGGACGCCGAGCTGCGCGCCGAGGTGCTCGTGCAGTCGGTGGGTGCGCTCGTGCGCCTGTGCATGGAGCAGCTGCTGCACCACCACTCCACCGAGCCGTTCGCCGAGCTCATCACCCGCCGCCTGCAGCTCGCGCGCGAGCTCTACGCCCCGTCACAGAAAGCCCACTGATGTCCGCCACCGCCACCGCCGACGCGCCCTTCCTGCTCACGAAGCGGCGCATCTGGATCATCTTCAGCGCCCTCATCGCGGGCATGCTGCTCGCCAGCCTCGACCAGACGATCGTCTCCACCGCCATGCCGACGATCGTCGGGCAGCTCGGCGGCGTCGATCACCAGGTGTGGATCACCACCGCCTACCTGCTCGCGACCACCATCGTCATGCCGATCTACGGCAAGTTCGGCGATGTGCTCGGCCGCCGCCGTCTGTTCCTCGTCGCGATCGCCCTGTTCACGCTCGCCTCGGTCGGCTGCGCGCTCGCGACGGACTTCTGGATGTTCGTCGTGTTCCGCGCCCTGCAGGGCCTCGGCGGGGGCGGACTCATGATCCTCTCGCAGGCGATCATCGCCGACATCGTGCCGGCCAACGAGCGCGGCAAGTACATGGGTCCGCTGGGGGCCGTGTTCGGGCTCTCGGCGGTCGCCGGTCCCCTGCTCGGTGGCTTCTTCGTCGACCACATGACGTGGCAGTGGGCGTTCTACATCAACATCCCGGTGGGGATCGCGGCGTTCGTCATCGCGCTCGTGGCGCTCCAGCTGCCCAGCAAGAAGGCGGAGAAGCGGATCGACGTCCTCGGCGTGATCTTCCTGTCGCTCGCGACCACCTGCCTCATCTTCTTCACCGACTTCGGCGGTGACGCCGAGTTCGGCTGGGACTCGCTCGCGACGTGGGCCTGGGGTGCGGGCCTCGTCGTCTCCGCGACCGCGTTCGTCATCACGGAGTCGCGCGCCCAGGACCCGATCATCCCGCTGAGCCTGTTCCGCAACCCGATCTTCGTGAACGCGACGGCGATCGGCCTCGTGCTCGGCATCGGCATGTTCGCCGCGATCGGCTTCGTCCCCACGTTCCTGCAGATGTCGTCCGGCACGTCGGCCGCGGCGTCGGGGCTGCTGATGATCCCGATGATGGTGGGCCTCATGGGCACGTCGATCTTCTCGGGCATCGCGATCTCGAAGACCGGGAAGTACCGGATCTACCCGATCGTGGGCACCGTCGTCACGGGCCTCTCCATGGTCGCCATGACCACCCTGTCGGCGGAGACGCCCATCTGGCTGATCTGCGTGTTCCTGTTCGTGTTCGGCGCAGGACTCGGGCTGATCATGCAGGTCGTGGTGCTCGTCGTGCAGAACGCGGTTCCGGCGAGTGAGATCGGCACTGCGACCAGCACGAACAACTACTTCCGCGAGGTGGGCGCCTCGCTGGGCGTCGCCGTGTTCGGCACCCTGTTCACCACACGTCTGACGGAGAACCTGCTCGGCGTGTTCGCGGGGGCGGGCGCTTCTCCGGGCGCAGCCGCGGAGGCCGCGTCGACCATCGATCCCGCGACGCTCAACAGCCTGCCGGACGAGGTGCGCGACGGCATCGTGACGGCCTACGCCGATGCACTGGCACCGGTGTTCTGGTACCTCGTGCCGTTCGTGGTCGCAGCCCTGCTGCTGTCCCTGTTCCTGAAGCAGATCCCGCTGTCCGACGAGGCCGGTCTGGTGGCCCGTGGTGAAGCGATCACCGGAGAGGAGGCCGAGCGCCTGGAGGCCGCGCAGCGGTCGGGCGGACGGAAGTCGACCCCGGCTGCCGCATCGCCCGCGGCCGTAGCCCCCTCCCCCGCGGACACGGCCGCCGACGCGGGAGATACGGGCCGCCGCGATTGAGTTCGTCCGGCGGCCCGAGACGCCGCAGAGCAGGCACGGTCACGGGCACCGACCCGGAACGGGCCGGTGCCCGTGAACTCGACGTGCGGTCAGGGCAGGTCTGCGACGTCGACGTCGTCGTCCTCGCCGTCCACGGACGGGAGGCGGTCGGGTTCGGGGTCGTGGTCGGTGGTGGGGAAATCGGGGTCGGCGCCGAGGGCCTCGACCTCGCCGGCGTCGCCGTCGGAGGTGCTGCGCGGATCTGACATGAGGAACTCCATTCGTCGGCTGTGCGGACCCTCAGTGTCGCGAGCGGGTGCACCGGGGCCGAGGGCCTTGACACCCACGGCCTGATGTTGGACGGCGGTGGCCGGAGTACGTCACACTGAAGGCGCCCCTGCCCCCGACCCGAGGAGCCGCATGTCTCCGATCGCTGATGCCAGCCGCTGGACCCGGTTCTGGGAGCGAGGCGGCTGGTGGCGGGCGCTGCTCCTCGCCGCCGTCTACTTCGTGCTCTACCAGGCGCTGTCTCTGCTGTTCGCCCCCATGGCGGCCGGGCTCGACGACCCGGGGAGCGCCGTCGGCATCCTCGTGCTGTACGTCCTGCCGCTCGTGGTGGGGGCGCTGCTGCTGCTGGGCTTCCTCGCCTCGGTCGGCTGGTGGGGAGAGGTGTTCGGTCGGCAGCCGATCCGCGGCTCCGGGTGGATGTGGATCGCGGTCGTCGTCGTGCTGCTGTTCAACCTCCTCCGGTTCGCGACCATCGACTACGGCGCGACCGGGTTCACGGTCGTCGCGACCTGGCTGCTGGCCGGTGTGCTGATCGGCTTCGCGGAAGAGGTGCTCACGCGGGGTGTCGTGGTCGTGCTGCTGCGTCGGGCGGGGTATCGCGAGATCGTGGTCGCCGTGGTCTCGTCCGCCGTGTTCGCCGGTCTCCACGCGGGCAACCTGCTGTCCGGTCAGTCGCTGCCCGCGACACTGCTGCAGCTCGTCTACACGTTCGCGTTCGGCATCTGCATGTATCTCGCGATGCGGGTGACGGGCACCATCGTCGCGCCGATCCTGCTGCACGCCAGCACCGACCCCAGCATCTTCCTCTGGGCGGAGCACCGCGTGGAGGGGCCGCTGTCGGCGATCGCCGGACTCGGCAACATCGCCGTCATCGTCACCGGACTGATCCTGCTGCTCTTCATCCGCGGTCGCGTCGCGCCGCACGCGGTGACGGGGTCCGCACTGCCCCGCGACGCCGCGGCCTGAGCTTCCCGGCCCG
>NZ_JALXPE010000017.1 GCF_025143365.1 Microbacterium sp. p3-SID336 | reverse complement strand
CCGTGCCGAGGTCCCCGCGGAGCAGGTTCCCCATATAGATGAAGTACTGCACGATCAGCGGCTGGTCGAGCCCGTTGGCCTTGATGAAGGCCTCGCGGGTCGCCGGGTTCTGCGACGCGCCCTCACCGAGCGCGGCCGAGACCGGGTCTCCCGGCACCAGGTTGGTCAGCGCGAACGTGACGATCGTCACGCCCACCAACAGGAGCAGGGAGGTCCCGGCCCGCCGCAGCAGGTATCCGGCCAGAGGCGAGCGGCGCCGCTGCGCCTGCCTCTGCACGGCCACTGTCGTCATGGTGCGTCCGCTCAGCCGGCGGGGCTGATCTCGGCGATGTCCATCTCCCACACGGAGTTGTACACGGCGCCGGTCACGCTGGACGCGGAGGAGATGTTGCGACCCGGCACGATCAGCGGCACGAACGGGCCCTCGGCCTGCATGGCCTCGGCGAACGCGGTGAACGCCTCGGTGCGCTGCTCGGGGTCGGTGGCCGCGGCGGCACCCGCGGCGATGCCCGCGATCTCCGGGTTGGCGGCGGCCTCCCAGCCGGCACGCAGGCCGACCTTCAGACCGGGGCCGAAGGGCAGGAAGTTCGCGGAGTCGGCGTAGTCCGGGCCCCAGAACCACAGGCCGAAGCCCTCGGTGCCGTTGACGTAGGCGTCGAGCTCGGTGGCGAACGGCGCGGGGGCCAGCTCGACCGCGATGCCCGCGTCTTCGAGCTGCGCCTGGACGCGCTCGGCGAGCGGCGTGAACTCCACGCCGCCGACCGGGTAGTCGTTCGGGAACTGCAGCGTCAGGGTCTGGCCCGTGTAGCCGGCCTCGGCGAGCGCGGCCTTCGCCTTGTCGAGATCCTGCTCGACGCCGCTCTCCAGCGCGCCCTCGAACCCGGGCGGGATGACGCCGGTCGCCTGCACCGCGCCGGCGCCGGCCAGCTCGAGCAGCGCATCGTAGTCGAGCGCGTAGCGGATCGCCTCGGCGATCTTGACGTTCGCGAGGTCGCCGCCTGCGGCGCCCTGGTTCAGCAGCAGGAAGATGGTCTGGCCGGAGGGCACCGAGTCGACCGTGATGTCGTCGCCGAGGCCCGCGACCTGGTCGCCGTTGAGGTCCATCGCGACCATCGAGTCGCCGCCCTTGAGGTTGGCGAGCTGCGTCGCGCTCTCGGAGACGTTGCGCACGACCACGCGGGAGTACTCGGACTCCTCGTCGCCGTTGTACTCGTCGTTCTTCGTCAGCACGACCTGCGAGCTGAGGTCGAGCGTGTCGAGCACGAACGGGCCGGAGCCGGCGGACTCGCCGTCCAGGAAGCCCTGGGCGCTGTCGCTGCCGTCGGTCGCGCCGCCGTTCTCCATCACGACGTCGGCGTTCACGATGCCGAGGGCCGGGTTCGCGAGGATCGCGGGCAGCTGCAGCAGCGGGGTCTCCGAGGTGAAGCGGATGGTCTTCTCGTCGACCTCCTCGATCGTGAGGCCGCCGAGCAGGAAGTTCGGCTTCGCGTCCTCCATGCCCTGGATGCGCTGCAGCGAGAACACCACGTCCTTGGCCTCGATGGGAGAGCCGTCGGAGAACACGCGGTCGCCTTCGAGCGTGAACGTGAACTCGGTCGCGGCGTCGTTCTGCTCCCACGAGGCGAGGCCGGGGACCGGGGTGGAGACGTCGGAGCCCTCGAAGTCGACGAGGGTCTCGTACAGCGCCTTCGCGATCATGTTGCCGGTCGGGTCGTACGTGTGACCGGGGTCGGTCGTCTCGATCGAGAACGCGGTGTCGATGACGAGCGAGTCCGAGCCGGAGGAGTCGCCGCCGTTGCCGGCCGAGTTCCCTCCCGAGCAACCTGCGAGCGCGAGGAGCGCGACGGCTCCGAGCGCGATGACCGACGTGTTGCGGCGTGACGACATGAGGGCCTCCAAGGGCGAAGGAGTACATTCGGGTTCGGTCGTGGCGGATATGGACGACCGGTGATCAGATTCGCATCATATGCGACGATGTGTCCAGCAAGCAGCCGTCACACAGACACGCTTTGTCCAGAACCCCGGATGTCAGGAGCATTATGTCCAGCAAGGATGCGGATCCGTCGAAGCATTCTGGACGAAGTGCCGCCCAACTCGACGAGACGGCGTACAGAATCCTCGACGTCCTCCGCGATAACGGTCGCGTCTCGATCGCCGCCCTGGCCGAGAAGGTGGGCATCTCGCGCGCCAGCGCCTACACGCGTGTCGAGTCCCTCGTGCACGACGGGGTCATCACGGGCTTCAGCGCCAGGGTCGATCAGGCGAAGGCCGGGCTGTCGATCGGCGCGCTCGTGTTCGTCACGGTCATGCCGCAGGCCTGGGCCTCGTTCCGGGAGCGCATCATCGAGATGCCCGACGTGGAGTGGTGCGCGATCACCACGGGCGAGCACGACGCGATGCTGCTGATCCGTGCGGTCGACGTGAGCGGCGTGCACGAGTTCTCGACCGGGGTCATCGCGCAGCTGCCCGAGGTGCGGACCGTCGTCAGCGTCGTGGTGCTCGACGAGGTGATCCGGCGACCGTACCTGCTGCCCGGAGACCTGCCGGAGCGCACGAGCGAGGTGCCGCTCGGCATGACCCGCTGGACGCCCGCCTCCCCCGGCCGCGACACCCTCCCGCCCCGCTGACAGGTCAGGCGGCGGGGATCTCCTCGACCACGCTCAGCTGCGGCAGCCCGTGCATCTCGTAGTGCTCGACCAGGCGGATGCGGCCGTCGTCGGTGAGTTCGAGCTCGCTCTCGCCATCGCCCGTCACCACGGAGCCGTCGGTCTTGAGCACGTGCACGAACGAGACCCAGATGGTGTCGCCGGTGCGGGTGCCGACGAACTTGCCGAACGTGACGGTGTCGCCCTCGTAGCCACCCCAGATCGCGCCATCCCGCTCGAAGTACTCGAACACGCTCGGCGCATCGGGATTGACGGCGGACGTGGTGGAGGACACCATGCGGAAGCGTCGGCCGTCGAGGGAGGGAAGGGTCGCAGTCGCAGTCACCTCTCGATTATGGAGGATCGTGTCAGGTGCGGGACGCGCGGGTGCTGCCGCGCCACTCGTCCTCGCGGAGCGCGTACACGAGCAGCGTCGACCACTCGCCCTTGAACCACTCGCTCTCGACGAACCGCGCCTCCTGCCGGAAGCCGAGCCGCTCGACCACGCGTGCCGACGCGGTGTTGCGCTCGTCAATCCGCGCGATGACACGGTGCAGGCCGAGCCCGTCGAAGCCGAGCGCGAGGAGCGCCTCGACCGCCTCGGTCGCATAGCCCTGCCCGCCGGCCCGGGGATCGAAGATGTAGCCGATCTCGCCCGCGCGGTCCCTCTCGCTCCGCCAGAACAGCACGACGTCGCCGATCAGGGTGTGCGTGTCCTCCGTCTCGACGGCGAGACACACCGCGTCACCCTCCTTCTCGAACCGCGTGGTCGACCAGGTCGAGCCGATGCGCTGCGCGATGTCGGACAGCGTCAGCGGGCCGTAGGGCACGTAGCGGACGGAATCCGGGTCGGACTTGTAGGCGTGCATCGCCTCGGCGTCGGCCGGTGCGATCGGGCGCAGGAGGAGCCGCTCGGTGCGCAGCGGATAGGTCGGCGCGAACCCCGCAGAGGCGTCGTCGGCGCGCGGGGAGTCGGGGGCGGTGGGCACAGCGTCAGCATAGGCCGGACCGGCGCGACACCCGGGTGCTTCTCGCCTGCCGCTAGCGTGAGGGCATGGAGCGGATCGCACACCCGAGCAGCGACATCCCGCCGCACACCGGTCGCTCGTGCGCGGGGGACACCACGGGGGAGCGCCGATGAGCGCACCGCAGCCCGCGTCGAGCTTCGACGCCCGCCCCCTCACCGACCCCGTCGACCCGACAGCCGTGCGGGCCTTCGCGGCAGAGCTCCGCGCGCGCGGCACGAGGAGCATGACGGTCTCCTCGATCGTCGCCATCGTGGCGGTGGGCGTCGCTGCGCTCGTGATGCTGCCGATCCTGTTCTCCGTGGTGCTGAGCCTGGCGTCCGCCACGGGTTCGTCCGGCGCCGCCGCCATCCCCGTCGTGCTGCTGCTGCTCGTCGCGGCGGGCGTGGGCGTGCTCATCTGGATGGCCGTGCGGAACGCCCGCGCCACCCGCTACCGGTTGCACCGCTTCGCACAGGCCAACGGCATGACGTACGAGCCGCGCGTGGACGACCCGCCGCTGCCCGGCATGATCTTCCACCTCGGCCGGTCGCGGCTCGCCACCGACCTGGTGCGCGGCACACACCCGCGCTTCGTGGAGTTCGGCAACTACCAGTACACGGTGCAGTCGGGGAAGAACTCGACCACTTACCGCTGGGGCTACGTCGCCGTGAAGCTCGACGCGCCGCTGCCCAACATCGTGCTCGACGCGACCGGCAACAACGGCTTCGGCTCGAACCTGCCCGCGTCGTTCCAGCGCGCGCAGCGCCTCTCGCTGGAGGGCGACTTCGACAGGCACTTCACCCTCTACTGCCCCGAGGGCTACGAGCAGGACGCGCTCTATCTGTTCACGCCCGACATCATGGCGCGGTTCATCGACAGTGCGGCGCAGCTCGACGTGGAGATCGTCGACGACTGGCTCTTCCTCTACACGCCGCGCAAGGCGTCGACCCTCGACCCGGCGACCTGGGCCTGGCTGTTCGGAGCCGTCGGCGCGCTGCTGACGAAGCTCGACCAGTGGGCGCGATGGCGGGACGAGCGGCTGGCTGCGCAGCCGTCCGCCGGTGCCGTCGCCGGCGGTCATGCACTGCCGTTCGCTCCTCCGGCCGGGCTGCTCACACCGCCGCCGGGCGTGGCGCCGCAGGGGCGCCGCCTCAAGCGCACCGGGACGTGGCTGCCGCTGGCGGTGGCGGCGGGCTTCTTCCTGTTCTGGCTGCTCACACGCTGGAACTGAGGGCGATTGCCGATGTGGGGGTGGGTGTCGTCTGGGGGCGACTCCCACCCCATCCCCCCTCGGGATCGAAAGGAATTCGACGTTCCCTCCGCATGGCGGCTGTGCCGCCGCGCCCGTTCGGTCAGCTGGGGACTGACGTCACGTGACGCATGGCGAAATGGTATACCGGTCGACGTTGCGCCCGGTTGCGACCATGCATGCGCATGGGTTTCGCGGTCACGGACGGGATGCGGAGGCGGCAGACGGCCACTGCGCCGCGAGCTCGGCCAGCACCCCGTCGAGCGTCACCCACGCGTCGGCCTCCCGCATCGCCGCCCCGATCCGCTGCGCCTCGGTGCGGAACGACGGGCGAGAGAGCACGCGGTGCACGGCCGCGGCGAGCCGGGCGGGGGTCGGCGTGTTCGTGCGCAGATCGACCCCCGCGCCGGACCAGCCGACGCGCGCGGCGACCTCGACCTTGTCCTCCGTCCTGCCGGCGACCACGATCGGCACGCCGTGCGCGAGCGCCTGCTGCACGCCGCCGTAGCCGCCGTTCGTCACCAGCACGTCGAGCTTCGGCAGCAGCAGGTCGTACGGCAGATACTCGGCCACACGCACATTCGCCGGAAGGTCGCGCGGCAGGGCATCCAACGGCCGGCCGCCCGTGGTGACCACGACCAGCACGTCCGCGGAGGCGAGCGCGGTCACGGTCGGCAGCACGAGCTGGGTGAAGTCGGTGTTCGCGATCGTCCCCTGCGTCACGTGGACCACCGGTCGCGGGCCGTCCAGTTCCGCCCACCACTCGGGCACCGCGCCGTCCGACCTCCCCGTCGGAAGACGCCCCGCAAAGCGCACGGTGGACGGCAGGTCCGCGCGGGGGTACTCGAACTCCGGCACCGTGAACTGCACGTACGCGTCGGCGCGACCCGCCCAGTCGAGCACGAAGCCGCCGAGGTCGCGGCCCACCTCGCGCCGCGCCATCGCGTCGGCCTCGCGCTGCACACCGCCGAAGATGCCCCGCTCGGCGACGAGACGCAGCGCGGCATTGCGCAGCCGCCCCACCGGCCCCGGCAGCGGCGTCACCCCGAGCCCGAACGGGGCCGTGTCGACGCTGCGGGCGCCGAGCGGGAAGATGCCGAGCACCACGACGGGCGGCCGCTCCCCCGCAGGCAGCAGCTGCAGCAGGGCCCCGCCGACGAACAGGGGCTCGGTGAGCACGGCATCCACAGGGCGGGCGGCGAGCTCGGCGCGCACGGCCTCCAGCTGCGCGGCCCCCGGACGCACGAACAGCGTGCTCATGTCGAAGCGGAGGGCCGCGGGTCCGGTGAGGCCTGCGCGCTCGGGGAAGGCGGTGTCGGCGTGGTCCAGGTCGACATCTGCGGCGGGCGGCAGCGGGAGGAAACGGGCACCGGTGGCGAGCACGCGGTCGGCGTAGCGGCTGCTGGTGAGGAAGCCGACCTCGTGCCCGGAGTCGACGAGGTGCCTGGCGACCTGCAGCAGGGCGAGCACGTGGCCGTGCGCGGGGGTGCAGGTGAGGAGGTAGCTGGACATGGCGTGGGCTCCCGATAGGATTGAATGTACCGTCGAAGTATTCATCACCCTTAGAGGAAAGTCAATGGTCGACACCGCTCCCCGTGCCTATCGATCGGCTCTGCGTGCCCGCCAGGCGCAGGAGACCCGTACCCGGATCGTCGCCGCAGCGGCCCGACTGTTCGCCACGCAGGGGTATCAAGCGACCACGATCGCCGCGATCGCCCGCGAGGCCGGGGTCTCCGCGGAGACCGTCAAGACGACCGCCGCCAAGGCCGAGCTGCTGATCGCCGCGTTCGAGGTCACGTTCTCCGGCTCGGAGGCCGCCGAGTCCCTCGCCGACACCGAGGTCGCGTCCGGCCTGCTCGCCCTCACCGACGACGCGTTCCTCGACGGCGTCCTCACGCAGATCACCACCGCGAACGAACGCGGGCACGGACTCTGGACGGTGCTGCTCGGCGCCGCGCTCTCGGACCCGCTGGTCGACGCCGCACTCCAGCGCATCCTCGACAACCGTCGCGCCGACTATCGGGGTCTCGTCGCCGAGCTGCGCCGCCGCGGACTCGCCCCCGCCGAGGGCGACGCGGAGTCCACCGCCGACGCGCTGTCGTTCCTGCTGTCTCCCGAGAGCTACCAGCAGCTCGTGGTGCAGGCCGGCTGGGCGCCCGAGCGCTACGCCGCGTGGCTGCGCGACGCCGTGCTCACGGAACTCGCCCGCGCCTGACGCCGCGTCGGCCGTCAGCGCTGGCCCAGCCGCAACCGCTCAGGGTCGCCTGCCGAGAGGGGTCTCAGCGCGCGGACCAGCCGCCGTCCATGGTGTGACTCGCGCCGGTGACCATGGCGGCGGCGGCGCTCGCGAGCCACACCGCGAGCGCGGCGACCTCCTCCGGCTCCACGAGCCGCTTGATCGCCGATTCCGTGAGCAGCACGGTCTCCAGCACCTCGCTCTCCGGGATGCCGTGCACCCGCGCCTGGTCGGCGATCTGCCGCTCCACCAGCGGCGTGCGCACGTAGCCCGGATTGACGCAGTTGCTGGTCACCCCGTGCGCCGCGCCTTCCAGGGCCGTGACCTTCGACAAGCCCTCCAACCCGTGCTTGGCCGCGACGTAGGCCGACTTGAACGGCGAGGCCCGCAGGCCGTGCACGCTCGACACGTTGATGATGCGCCCGTGCCCCCGGTCGTACATGGCGGGGAGTGCCGCGCGGATCAGCAGGAACGGCGCCTCCAGCATCAGCCGCAGGATGAATGAGAAGCGCTCGGGGTCGAACTCCTCGATCGGGCTCACGTGCTGCACGCCCGCGTTGTTCACGAGGATGTCGGTGTCGAGCCGTACGCCGTCGAGCGCGCGCACGTCGGTGAGGTCGACCTGCCAGGCCTCTCCCCCGAGCTCGGCCGCCAGCGCTCCCGCGGCATCACCGTCGATGTCGGCGACCGTGACGCGGGCCCCCGCCGCGGCGAGCGCGCGGGCGCAGGCCGCCCCGATCCCGCTCGCGCCGCCGGTGACGAGGGCCGTGCGTCCGTGCAGGTCGGTCACGCGGCGGCCTCCGCGGCCAGTCGTGCGTTCGTCCGGGCGGCGTCGGCGTCGTCGATGGCCTGCAGGGAGGCCCCCTTCGTCTCGCGCAGCGACAGCACCGCGATCCCGGTGATGACGCACGCGACGACGATGTAGATCGCGATGGGCAGCCACGACCCGAAGTCGCGCAGCCACTGGATCGCCAGGATCGGGGCGAGGGACCCCGCGAGGATCGCGGTCACCTGGGAACCGAGCGAGACGCCCGAGTAGCGCATCCTCGTCGGGAACAGCTCCGACATCACCGCCGGCTGCGGCGCGTACATGAAGGCGTGGAAGCAGAGTCCGATCGTCACGGCCAGCACGATCAGGGCCGGGTTCAGCGTGTCGAACAGCGGGAACGCGAAGAACGCCCAGGTCGCGCTGAGGATCACGCCGGTGAGGTAGACGGGCTTGCGACCCCACCGGTCGGCGAGGCGGCCCGCCTGCGGGATCACCGCGAAGTGCACGACGTGCGCGATGAGCAGCGCGAGCAGGAGCTGGCTGGTGTCGTACTCGTGCACGGTCTTGAGGTAGACGATCGTGAAGCTGACCACGATGTAGTACACGATGTTCTCGGCGAAGCGCAGGCCCATCGCCTGGAGGATGCCGATCGGGTAGCGACGCAGCACCTCGACCACGCCGTACGACGTCGCCTTCTCGGTCTCGACCTGCGCCTTCGCCTCCAGGAAGATCGGCGCCTCCTCCACGTGACGGCGGATGTAGTAGCCGACGAGGACGATCACCGCGGACAGCCAGAATGCGATGCGCCAGCCCCACTCGAGGAACGCCGCCGAGCTCATGACCCACGAGCTCACCAGCAGCACGAGCGTGGCGAGCAGGTTGCCCACCGGCACCGCCGCCTGCGGCCAGCTCGACCAGAAGGCGCGCGAGCGGTCGGGGCTCTGTTCGGCGACCAGGAGCACGGCGCCGCCCCACTCACCACCGACCGCGAAGCCCTGGATGAACCGCAGCGCGACGAGCATCGCGGGAGCCCAGTAGCCGATGCTCTGGAACCCGGGCAGGCAGCCCATCAGGAAGGTGGCGGCGCCGACGAGGATGATCGTGGCCTGCAGTGTGGGCTTGCGGCCGAAGCGGTCGCCGATCTGCCCGAACACGATGCCGCCGAGTGGGCGCGCGATGAAGCCCACCGCGTAGGTGACGAAGGCGGCGATGATGCCGTCGAGCGGCGACCCGGTGGCCGGGAAGAAGTAGGTGCCGAACACGAGGCTCGCGGCGGTGGCGTAGAGGAAGAACTCGTACCACTCCACGACGGTGCCGGCCATGGAGGCGGCGACGACGCGCTTGAGCTTCGAGGTCGACGGTGCGGGGGCGGCGCTGCGGGATGCGCTGGTCGAGGATGCCATGTCTCTCCTTCGGGGTGTCGACGGTGACACCACTCGTCCAGTGTCGGGAGGACTGCGGATTGCAGCAATGCCCAGTCCCGCGCAGCTGATGTGCATAATTGCAGAATGGATGCGGCCAGGCGCCCTCGCGCGGACGATCTGCTCGTGCTGCTCGCCGTGGCCCGCACCGGCCGCTACACGAGCGCCGCCGCGCACCTCGGCCTCGACCACACGACGGTCGCCCGACGCATCGCCGCCCTCGAAGACGCCCTCGGTGGTCGCGTGATCGCGCAGTCCGCGGGCGGGTGGGAGCTGACCGACCTCGGCCGCTCGGCAGCGGAGACCGGCGGACGCATCGAGGCCGCGCTGTCCCAGCTCGACGACGGCGGCGGCGATGCCCCCGACCCGATCGCCGGGGTGGTGCGCATGTCGGCCACCGACGGCTTCAGCGCGTACATCGCCGCGCCGGCCATCGCCGAGCTGCGCCTCGCCCATCCCCGGCTGACCGTGGAGATCGTCGCCGCGACCCGACGCGCGGCCGAGCATCGCGCAGGCCTCGACCTGGAGGTGGTGGTCGGCGCCCCGCAGACCCGCCGCGCCCACGCCGTGAAGCTCGGGACCTACACGCTGGGCATGTACGCCTCCCGCGACTACCTCGCGCGCACCGGCACCCCCGGCACCCGCGAGGAGGTCGAGCAGCACCGGCTCGTGTACTTCGTCGACTCGATGCTCCAGGTGGATGCGCTCGACCTGCCGCGGCGACTCGTGCCGGGGATGCAGGACGGGCTCACCTCGACCAACGTGTTCGTGCACGTGGAGGCCACGCGTGCCGGTGCCGGCATCGGCCTGCTCCCGTGCTTCGCCGCCGACCGCCACGCCGACCTGGTGCGCCTGCTGCCGTCGGTCTTCGCGGAGAAGCTGCCGTACTACCTCGTGACCCGGCCCGAGTCGCTGCGGCTTCCCGCAGTCGCCGCACTCGTGGAGGCTCTGCGCGCCCGCACCCGCGCGGCCAAGCCGATGCTCGACGGCCTCAGCGGCTGAGCGTCAGCCGGGCGTCCTTGGTCAGCAGGTACAGTGTGCGGCGTTCGCCCGGAAAGCCCGTGAAGCCGAAGCGCTCGTAGAACGGCACGACCTCGTCGCTGATGGCGTGGACGAGGAGGGCGTGGACGCCGATCGTGGCCGCGGCCTCCAGCGCACGGAGGGTCGCGTGCTGCAGGAGCGAGGCGCCGAGGCCGAGGCCCGCGAACTCCCGGTCGACGGCGAGCCGACCGAGGAGGACCACCGGGACCGATGACGGCATACCCGCGGACAACGACGGCGGCCCCTCGGCGCGGTCGAGCGAGCTGGCGGACAGGCAGTAGTACCCGGCGACTCGGCCCTCGCGCGTGACGGAGACCATCGTGCGGGACGCGCCGCTCTTCTCGTTGCGCCGTGCCTTGAGACTCACTCGAGGCCGAGGTGTGCGAGCTCGGCGGGGGCGAGCATGCGGGAGCGGATGAGGAAGCGCAGGCCGGTCGGACCCTCCACGCTGAAGCCGGCGCCGCGGCCGGGGACGACATCGATCGTGAGGTGCGTGTACTTCCAGTACTCGAACTGCGACGCCGACATGTACACCTCGACCGGGTCGTCGAGGCCGACGTCGAGCGCGCCGAGCAGCACGTCGCCCTGACCGACGAGGAACATCCCCACCGGGAAGCACATGGGGGCGGAGCCGTCGCAGCAGCCGCCCGACTGGTGGAACATGAGCGGACCGTGCTGCGTGGTCAGCTCGCGCACGAGCGCCGCGGCAGCCTCGGTCACGGCGACGCGCTCGGCGGCATCGGCGGACACCATGGAACTCCTTCCTCGGGACGGGCCGACGGACGCCGGCCCAGCGGGAGCGACTCCGGGCGGGCACCTCGCCCGCCCACCCGGAGCCGCCGTTCAGAAGAAGCCCATCGGGCCTTCGGCGTAGGACACCAGGAGGTTCTTCGTCTGCTGGTAGTGGTCGAGCATCATCTTGTGGTTCTCGCGGCCCACGCCCGACTGCTTGTACCCGCCGAACGCCGCGTGCGCGGGGTACTGGTGGTAGGTGTTCGTCCACACCCGACCGGCTTCGATGGCCCGGCCCGCGCGGTAGGCGATGTCGCCGCTGCGGCTCCACACCCCGGCGCCCAGGCCGTACAGCGTGTCGTTGGCGAGGGAGATCGCGTCGTCGAAGCCGTCGAACGAGGTGACCGACAGCACCGGGCCGAAGATCTCCTCCTGGAAGATGCGCATGTCGTTCGTGCCCTCGAACACCGTCGGCTGCACGTAGTACCCCTCGCTCAGGTCTCCGCCCAGGTCGGCACGCTCACCGCCCACGAGGAGCCGCGCACCACCCTGCTTGCCGATGTCGATGTAGCTGAGGATCTTCTCCAGCTGGTCGTTCGAGGCCTGGGCGCCGATCATCGTCGCAGGGTCCAGCGGGTTGCCCTGCACGACCTTCCGCACCCGCTCCAGACCGTCGGCGAGGAATCCGTCGTAGATGGAGCGCTGGATGAGCGCGCGCGACGGGCACGTGCAGACCTCGCCCTGGTTCAGCGCGAACATCGTGAAGCCCTCGAGCGCCTTGTCGTAGTACGGGTCGCTCGTCGAGCGCGCCACGTCTTCGAAGAACACGTTCGGGCTCTTGCCGCCGAGCTCGAGGGTGACCGGGATGAGGTTCTGCGAGGCGTACTGCATGATGAGACGCCCCGTCGTGGTCTCGCCGGTGAAGGCCACCTTGCGGATGCGCTTGTGCTGGGCGAGCGGCGCCCCCGCCTCGATGCCGAAGCCGTTCACGATGTTGACGACGCCCGCGGGGATCAGATCGCCGATGAGGTCGAACAGGAACAGGATCGACGCGGGTGTCTGTTCCGCGGGCTTGATCACGATGCAGTTGCCGGCGGCGAGCGCCGGCGCGAGCTTCCACACCGCCATCAGGATCGGGAAGTTCCACGGGATGATCTGCCCGACGACGCCGAGCGGCTCGTGGAAGTGGTACGCCACCGTGTTCTCGTCCAGCTGGCTGATGCCGCCCTCCTGGGCGCGCAGGACTCCGGCGAAGTAGCGGAAGTGGTCGATGGCGAGCGGGATGTCGGCGGCGAGGGTCTCCCGCACGGGCTTGCCGTTCTCCCACGTCTCGGCGACCGCGATCTCCTCCAGGTGCTGTTCCATGCGATCGGCGATGCGGGTGAGCAGAAGGGCGCGTTCGGCCGGACTCGTCTTGCCCCAGGTGGCGAAGGCCCGCCAGGCGACGTCCACCGCGCGATCGACGTCCTCTGCCGTGCCGCGGCCGACCTCGGTGAACGGCTTGCCGTTGACGGGGCTCACGTTCTCGAAGTACTGGCCCTTCACCGGCTCGACGAACTCGCCGCCGATGTAGTGGCCGTAGCGCGGACGGTAGGTCGCGAGGGCTCCGGGCTGCCCGGGTGCGGCGTAGGCGAGGGATACGTCTTCTTCGACGATGCTCATGGGGTCTCCTTCGACGGTGCCGGGGCCTCGGTGCCCTGCGGCGCTGCTCCGACGCTAGGTCGCCCGACGTTGCAGACCGATGCGCAACGTTGCAGGAGGTTGCATCGCCTCAGTCGAGGGCCGCGGCGAAGGCCCGGAAGCGCTCCGCCATCTCCTCCGGCACCTCGGCCAGAGTGAAGTGGCCCCCGCGGTCGAGCCGCTCGAACACGCGCAGGTCGCGGTAGTACCCGCGCGCCAGCACCTCCGGGTAGTCGTGCTCGTGCCGTTGCACGTAGACGGCCGCCGGCACCGTGACCGGGGGCATCGCCTCCGGAGTGTCCGCCCCCTCGTAGTACGGCCGGAAGGAGCTCGCGATGCTCTGGGTGACCCAATAGACCATCGCGTCGGTCAGGATCCGCTCGCGGGAGATCACGCGCTCCACGGCCGCCGGGTCGTCGCCCTCGGTGTCCGCCCATTCGGAGAGCTTCTCCGCGATCCACGCGAGCAGCCCGGCCGGCGAGTCGTTGAGCGCCACGGCCAGCGTGTCCGGACGCGCCCACTGCACATGGCCGTAGGAGCCGTGCGGGCCGTGGTCGGCGTCGAGGCGGGCGAAGAACGCATGCACGTCGGGGTCGTCGCTGGCCGCCCGCTCCTCCGGTGTGCCGAAGTGCGCGTGCGTCGCCACGATCCCGAGGATCTGCGTGGGATGGGAGGCGGCGATCAGATCGCTCACGTTCGCCGAGACGTCTTCCCCGTAGGTCAGGTACCGCTCGTAGCCCAGCACCTCGGTCATGAGCCGGTGCATGGTCGCGGCGAACCGGCGCTCGTCGGCCGGGCCGTCGGCGTAGGGCTGCGAGAACGCGAAGCCCGGGAGGCTCGCGACCACCACGTGGAAGTCGCGGAGGTGGGCGGTCGCCTCCAGCTGGAGCGCGAAGGTGTGCGGCCAGCCGTGCATGATCAGCAGCGCGGGCGCGTCGTCCTGCTCGGCCCGGAGGTGGGCGAAGTGGATCTCGGTGCCGTCGACATCGGCCAGGAACTGCGGGAACCCGTTCAGCCACTCCTCGCGCGCGCGCCAGTCCCACTCGGCCCAGGTGCTCACGAGCTCGCGCAGCCACGCGGCGTTCATGCCGGAGCGCATGCGGCGGGGCGAGTCGTCGAGCAGACGCGTGCGTCGGAGCCGGTCGCGCAGGTCGTCGAGGACGCCATCGGGAACGTGCAGCTGGAAGGGACGGATCTCGGACATGCCCGGACGCTACTCCGGGCCACCGACAGCGCGCTCGATGCGGGTGACCAGACCCGCTCGCCGCGGCGAGCGCGCCGGCAGCATCTCCAGGGCGAGGCGCAGCACCTCCGCGTCCTCCTGGCCCTCGGGGATGTCGGCGTAGGCGAGCAGCACGTCGAGGCTGGCCTCGGACAGCATCACCTCCCGCAGCGCCGCGCGCACCGTCTCACGGAACTCCTCCACGCCGGGCGAGGCGGACTCCGGCAGCACGGGCCCGCGGTAGGCGGTCAGAGCCACGCGGTGCGCGCCGCGGTCGAGCAGCGACAGCACGTCGTGCGCGTCGGTCTCCAGCGGCACAGGGAGGCGGTACGGGCGCGACTCCGGCACCAGGTCGGGCGCTGCCCGCTCGAGCACCTTCCGCAGCCGCACCATCTCCGGGCGCAGGGTGTCGGGGGAGACATCGGGGCCGTACACCAGCTCGCTGAGCCGCTCGGCCGACAGTCCCTGCCGGTGCACCGCGAGCATCAGCAGGATGGCCGCGTGGCGGGCGCTCAGCTCGATCACCGACTCCTCGTGCGCCGACTCGGTCTCCAGCCGCGCGCGGTCCCTCCCGAGCACGTGCAACCGAGCCCGTGCCGTGGCGGTGGGCCGCAACCGGGGCGTCGTGCGCGGGCGCGAGGTCGCGGCGCGCCCGCGCAGTCGGGCGACCAGCAGCTCGGACTCCACGGCCCTCGCGGTCGCGTCGACCAGGAGGCGGGCCTGCGTGCTGACGACCTCGGGCCCTCCCGTGATGTCGAGCACGCCGAGCACGCGCTGAGTCTCGGGATCGCGGACGGGGGCGGCGGTGCACGACCACGGATGCACGAGCCGGTTGTAGTGCTCGGCGCCGCGGATCTGCACGGTCTGGTCCAGGGCCAATGCCGTGCCGGGGGCGCTGGTGCCGACGGCGCCCTCCGACCAGTTCGCGCCGGCGACGAAGCCCATGCCGTCGGTGAGGGAGCGCAGCTGTGCGTCGCCCTCGATCCACAGCAGCCGTCCGGCCTGGTCGCCGACGGCGATCACCACGCCGGAGTCCTCCGCGCTCCCGGGCAGCAGAAGCGCCCTGATCATGTCCATCGCCGAGGCGAGCGGGTGCGCGCGGCGGTAGGCATCGAGCTCGTCGGCGCGCAGGTCGAGCGGCGGCGGGCCCTCGGGGCCGACCCTGCCACGCCACGACCGCTCCCACGACTCGCGCACGAGCGGGCGCACCTGCAGCAGCCGTCGGTCGTCGAGGTTGCCCGCGATGAGCTCCTCGTGCGCACGCTCGATCAGCAGACGCGAGGCTTCCGGCAGGTCCCCGCGCGACCCCTGCCACGGTGCAGACACGCGATCTCCGATCGTCGAGAACGTGCGTGCCCTCAGTGTAGGAGCAGGACCCCTCCCACGGAATATCGCATTGCGCCGCCGTGGCGCTCACCCCGCGCAGCCGTCCGTCGCGTCAGCGGAGCAGGCCGGCGACGAGCGCGTCGATCACGTCGTCCGTGGAGCTGCCGGGGTCGATCGGGGTCGTGAGGCGGTCGAGCAGCAGGCCGTCGATCGCGTAGTGGAACAGCGCGATCTCCTTCCGTCCGCCGGGGAGGCCTGCCGCGGTGTTGAAGGCGACGTCGGCGTCGAAGCCGGCGCGCTGCCAGGCGCCGAGCAGGGCGGCGAGCTCGGGGCGACGCCCGCTTTCGAGTCGCAGTTCGAACAGGGCGAGCGTCACGTCCCTGTCCGCGGTGAGCCGCCGCACGATGTCGCGCAGGTAGTCGGCGAACAGCGCAGGGCCCGGCGTTCCGGCGGCACGGCGCTCCAGGTCCTCCGGCGTGGGGGCGAGGCGTTCGCCGATGCGGTCGACCAGTCCCTCGATGAGGGCGTCACGGCTGCGGAAGTAGTTGGACGTGGTGCCGGTGGGCATCCCCGCGGCGGCATCGACGGCCCGGTGCGTGAGGCCGCGCGAGCCCTCCTGGGCGAGCACCGTGAGGCCCGCATCCGCGATCGCGCGTCGCCGTGCCTCGTTCCTCACCATGAGAAGCACACTAGCGCAATCACTACGGCTGTTGTACATTCAACCGCGACAGATGTAGTGATTGGAGAATGATGCGAGAACTCGTGTACTACGCGGCCGTCACCCTGGACGGCTTCATCGCCGGACCGCACGGCGAGTTCGACGCCTTCCTGGTGGAGGGCGACCACATGGACGGCATCAACGCGCGCTTCGCCGACACCCTGCCCACCGTCGCGGCGGAGGCCCTCGGCATCGCCCAGGAGCGGACGATGTTCGACACGGTGCTGATGGGGTGGAACACCTACGCCGTCGGCGGGCTGCCGAGCCCCTACCGTCACCTCAGGCAGATCGTGTTCAGCCGTACCCAGCACGGGGAGGCCGAGAACCTGGAGATCACCGCGGAGGATCCCGTCGAGGTGGTCCGGCGTCTCAAGCAGGAGGACGGCCGCGCGATCTGGCTGTGCGGAGGCGGGGCTCTCGCCGCGACCCTCGCCGACGAGATCGACCGGCTCGTGCTCAAGCGGCAGCCGCTGCTGTTCGGCTCCGGCATCCCCCTATTCGGCGATCGCCCGTACCACCCCGAGCGGTTCGACGCCGTCGACACGACCGCCTACGGCACCGGCGTCGTCGTCACCGAGCTGGTGCGCCGCCCCGCCGGCTGAGCCCGGAACCAGGCGCCGGGAGGGGGTGCGAACACCCATCCATACCTCCTCCCGGCCGTCCTGGCAATGGCGTTCTCGGAATCGGCCCCGCTTCCTATCGTGAACACACACCACGAGTCAGGAGAGGCGCCATGGACGTCGAGATCCCCATCCCCACTGGCTCCCCGCAGCGCGCAGAGACGTCCGAGCAGCCGACGTCCGCCGACGCCGCGTGCGAGCGCATCGACTTCGACCGGTACGTCGTGACCCCCACGGCTCCCGTCGGCTACATTGACGTCGTGCCGCCGCTCTACGTCTGCTACCTCGGTCACCCCTATCCGCGCGCCGTCGAGATCGCGCAGGTGTACGACTTCGACCACGCGGTCGGGATCGTGAGCGCCATGGCCGCCGGCTCGCGCGACCACGCCCTCGCCGGATGAGCCTCGAGGTCTGGCCCGGGTCCGCCTATCCGCTGGGCGCCACCTTCGACGGGCAGGGCACCAACTTCGCCCTCTTCAGCGAATCCGCCGAGCGCGTCGAGCTGTGCCTGTTCGACCAGGACGGCACCGAGACCCGCGTCCCGCTCACCGAGGTCGACGCGTTCGTCTGGCACGGGTATCTGCCGACTGTGCAGCCGGGGCAGCTGTACGGCTATCGCGTGCACGGCCCGCACGACCCCGCGCAGGGCCAGCGCTTCAACCCGAACAAGCTGCTGCTCGACCCGTACGCCAAGGCCGTCTGCGGCGACATCGACTGGGGGCAGTCGCTGTTCGGCTACGACTTCGGCGACCCCGACTCCCGCAACGACGACGACTCCGCCGCCGCCATGGTGAAGGGCGTCGTCGTCAACCCGTTCTTCGAGTGGGCGGGCGACCGCCTGCTGAAGACGCCCTATGCGGAGACCGTGATCTACGAGGCCCATGTGAAGGGGCTGACGCAGCGTCACCCCGAGATCCCGGAGGAGCTGCGCGGCACCTACGCCGGCATCGCCCATCCCGCCGTGATCGAGCACCTGCAGCGCCTCGGCGTGACCGCGCTGGAGCTCATGCCCGTGCACCAGTTCGTGAACGACTCGGTGCTGCAGGACAAGGGGCTCTCCAACTACTGGGGCTACAACACCCTCGGCTTCTTCGCGCCGCACAACGCGTACTCCGCCACGGGCGAGCACGGCCAGCAGGTGCAGGAGTTCCGGGCCATGGTGCGCACTCTGCACGACGCGGGCATCGAGGTCATCCTCGACGTGGTCTACAACCACACGGCCGAAGGGAACCACCTCGGACCGACCCTCTCGATGCGCGGCATCGACAACGAGGCCTACTACCGCCTGGAGGAGGATCGCCGGTACTACACGGACTACACCGGCACCGGCAACAGCCTCAACGCGGGCAACCCGCACTCGCTGCAGCTGCTCATGGACTCGCTGCGCTACTGGGTCACCGAGATGCACGTCGACGGCTTCCGCTTCGACCTGGCGTCGACCCTGGCGCGCGAGTTCTACGACGTGGACAGGCTCGCCGCGTTCTTCGAGCTCGTGCAGCAGGACCCGGTGGTGTCGCAGGTCAAGCTGATCGCCGAGCCGTGGGACGTGGGGCCCGGCGGCTACCAGGTGGGCAACTTCCCCCCGCAGTGGACCGAGTGGAACGGCAAGTACCGCGACACCGTGCGCGACTTCTGGCGCGGCGAACCGCAGGCGCTCGGCGAGTTCGCGTCGCGGCTCACCGGTTCGGCCGACCTGTACGAGCACTCGGGACGGCGCCCGGTCGCCTCGATCAACTTCGTCACCGCACACGACGGCTTCACGCTGCGCGATCTCGTCTCGTACGACGAGAAGCACAACGAGGACAACGGCGAGGACAACAACGACGGCGAATCGCACAACCGCTCGGACAACAACGGCGTCGAAGGTCCCACGGACGACATCGAGGTCAACCGCCGGAGGGCGCGGCAGCAGCGGAACTTCCTCGCCACGCTGCTGCTCTCGCAGGGCGTGCCCATGATCTCGCACGGCGACGAGCTCGGCCGCACGCAGCACGGCAACAACAACGGCTACGCGCAGGACAACGAGCTCACCTGGATCGACTGGGACAACGCCGATCTGCCGCTCGTCGAGTTCACCGCGGCCGTGGCCCGGCTCCGCCGCGAGCACCCCACCTTCCGTCGCAGCCGCTTCTTCGACGGACGGCCGGCGCAGGCGGAGGACGGCGAGCGCATCCCCGACGTCGTGTGGCTGCGGCCGGACGGCGGGCCCATGGCCCCGGAGGACTGGGACTCCGGCTTCGGCCGCTCGGTGGGCATGTTCCTCAACGGCCGCGGAATCCGCGAGAACGATCGGCGTGGGCGGCCCGTCGAGGACGTGAACTTCCTCGTGTACTTCAACAGCGGCGACGAGCCCGTCGAGCTCGTGCTGCCCGACGAGCGGCACGGCGATGAGTGGCTCGTGGTCGTGGACACCGCGGGCGAACTCTCCCACGATCGTCCGCTCCGTCCGCAGGAGACGGTGCCCCTGGAGAGCAGGGCCATGCTCGTGCTCCAGGAGGTCGACGGCGAGCCCGTGGCCACGGACGACTCGGTCGACGCCTCGCTCCGTGCGCAGAGCGATCAGGGCGAGGCATGACCGACCGCCCTCTGTCGACGTACCGACTGCAGATCAGCGACCGGTTCCCGCTCGACGCCGCGGCCGACGTGACCGGCTACCTGGCTGAACTCGGCGCGTCCTGGGTGTACCTCTCCCCCCTGCTCGCTGCGGTGCGCGGCTCGAACCACGGCTACGACGTGGTCGATCACTCCCGCGTCGACCCCGACCGCGGCGGTGAGGAGGGCCTCGAGCGTTTCGCCGCGGCCGCCCGAGCCGCGGGCCTGGGCATCCTCGTCGACATCGTGCCGAACCACGCAGGGGTCGCCGTGCCGCGGCAGAACCCGTGGTGGTGGGAGGTGCTGCGGCTCGGGCGGGAGACCCGGCGCGCCGCGGCCTTCGACATCGACTGGGCCGCGGGGGGCGGGCGCCTCCTCCTGCCGCTGCTCGGCTCCCCGCCGGACGAGGCACTGGCGAACGGCGAACTCGTGGCCGACACGACCCCGGCCCCGGATGCGCCGGACGGGGTGCTGCGCTACTTCGAGCACGTGCTTCCCCTCGCTCCAGGCACGGCCGCCCTCGCCGACGACCTGCCGCGACTGCTCGCCGCGCAGCACTACGAGCTGCGGTTCTGGCGGGACCAGAACACCGACCTCACCTACCGGCGCTTCTTCGCGGTGTCCGAGCTCGCCGGTCTGCGCGTCGAGCTGCCCGACGTGTTCGCCGACACGCACCGCGAGATCCTGCGGTGGATCCGCGACGGGCTGGCGGACGGCCTGCGGGTGGACCACCCGGACGGCCTGACCGACCCCGGTGCGTACCTGGAGCAGCTCGCCGACGCCACCGGCCGCGTCTACACGCTCGTCGAGAAGATCCTCGAACCCGGGGAGGCGCTGCCGGCCTGGTGGCGCACGGACGGCACCACCGGCTACGACGCGCTGGCCGAGCTCGACCGGCTCTTCGTCGACGCGGACGGCGTGGCGGCGCTCGACCGGCTCGATGCGCGGCTGCGCGAGGACACGGGCCTGCCGCCGGCCCCGGCGTGGCCCGACCTGATCCATGACACCAAGCGGATGATCGCCGATCGGCTGCTGGCCGCGGAGGTCCGGCGGCTCGTGCGCACCCTGCCGCACGGCATCGTGCACGCCGACGACGCTCTCGCCGAGCTGGTCGCCTGCTTCCCGGTGTACCGCGCCTATCTCCCGGAGGGCAGCGAGCACCTGCGCATCGCGTTCGCCGAGGCGCGGCGCCGCCGACCCGAGCTCGCCGGCGCCTTCACGGCACTCGAGCCGCTGCTGCTCGACCCCGCTCTGGAGGTTGCGCAGCGCTTCCCCCAGGTGACGGGCGCCGTGATGGCGAAGGGCGTGGAGGACACCGCGTTTTACCGGTACACGCGGCTGGGCACGCTGACCGAGGTCGGGGCCGACCCGTCGATCCCCGCGGTGTCGGTCGAGGAGTTCCACGAGGCGCAGCGGGCACGGCTCGCCGCCTGGCCGCACTCGATGACGACCCTGTCCACGCACGACACGAAGCGCTCGGAGGATGTGCGGGCCCGGCTCGCGGTGCTGTCCGAGATCCCGGAGCGCTGGGCCGAGGTGCTCGACGAGCTGCGCGCCGTGGCGAGCACGGGGCACGGACCGCTCGACGCGCTGCTCTGGCAGGCCGCGGTCGGTGCCTGGCCGATCCCCGCCGACCGGCTGCGGGACTACGCCATGAAGGCCGCGCGGGAGGCGGCCGAGGAGACCACCTGGCAGGACCCCGATGCGGCGTTCGAGAAGGGGCTCGACGCGATCGCCCGTGCGGTCGAGGGCGACGCTGCGCCGATCCTCGACCGGTTCGTGCACGAGATCGTCGGCGCCGGCCGTTCCAACGCCCTCTCGGCGAAGCTGCTCCAGCTCACGGGCCCCGGCGTTCCCGACGTGTACCAGGGCACCGAGCTGTGGGACCTGTCCCTGGTCGACCCCGACAACCGCCGGCCGGTGGACTTCGCGGTGCGCGCCCGCATGCTGCGCGAGCTCGATGCCGACCACGCCCACGGCGTGCTGCCGCCCGTCGACGACACGGGCGCCGCGAAACTGCTCGTCACCTCGCGTGCCCTGCGCCTGCGCCGCGACAACCCCGAGCTGTTCCGCTTCTACCGTCCTGCCGTGGTGGAGGGCGAAGCCGCCGGGCATGCCGTGGCCGTGCACCGCGGCGGAGCCACGGCCGTGGCGACCCGGCTCCCGGTCGCCCTCGCGCGTCGCGGCGGCTGGGGCGACACCGTGATGATGCGGCCGGACATCCCCGGGACCGACCTGCTCACCGGTCGGCGTATCGCCCCTGGGCCCGTGCGGCTCGCCGAGCTGCTCGACACCTACCCGGTCGCGTTGATCGAGCTCGCGCGATGAAGGAAGTGCGCGGATGATCGAGGTGTGGGCGCCCCGCGTGGAGCGGCTGCGGCTGCGGCGGCTGACCGCCGACGGGACCGTCGCGGAGGAGCGCGAGCTGAGCCCCGCAGGCCACGGGTGGTGGCGCGGGGACACGGTGCTCGCGGACGGCGAGCGCTACGGGTTCCTGCTGGACGACGACGAGCAGCTGCGCCCGGATCCACGGTCGCGGCGGCAACCGGACGGCGTGCACGAGGCGTCGGCCTGGTTCGACCCCGCCGCGTTCGCGTGGACCGATGCCGCCTGGACCGGACGGCAGCTCGCCGGCGGACTGCTCTATGAGCTGCACCTGGGCACGTTCACCCCCGAGGGCACGCTCGACGCCGCGGTCGCCCGCCTGGGGCACCTGGTCGAGCTTGGCGTGACCCACGTGGAGCTGCTGCCCGTGAACGCCTTCAACGGGCGCTGGAACTGGGGCTACGACGGGGTGCTCTGGTACGCGGTGCACGAAGGCTACGGCGGACCGGCGGCGTACCAGCGCTTCGTCGACGCGGCGCACGCGCACGGGCTCGCCGTGGTGCAGGACGTGGTGTACAACCACCTGGGCCCGAGCGGCAACTACCTGCCGCTCTTCGGCCCGTACCTCCGCGAGGGCGAGAGCACCACCTGGGGCGACTCGATCGACCTCGACGAACCGGCGGTCCGGCAGTACATCATCGAGAACGCCCTGGGGTGGCTGCGTGACTTCCATGTCGACGGGCTGCGGCTCGACGCCGTGCACGCCCTGCACGACACGCAGCCGGTGCATCTGCTGCGCGAGCTGGCCGAGCGGGTGGACGCGCTGTCGGCACATCTCGGACGCCCGCTGACGCTCATCGCGGAGTCCGACCTCAACGACCCGACGCTGATCCTCCCGCGCGAGGCCGACGGCTTCGGGCTCACGGCCCAGTGGTCGGACGACTGGCATCACGCCGTGCACGTCGCGCTCACGGGCGAGACCACGGGCTACTACGAGGACTTCGCATCACCGGAGGCGGTGGCCAAGGTCACCGACCGGGGCTTCTTCCACGACGGCACGTACTCGTCGTTCCGCGACCGTCCGCACGGAGCGCCGATCCCGCCCGAGGTGCCGGCGTGGCGGCTCGTCACCTTCGCGCAGGACCACGATCAGGTGGGCAACCGTGCGGCGGGCGACCGGCTCTCCGCCACGCTGTCGCCCGATCGGCTCGCGGTCGCGGCGGTGCTCACGCTGACCGCTCCTGGCACGCCGATGCTGTTCATGGGCGAGGAGTGGGGGGCTTCCACGCCCTGGCAGTTCTTCACGTCGCACCCCGAGCCCGAGCTGGGGCGTGCCGTGGCCGAGGGTCGTGCGGCCGAGTTCGCCCGCATGGGCTGGGACCCGGCCGCGGTGCCCGACCCGCAGGATCCGGAGACCTTCCGGCGCTCGCAGCTCGACTGGACGGAGCTCGAGCGGCCGGAGCCCGCGCGGCTGCTGGCTCTCTACCGCGACCTGACCCGACTGCGGCGCGCACGACCCGAGCTGACGGAGCCCGACACGACGCACACGACGGTCGAGGTCCGCGCGACCGACGGCCGCCCGGAGCATCGCGTGTACCGCCTCGGCCGCGGAGACCTGTCGGTGCTGATCAACCTCTCCCCCGAGCGGGCCGTGTTCGAGGTCGACCCCGTGGCATCGGTGCTGCTCGCGACCACCGCGCTCACCCGGGACGGCGCTCTTCTCACGCTGCCTCCCGACGCCGCCGCCGTGGTGGGCCCGCCCACCCCCTGACACCATGTGCCGCGGGCGCGACCGACGTGCTCGTGCCGGAGCGGCGCTGAGGGCTCAGCCGCGGGCGGCCCACCAGTCGCGCAGCCGCTGTTCGGCGACATCCGGACCGAGCACGCCCTCGTCGAGCCGGAGATCGAGCAGGAACCGGTACGCCTCGCCGACCTCACGCCCAGGGCGGATGCCGAGCACCTCCTGGATGCGGTTGCCGTCGAGCTCCGGGCGGATCGCGTCGAGCTCCTCCTGCTCTCGGAGGGCGGCGATGCGCGACTCGATGTCGTCGTAGGCGGCGGCCAGACGCGCGGCCTTGCGACGGTTGCGCGTGGTCACGTCGGCGCGCGTGAGGATGTGCAGCCGCTCCAGCAGCTCGCCCGCGTCGCGCACATACCGGCGCACGGCCGCGTCGGTCCAGGCGCCCTCCGCGTAGCCGAAGAAGCGCAGATGCAACTCGATCAGGGTCGCGACGGCATCGGTGGTGGCGGTGTCGAACCGCAGCGCCTGCAGCCGTTTGCGGGCCATGCGCGCGCCGACCACATCATGGTGGTGGAACGTGACCGCGCCGCCCTGCTCCAGCTTGCGCGTGCGCGGCTTGCCGATGTCGTGCAGCAGAGCGGCGATGCGCAGCGGCACGTCGGGCGCGGCCCCGGGGTTCCGCGCGTGCTCCAGCTCGATCGCCTGGCTGAGCACCGTCAGCGAGTGCTCGTAGACGTCCTTGTGGTGGTGGTGCTCGTCGACCTCGAGCCGCAGGGCGCTCACCTCGGGGAGGAACTCCTCGATGAGTCCGGTGTCGACCAGCACGCGGATGCCCCGCACGGGGTCGTCGGTCTGCATGAGGCGCACGAGCTCGGCCTGCACCCGCTCGGGGCTGACGATCGACAGCGTCTCCCGCAGTTCCGTGATCGCCGCGGCGGTGTCGTCTTCCACGGCGAAGCCGAGCTGCGCGCTGAAGCGGGCCGCGCGGAGCATGCGGAGCGGGTCGTCGCCGAACGACACACGGGGGTCGGCCGGGGTGCGCAGAACCCCGGCGACCAGGTCCTCCACGCCGCCGGTGGGGTCGATGAGCTTCACGGACGGCACCTGGAGGGCCATCGCGTTGACCGTGAAGTCGCGCCGCACCAGGTCGCCGTCGATCGTGTCGCCGAACTCGACGGTGGGCTTGCGCGTCACACCGTCGTAGCTGTCGGCGCGGTACGTGGTGATCTCCACCTGCTCGCCCTGCACGCGGGCGCCGATGGTGCCGAACGCACGACCGATGTCCCAGTGCGCCGTGGCGACGGGCTTCACGATCGCGAGGATCTCGTCGGGCGACGCGCTGGTCGTGAAGTCGAGGTCGTGCGTCTCCCGCCCGAGCAGCGCGTCGCGCACCGGGCCGCCGACGACCGCGAGCTCGAACCCGGCCTCGGCGAACGCGGTCGCGAGGGTGCGGACGACGGGATTCTCGGCGAGCGCGCCGAGACGGGCGAGGCCGTCGGCCATGTTGAGCATGGGTTCCAGCGTACCGGGACGACCGAGTTCACCTCCCGGTCGCCTGCGGGTCAGGCGGCGGTCATCCGGCTCCGCTGGGCTGGACGGGCCCCGTGCGGCTGAGCACGGATCCCCACCATGAAGGACTGACATGACCTCCCCCACCCCTGCGGTGCGGTGGCGGCGTCGCGGACTGACCTCCGTCGCGCTGCTCGCCCTGCTCGGCGGCGCCGTCGTCGCCCCGGCGGCTCTCGCCGCGCCCGACCCGGACGTGCCCACCGGTTCGCTGATCACGACCGACACGACGTGGCATTACCTCGACGACGGCTCCGACCCTTCCCCCGCTCCGGCGGCGCTGCGCGACTGGACTCTCCCTGCGTTCGACGACAGCGCCTGGAAGACCGCGCCAGGCGGATTCGGCGCGAAGAACGGCAAGCTCGGCGCCGTGGGTCCGCAGACGCCGACGACACTGCTGAACCACTACCTCGACGGGGCGAAGGCCCCGACCGTGCCGACGTACTTCTTCCGCACGACGTTCGAGCTGGAGCCCGGTGTGGCCGAGCAGGTGGCGGCACTGCAGAGCACCATCACCTACGACGACGCGATCATCGTGTGGATCAACGGCCAGGAGGTGGCGCGCTACGTCGACGGCCGCATCACCGACACCGTGAACGTCGAGTACGCGGGCGACTCCAACGGGGACCCGCTCACCAGCACGTTCAGCGCGGGCGGCGAGCTGCTGCACGACGGGGCGAACACCATCGCCGTGTCGCTGTTCCAGGACCGCGCCACCAGCTCCGACATCTACTTCGACATGTCGGCGCTCACGCTCGTGAAGGCATCCGACCCCGGGACGCCCGTCGTCGCACCGCCGACCCGCGTGATCCTCACGCCGACCGCGCAGCCCGCGGTCTCGCAGTCGTTCTCGTGGCTCGCGGGCGACGCCTCGCACACGGTCGGCCAGGTCGAGATCGCCCCGGCGGCCGGCGGCGAGCCGCGCATCGTGGACGCCTATGACGCGGGCGTCGTGAACGGCAACCCGAACGCGCATTTCTCGGCGACCGTGACCGGGCTCACCCCGGCGACCGAGTACCGCTACCGCGTCGGCCTCCCCGGCAGCTGGAGCGACTGGTTCACCTTCCGGACCGCCGACCCCACCGCGACCGACTTCCAGTTCATCTACTACGGCGACGCGCAGATCGGTCTCGACACCACGTGGCCGAGCGTCGTGAAGCAGGCAGAGGCGAACGCGCCGCGCTCCATCGGCTCGGTGCACGCGGGCGACCTCATCAACACGTCCAGCAACGAGACCGAGTGGCTGAACTGGTTCAAGGGCATGGAGGACTCCGCCGTCCGCACGAACGTGATGGCCGCCCCCGGCAACCACGAGTACTCAGGCGACAAGCTCCTCACCGCCTGGAAGGCCGCGTTCGAGTACCCGCACAACAACCCGTCGACGAGCTCGATCGGCGCGCTGGCCGACCTCGCGAAGGGCGACTCTCCGGTCGCGCAGCAGTACCGGGCGTTCTTCGACCACTGGAGCACGTTCGCCGCGGAGACCGCGTACTACACCGACTACCAGGGCGTGCGCTTCATCACACTGAACGCGACGCGCGACACGACCTTCCTCACCCCGCCCGGACTCCCGTCCTGCACGGGTGCCGAGTGCCCGTCCAGCCAGATCGGTGTGCTGTGGACGCGGTTCCAGGCGGCCTGGCTCGACCTGCTGCTGCAGGACAGCCCGTCGAAGTGGAACGTCGTGACGTTCCACCAGCCGGTGTTCTCCGCGTCGGCCGGTCGTGACGAGCCGGTGCTGCGGGCCGAGTGGCTGCCCGTGTTCCAGCGCAACGACATCGACCTCGTGCTCATGGGTCACGACCACACGTACGCCCGCGGCTACGTCAACACGGATGCGACCGACACCCCCGGCCTCACCACGGGCCCGGTCTACGTGGTGTCGAACTCGGGCGCGAAGCACTACGACCTGGAGACGCCCGAGAAGAACGTGTGGACCAACAACGGCGCCACGCAGGTGCTGCGCGGCGAGGGCGTCACGACGTATCAGGTGATCGACGTGTCGAAGGATCAGCTCGTGTACCGGTCCTACCTCGCCGAGAAGACCGGCAGCGCGTCGACCGACCTGCCCGTCGGCGCGGTGTACGACACGTTCACGGTGACGAAGTCCGATGCGGGCGAGAAGTGGGTCACCGAGCAGGGTGTCACGCCACCCGTGACCGAGGAGCCGGAGCCCGAGGAGCCCGCGAAGGTGGAGCTCGGCGCGTCCTCCGTCGCGGCCGGTGGAACCCTGTCGGTCTCGGGCAGCGGCTTCGCGGCCGGGGCCGAGCTGCGGCTCGAGCTGCGGTCGGACCCGGTGTCGCTGGGCACCGTGACGGCCGCGGCAGACGGCTCGTTCGCCCGCACGGTCACGATCCCTGCAGGCACCCCGGCGGGCGCGCACACTCTCGCCGTGATCCTGCCCGACGGCACCGAGGTGACCGCCGCGCTCACCGTGACGGCTGCCGCGGGCGGCGGGGCGACCACCCCGGGCACGGGCGGCACGGGCGGCACGGGCGGTGCTGCGGACGGCGACCTCGCCACGACCGGCGCCGACAGCATGCCGTACGTGATCGCGGCCGTCGTGCTGCTCGCCGCGGGCCTGGGCCTGTTCGCCCTGCGTCGCCGTCGGCAGCACGCGGTGGCGGAGTCCCCGGTCGGGGCATCCGCGGTGGATGCGTCTGCGGTGAACGCTGAGTAGCCGATCCCGCACGGGCGCCGTCGGGGCTTCGGCTCCGGCGGCGCCTTCGCGCGAGGGCGCCGTTCGCATCTCAGGAGTTCCGGGCGACACACCGCCCATAGCGCTGCCCTCGGGCGTACATGCTCGATTTCTCCTGAGTTGTGAACGCTGGGCAGCGCGACCGCACCGCCATAGGATCGGCGCATGGCCCCCGACGAGGATTCCCCCACCCCCGCACCCGGATCCCGCGACACCTCACGCCGCGGCTTCTTCAAGGTGGGCGGGGCGGCCCTGGCGGGCGCGGTGATCGGCGGTGCCGGCGGCGCGGCGATCGGCGCGTCGGTGGCCGGGAGCGCCAGGGACGGCTTCGCCGACGACCCCGACCCGTTCGCCGCGCTCACCCCACGCAGCGAACCCGGCTTCGACCACATCGTCGTGGTGATGGGCGAGAACCGCTCCTTCGACAACCTGCTCGGCTACCTCTACTCCCCGGACACGCTGCCGAAAGGCGAGACCTTCGAGGGTCTGGCGTTCGGCTCGTACAGCAACACCGCGGCGGACGGGACCGTGGTCGACGCGCACGTCTATCAGGGCGACACCGACCGGATCATGAGCCTGCCCGATCCCGACCCGGGCGAGGAGTATCCGCACGTCAACACCCAGATCTTCGGCACGGTCGACCCGAAGACCAACGCCGACCTGTTCGTCGACGAGATGTCCGCCCCGTTCAACGCGCCGACGCACGGCGAGAAGGCGACGATGTCGGGGTTCCTCGACGACTACATCATCAACTTCCGCCGCCTGCGCAAGGGCACCGAGCCGAGCATCGACGAGGCCAGGCACATCATGGGGTCGTTCTCCCCGGAGATGCTGCCCGTGCTGTCGACGCTCGCGGCGGAGTTCGCCGTGTTCGACCACTGGTACGCGGGCGTGCCGTCGCAGACGTTCTGCAACCGCTCGTTCTTCCACGCCTCTACGTCGCACGGGTTCGTCACGAACCAGGGTGGTGGCGGCTACAAGAAGTGGCTCGACGCCCCCGCCGAGCCGACGGTGTTCAACCGGCTGGAGGAGAAGAAGCTCAGCTGGAGGATCTACATCGACAAGCTCCAGCTGGTGTCCTTCACCGGCATGCTGCACGCGCCTGTGCTGGAGAAGTACTGGCGCACCGAGCACTTCGGCACCATGGAGGACTTCTACGCCGACGCCAAGAACGGCACCCTCCCCGCCTACGCGTTCATCGAGCCGCGCATGGTCTACGACCACAACGACTTCCACCCGCCGTTCGGGTCCCCGAGGGAGAGCGTGGTCGACGGCGAGCCGGTGTTCGACAGCGCGATCTCGGACGTGCGCGCCGGCGACCGCCTGATCCACGACATCTACGAGGCCGTGCGCACGAGCGCGACCCCCGACGGCTCGAACGCCGTGAACACCCTGCTGCTCATCACGTTCGACGAGCACGGCGGGTGCTACGACCACGTGCCGCCGCCCGCCGCCACGAAGCCGACGGAGGACACGAAGCCCGGGGAGATGGGCTTCACGTTCGACCGGCTCGGCTGCCGCGTACCGGCCATCGCCGTGTCCGCCTACACCCGCCGCGGCACCGTGATCCACGACGAGATGCACCACGGCTCGGTCACCGCGACGCTCTCCCGGCTGCACGGGCTGAAGCCGCTGAACGACCGCGACCAGTCCGCGAACACACTGATGAACGTGGTGAACCTGGACAAGCCGCGGCACCCGGCCGACTGGCCCGTCACGACCCCGGCCTACACACCGCCGAACCCCGAGGACACCGAGCCGCAGCCGAACTCGGCCGATCACCTCAAGCCGCTGACGCCTCCGGCGCGGGGACTGCTCGGGCTGCTGATCGCGCGCTACGGCAAGCCGGGCGAGCCCGAGCCGCAGACCTTCGCCGACGCGTACCGGCTGCTGCACGAGCACGGCGAGGAGCTGTTCGGCCCCGCCCGCTGACGTCGCACTCTCGCACGCAGGTCGCAGAGGTGGGCGGATTCGCTGCGACGCGGGCGCGAATCTGCGACGCCACCCCGGTGACCTGGTCTGCGTGCGAGCTCAGCCCTCGCGGGTGAAGGTGACGTGGACCACGCCCGACTCGGCGACCTCGGAGCTCACGCGGTACCCGGACTCGAGGCCGCGGAGGTCGTCCCACAGCCGGATCCCGCTGCCGGTGAGGATCGGCGTGATGCCCACGTGCAGGTCGTCGACGAGCCCCGCGCGCAGGAACTCCCGCACCGTGGTCGCGCCGCCGCCGATCCGTACGTCCTCGCCGCCCGCAGCTTCGACCGCCGTGCGCAGCGCCTCCTCCGGGGTCGCGGAGAGGAAGTGGAAGCTCGTGCCGTTGGCGAACTCGATCGAGGGCCGCGGCGTGTGGGTGAGCACGAACACCGGGACCTCGAACGGCGGCTCGTCGCCCCACCAGCCACGCCAGTCGGGGTCGTCCGCGTGGAGGTGCAGCCCGAACATCGCCGCGCCCATGATCTCCGCGCCGATGCCCTCGAAGTAGCGGGCCGCATAAGTCTCGTCGACCCCGGTCGTGCCCGCGCCCCTGGTGTCGTGGAACACGCGCTGCTGGAACGTGCGGGTCGCCGTGTATGCGGCGGTGAGCCGCCCCCAGTCCTCGCCGAACGGGTTCTCGGGCGTCTGGTCTGTCGTCGTGGCGAAGCCGTCGAGGGAGATGTTGAGGTCGACGCGAACGCGGGTCATGGGGTGCCTCCGGGCGGGGGTGAGGGCGTCGGTCGACGCACCGCTCCCCAGCGTCGAGCCTGCACCCCGCGCTGTCAAGCACGATGTTCGACGCGTCAGGCCTTGTCGTGGAGCTCCAGGTGGAGGATCGGATACGGTCGGCCGTCGCCGTCGAGCTCGCTGCGACCGACCGGCACGAAGCCCCTGTTGAGGTAGAAGGCGCGGGCGCCGTGGTTCTGCTCGTTCACGTCGACCTTGGACACGGCCTGGGTGGTGACCACCTCCGCCAGAAGAGCCGAACCGACGCCCTGTCCGCGGACGGAATCCGAGACGAACAGCATCTCCAGTCCGTCGTCGTGAACGCCGGCGAATCCGACGGGCTTTCCGTCCATTTCAGCGACGGTGAGGGTGACGGCGGGGAAGTAGTCGGACGCGAGGTGCGATTCGATCCGGGCGAAGTCGGACTCGTCGAGGAAGTCGTGGGTCGCGCGCACTGCGCTGCGCCAGATCTCGACGAGAGCCGCGTACTCCTCGGGGCCGCGGCCCGCGCGGATGACGATCTCGGTGCCGTTCACGGACATGTGTTCGATCCTCGCTCACTTCCCGCGCATCGACCGCCCCCGCCCGGATCAGATCGCGTCGCCCTGCACCGGGCCGTCCGTGTTGGGCTTCCACCCGAGCGCCGGGGCGACGTGCTCCGCGAACGCCTCCAGCACGTGCAGGTTGTACTCCGGGCCGAGCTGATTCGGGATCGTCAGCATGAGGGTGTCCGCGGCCATCACGGCCTCGTCCTGGCGCAGCTGTTCGATCAGCACGTCGGGCTCTGCGGCGTAGGTCTTGCCGAACGTGGAACGGTAGCCGTCGATGATCCCGACCTGGTCTGCGTTCTCCTCGCTGCGCAGCCCGAAGTACGCGCGGTCAATGTCCGACACCAGCGGGAACACGCTGCGACTCACCGACACGCGCGGGGTCCCGGTGTGTCCGGCCTCACGGTAGGCGCTGCGGAACAGTTCGATCTGCTCGCGCTGCAGCTCGTGGAACGGCTGGCCCGTGGCCTCGGTCACCAGCGTCGAGCTCATCATGTTGAGCCCCTTGCGGCCGGTCTCCTCCGCGGTCGCGCGCGAACCCGAACCCCACCAGATGTGGTTGCGCAGGGTGGGCGACTGCGGCTCGATCGCCAGGTACTGTCCGGGGCCCACCATCCGAGGGTCGCCGGGGGCCAGGCGCTCCCCGTCGATCGCCCGCAGGAAGATGTCGAACTTCTCCCTGGCCAGCACGCTGCCGCGCTCGGTGTCCTCCTCATCGCGGAAGCCGAACGTCTCGTAGCCGCGCAGGGCGGTCTCGGGTGACCCCCGGCTCACGCCGAGCGCGATGCGTCCGTCGGCGATGAGGTCGAGCGCCGCCGCCTCCTCCGCGAACTGGAAGGGGTTCTCGTACCGCATGTCGATGACGCCCGTCCCCACCTCGATGCGGGAGGTGCGGGCGGCCATCGCGGTGAGCAGCGGCATGGGCGATGCGGCCTGACGCGCCCAGTGGTGCACGCGCACGTACGCGCCGTTGACGCCCAGCTCGTCGGCGCCCTCCGCGATCTCGATGGTCTGCTTCAGCATGTCGCCCGCCGTGCGGGTCGCCGAGCCGGGCACATCCGCATAGTGCCCGAACGAGAGGAATCCGAAAGCCTTCATGATGTATTCGAACGCATGGAAGCGCGTGCTATTCCCCCGGCAGCAGGAAGCCGTCCCGCACGAGGGCGCGGATGCGCGGCTCCAGGTCGGCCCACAGCTCTGCCAGCGGCACCCCGAACAGGTCCGCGAGCGCCGCCGCGATCTGCGCGACCGTGAGCTCCCCGTCGCACGCGCCCACGAACCCCGCGAGCGCCGGGTCCACCGCGACCGTGCGCGCGAAACCCCCGCCCTGCCGCAGCTCGATCACGCTCGGGTCGTCGTTGCCCGGCAGCAGATGCCTGGCCTCGGTCACATCGGCGGCCACCACCAGGGTCACAGGAAGACCCGCGGCGAGCGCGTCGTGCGCCACCAGGCCCGTGCCCAGCGCGGCACCCACGTTCGACACGGACTGCGTGAGCCGCTCGACCCGCCGGAGCGGCTCGCCCGCGCCACGGCGCAGCAGCACGTACCCGAAGCCCACCGCGGTCACGCCGCGTGCCGCGAAGTCGTCGAGCCAGGCCGACAGCAGCGGCGTGAAGGCGGGGTCGCGCGGAGTGGTGCCGCCGTCGCGGATCCACAGTTCCGCGTAGCCGAGGGGCGTGAGCTCCTCGCGCTCGATCACCCACAGGTCGAGGTCGGCCGGCACCCAGGCGTCGAGCCGCACCAGGCCCGCGACCCCCGCGCGCGACTCCCAGTTGCCCAGCAACTGCGCGATGCCGCCCCGCGTGAGATGCGCCGGCGCCGTGCGCACGAACTGCTCCACGAGCGCGTCGCCGACCAGTCCGCCGTCGCGGTACTCGTACGCGGGCACGCCCTCGGCGCGCGGCGTGATCACGAACGGAGGGTTGGACACGATGAGGTCGAACGCCTCGCCCGCGACCGGCTCGAACATGCTGCCGTGCCGGAAGTCGATGTTGGTGACGCCGTTGAGCTGCGCGTTGAGCCGCGCGAAGGCGAGCGCGCGATGGGAGATGTCCGTCGCGACGACGGTTCCGGCGCGCCGTGCGACCAGGAGCGCCTGGATGCCGCACCCGGTGCCCAGGTCGAGTGCCCGGTCCACCTCCACGGGCACGACGGTCTCGGCGAGCGTGCGCGATGCGCCACCCACACCCAGGACGTGGTCGGGGGGCAGCGGGCCGTCGAGCGCGACCTCGTCCAGGTCGCTCGCGATCCACCACTCGCCCACGCCGTCCGCATCGACGAACGACTGCGGCCGCAGCAGGGCCGTCGGGGTCACGGTCTCGGCGTCGGCGGAGGCGAGACCCAGCGCGACGAGCCCGTCCACTCCGAGGGAGGGCAGTGCCACGGCGACGGCGGCCCTGGACTGCGCCAGGCCGAGCACGAGGAGGCGGCCGAGCGTGGCCAGCACCCCGTCGTCGCCGTCGATCGCGCGCAGGATCGGCTCGCGCATCCCCCGGCCCAGCGCGTCGTCCGCCTCCGCACCCCACAGCCGTCGCAGCGGCTCGGAGCGCAGGTCCGCGGCGTCGAGATCCGCGGCGAGCGCGGCACTGCGGAGGGGGTCGGGAACGGGGGCGGGGGTGTCGGACACGGCCGTCACTCTACGCGTCTTCAGGGTTCTCCTTCCTCCGGCCTCCTAGAATCGCAGGGTCAGTACTCACGATCCGCCTGCTCCCCGGCGTTCGAGGAAGACCTCCATGACCGCGACCACACCCGACACGGGCCTCCGTGCGCGCCTGCGACGGCTCGCGGTCTCGGTGATCGCTGCGGCCGGGGTCGCCGTGCTGGCCGCTCCCGGTGTCGCCACCGCCGCGGACCAGGCGCCCGCCGACGACGAGCGACGGGTCGAGCTCCACGTCTCAGCCGGCCTGCGCGGCACGGTCGCCCCCGGCACCTCCTCCTCCGCGATCGTGACGATCGACAACGGCACGGCGTCGGAGCTGACCGCCGGCCAGGTCGAGATCGAGCTGGGGAGCACGCCGCTGGCTGACGCCGAGGCGGTCTCCGCCTGGCTCGATGAGGGCGAGACGACCGGGTCCCTGGTGCCCGTCGGCGACGACGCGACCAAGCCCGCCGAAGCGGGCGGCTCCACCACCACGACCGTGT
This sequence comes from Microbacterium sp. p3-SID336, assembly GCF_025143365.1. Lineage (GTDB taxonomy): Bacteria > Actinomycetota > Actinomycetes > Actinomycetales > Microbacteriaceae > Microbacterium. Next base: position 32,033 of record NZ_JALXPE010000017.1, on the reverse strand, counting down.
TCCTGCCGCAGGAGACCATCGCCGCCTTGACGCCGGGGGTGTATCCGCTGCAGGCGTCGCTGACGGGCGCACGCACGGGCGACAGCGGCGGCGAGCGGGCGGCGAGCTGGGACACCACCGCCACGAGCGTCCTGGTGGTCGCCCCCTCGTCCGCGAGCCCGGTCGGCGTGCTCGTGCCGATCACGGCGACCCCTGCGAACGGCGCCCTGCTCAGCGCCGACGAGCTCTCCGCGCTCACGGCCCCCGAGGGGGCGCTCACCGCGCAGCTGGACGGCGTGTCGGGGACCGCCGCCGTGCTCGCCGTCGACCCGGCCATCCTCGCCTCCGTCCGCGCCCTGGGCACGACGGCGCCCGAGTCCGCTCGCGAGTGGCTCACGCGCCTCGACGAGCTGCCGAATGCACGGTTCGCGCTGCAGTTCGGTGATGCGGATGCCACCGTGCAGGCGCAGGCGGGACTGCCGCAGCTGCTGGCACCGCTGCCGTTCGCCGGCCTGCTGAACCCGGCGGCGTTCCCGCAGCAGCAGGTCACCGCTACCCCCGGTCCCGGCTCCGACGCGACGCCCGGGCCCTCCCCGACCACGACCACCGCACCCGCCATCCCGGACGACGAGGAGCTGACCGCCGTCGAGGGGGCGCTGCCGCGCATCCTGTGGCCGGAGGACGACCTCACGCAGACCGACGTGACGGCGTTCGCGGGCTACCTCGGGCAGGGCACCACCACGGTGGTCTCCTCCGACACGGCCGGAGTGCGCGCCGCCCACGCGACGGCGGGCGGTCAGGACCTGCTCGTGACGGACGCCGCGACCTCGGCCGCGCTGTCGGACGCCGCCGCCGCCGTGGACGCCGCCGAGCGCCAGCGCCTGCTCGCGGAAGCCGCCGCGCACCTCTTCCTCGCCCAGAGCGCAACGGCCGGGGCGCCGCTGCTGATCGGCCTCGAGCGGGACGAGACCCGCACCGCCGACGCGCTCCGCGATGCGATCTCCGCGGTCGACTCGGTCGGGTTCGAGCTCTCCGCCGTGCGGGCGACCCCCGCGGTCGCGGCGACGCTGCCGGAGACCGTCGCCGCGAGCAGAGCGGCGGATCTGGCGAACCTCCTCGCAGACGAGCAGGCGCTGACCGCGTTCTCGTCCATCCTCAGCGACCCCTCCGTGCTGCTGAGCCCCGAGCGCATGCGCATCATGCGCACGATCGCGGTGGGCTCGTCGGCGAGCGTCTTCGCCGACAAGGTCGAGACCCACCGGATCCAGACCACGGCAACGCTCGGCAGCGTCAGCATCCCGCCGTCGAGCACCATCCAGCTGCTGACCGCGAACGCCGACCTCCCCATCGCCGTGCGCAACGACCTGCCGTGGCCGGTGACGGTGCAGCTCTACGCCTCGCCGAGCGACCCGCGGCTGGAGGTCACGCCGATGATCGAGACGGTCGTGCAGGCCAACTCCTCGACGCGGGTCAAGGTGCCGGTGTCCGCGCGTGTCGGCAGCGGTGAGCTGGACCTGCGCCTGAGCCTGTCGAGCCCCACGGGCGTGCCGATCCAGTCGGCGCAGTCGGTCAGGGTCGCGGTGCGTGCCGAGTGGGAGACGATCGGGCTGATCGTGTTCGGCGGGCTCGCGGTGGTGCTGATCGCCCTGGGCGTCGTGCGCACTGTGCGGCGCAAGCGCCGTGAGGCCGTGGAGGAGCAGGCCGTGGAGGCCGCCGTCGAGGAGCTGATCGAGGAGAAGGAGGCCGCCGCGCGTGCGAGCACGGAGCACCCCGACCCTCCCGCGACGAAGGGGCCCCGTGAATAGCCTCGGCCGCGCGAGCGCCATCATCGGCGCTGGCACCATGGTGTCGCGCGTCACCGGACTGCTGCGCAGCATCGTGCTGGTGGGGGTGATCGGCTCGTACGGGTCGGGTCCTGCCGACGCGTTCGCTGCGGCGAACACCCTGCCGAACAGCGTCTTCTCCCTCATCTCCGTCGGCATCCTCACCGCGGTGATCGTGCCGCAGATTGTCAAGGCCACGGCCGACGCCGACGGCGGCAATGCGTTCATCTCGAAGCTGTTCACGCTCGGGACGGTCGTGCTGGTCGCCGTGACGGCTGTCGCAACGATCGCGGCGCCGTGGCTGGTGCAGATCGTGGCCGGCGGGCTCTCGTCCACCACCCAGGCGCTCGCGACCGCGCTCGCGTACTGGTGCCTCCCGCAGATCCTCTTCTACGGTCTCTACGCGCTGCTGGGCGAGGCCCTGAACGCGCGGCGCATCTTCGGGCCGTTCACCTGGGCACCGGTCGTCAACAACATCGTCTCCATCATCGGATTCCTGATCCTGGGGTGGGTGTTCTCGCCGGTCTCCCGGGACTCCGCCGACTGGACGCCGGAGATGATCGCCACTCTCGGCGGCACGGCGACTCTCGGCATCGCCGTGCAGGCGCTCATCCTCCTCCTGTTCTGGAGGAGGACGGGCCTCTCCCTCCGCCCCGACTTCCAGTGGCGGGGCGTCGGCCTCGGCACCGTGGGGAAGCTCGCCGGATGGACGTTCCTGATGGCGTTCGCCTCGCTGTCCGCCGGCGTGCTGCAGGGCAACATCGTCAGCAACGCCTCGGAGGCCGGGGCCTCTCTCGCGGTGACCGCGAACGCCTGGCTCATCTTCATGCTGCCGTACTCGGTGATCGTGCTGTCGATCGGCACCCCGTACTTCACGCAGATCAGCGAGCACGCCGCCGCCGGGCGTGACGACGAGGTGCGCGGGGACATCGCGCGCAGCATCCGCACGCTGCTGTTCTTCATCGTCGCCGCGGTCGCGGCGGTGGCCGCCGCGGCGATCCCGGCCTCGCGCGTCTTCACCGAGAGCGCCTCGGATGCCGAGGGGGCGGCGGTCGTGCTCCTCTGCTACCTGGTCAGCCTCATCCCGCTCACGATCCTGTTCATCGTGCAGCGCACCTTCTACGCGTACGACGACACGCGCACCCCCTTCTGGTTCACGATCTTCCAGTGCGCGCTCATCGTCGTCACCGCCCTGGGCGCGGTCGGGCTGTTGTCGGCCGAGGTCATCGATCTGACGCAGCTCGCCGCCGCGGTGGCCCTGGGGCAGTCCATCGCCAGCACGGTGCAGACGATCGTCGCGACCTGGCTCCTGCACCGGAAGATCGGCGGCATCGGCGTGCTGTCCTGGCTGCGCGCCACCGCGCTCTTCGCCGTCGCCGCGATCCCGGCGGGCCTCGCCGGATGGGGGGTCTTCCTCCTCCTCGGCGGGACGACGGGATGGGCGACCTCGGGAGTCATCGCCGGCGCCCTGGCGACGGCCGTGATCGGTGCGGTCGTCGTGATGGTCTACGTCGCGATCCTCGCGGTCCTGCGCGTCCCGGAGCTGAAGGCCGCGGGCGGACTGCTGCGTCGGTTCCTGCCCGGCCGCTGACCGGGGAATGCCCCGCGGTTACCATGGGTTGAAGCAGTCGGACGTCTTTCGACGGCACCGCCTTTCTAACGGAGATCACATGCGTCAGGTCATCATCATCGGCTCCGGCCCCGCCGGATTCACGGCTGCCATCTACGCGGCGCGCGCGAACCTGGAGCCGCTCCTCATCGCCAGCTCCGTCGAGGTCGGCGGAGAGCTCATGAACACGACCGAGGTGGAGAACTACCCGGGCTTCCCTGAGGGCATCCAGGGCCCCGAGCTCATGGCGAAGTTCCAGGAGCAGGCCGAGAAGTTCGGCACCGAGGTGCTGTACGACGACGTCACCGAGCTCGACGTCGCCGGCACGGTCAAGAAGGTCACGCTCGGGTCCGGTGCGACGCACGAGGCGAAGACCATCATCTACGCGACGGGCTCCGCCTACCGCAAGCTCGGCATCGAGGGCGAGGAGCGTCTGTCCGGCTTCGGTGTGTCCTGGTGCGCCACCTGCGACGGCTTCTTCTTCCGCCAGAAGACGATCGCGGTCGTCGGCGGCGGCGACTCGGCGATGGAGGAGGCCACGTTCCTCACCCGCTTCGCGGACAAGGTCTACGTCATCCACCGCAAGGACTCCCTGCGGGCCTCGAAGATCATGCAGGAGCGCGCCTTCGCGAACGAGAAGATCGAGTTCGTGTGGAACAGCGAGGTCGTGGAGATCCTCGGCGAGAACGCCGTGTCCGGCGTGCAGCTGCGCTCCACGGTCGACGGCTCGCTGCGCGACCTCCCGCTGGACGGCCTGTTCATCGCGATCGGCAACGACCCGCGCACGCACCTCGTGCACGACAAGCTCGACCTCACGCCCGAGGGCACGATCTGGGTCGACGGGCGCTCCTCGCGCACCTCGGTCCCCGGTGTGTTCGCCGCGGGCGACGTGATCGACCCCACGTACCGTCAGGCGATCACGGCCGCGGGCAGCGGGACGGTCGCGGCGCTCGATGCCGAGCACTTCCTGGCCGACCTGGAGGACGCATCGGTGGAGGTCCCCGCCGCAGAGGCCGCCGAGGTCATCACGGCCTGAGCGGCCGGGAACACTATCCGCTCGCCCGTTGTTGTAACGGACGAACCTCGAACAAGGAGAACTCTGATGAGTGCAAAGGCAACGAGCCAGGCGACCTGGGAGCAGGACGTGCTGCAGGCCGATGGTCCCGTGCTGGTGGACTTCTGGGCCGAGTGGTGCGGTCCGTGTCGTATGGTCGCGCCGGTGCTGGACGAGATCCAGTCCGACAACCCCGACAAGATCACCATCCTCAAGCTCAACGTGGATGAGAACCCCGAGCTGGCCATGAAGTACCAGATCACGTCGATCCCGGCGATGAAGGTCTTCCAGGGCGGCGAGGTCAAGACGACCATCATCGGCGCCAAGCCGAAGTTCGCGCTCGAGAAGGACCTGGCCGACTTCATCGGCTGATCCCCCGCGACATCAGAAGGGGCCGTACCTCCCGGGGGTGCGGCCCCTTCTGCGTCCCCGCGCCACCGCGCGTCCCCGCGCCACCGTCCGTCACCCGTCGCGTGCCCGCCCCGCCGGCCTCCCGTGTGCGCCGCCCTCCTCACCCCGCCCGGTCGAGCCGGATCCCGAACGTGACGCCGTCGTCCGTGCGCCGCAGCTCGTCCATCCCGAGCCGCCGGTAGAAGCCGAGCGCCGCGGTGTTGCGCGCCCCCGCGGTCAACTGCAGCCCCGGCACCCCCTCCGCGCGCAGATGTTCCGCGAGCGTGTCGATGAGCCGTCGACCCCACCCCTGGCCCTGCGCCTCGGGCAGCAGGTCGATGTGCAGGTGCGCGGGGTGACTGTCGACGAACGGTGCCGGGCTCGCACCCACGGCGTCGGCGTAGGCGACCGCGGCGCGGTCCCGCGTGGCACCGCCCCTGTCCTCGCGATAGGCCGGCGCGCGCGGGGGCCACCACGCCAGCCGGAACCACCCGTCGAACGCGGTGGTGTCCGGTGCGCACACCACATACCCGACCACGCGGTCGCCGTCGTCGAGCACGAAGCAGCTCTCCGGGCTCCAGGCCGCATAGGGCAGGGCGAACACATCGCCCAGCAGTCGCGACGACCGGTACAGCCCGGTCGCGTCGGCGCCGGAGTCGCCCGTGCGCAGGCACACGTCGGCCAGGTCGTCCTCGTCGCCCACGCGGAAGGGCCGGAGGCGCCGCAGCACCCCCGGCCCGGTCGATCCGGTGGGGCTCACGGCCCCGCGAGCTCGGCGCCCTTGTCGCCGCGCTTGAATCCGCACGCCCGGGTGGTGCCGGCCAGGCAGCCCTTGGCGAGCATGTTCGCGCTGTAGTAGTCGATGTAGCGGAAGCCGTAGGTCTCCCCGCGGGCGAACGCCTGACCCTGGATCGCGGCGCGCCAGGTCTCGAACGCGTCATCCGGGATGTCCACGTACAGGTCGGGCGCGAACCCCTCCGCGTCCTCCCAGTTGTCCGCGTGCAGGAACTGCGAGATGCCGTGGCGGCCGTAGGGGCTGTCCACGGGCAGCGAAGCCAGGAAGCGGCCGCGCTCCGCGAGGAGCGCCGCCCGCTCGTGGTCACGGTGGATGCTCTTCGTCCAGTGCGTGATGAGGATCTCGGGCTTCTCCTGGCGGATGATGTCGGCGATCTGCTCGGCGGCGGAGTCGTCGTCCGGCAGGAACCCGTCCGAGTAGTCGAGCACCCGGAACTCGGCGCCGATCGCGGCGGCGAAGGCCTCGCCCTCTGCGACCTTCTGCTTCCGGTACTCGTCCGGTGCGATCGTCGGGTGTCCTCGCTCGCCGTAGGTGCAGGCGAGGATGATCGCGCGGTCGCCCTCCTGCACCATCTTCGCGAGGGTCGGGCCCGCCGTGAGGTCCATGTCGCCGATGTGCCCGCCGATGGCGAGTACGGTCCTACCCATTGTCATCACTCCGTTTCGTGGGGGTCACTTCATTCCGCTGAGCATGACGCCGCGGACGTAGTACTTCTGCAGGAACAGGAAGATCAGCAGCACCGGCAGGGTGCTGATCACGATGCCGGCCATGACGATCGGCATCGTGCGGTTCGGGTCGATGAAGCTCTGCAGCATCTGGATGCCGACCGGCAGCGTCATCAAGTCGGGGTTCGCGGAGGCGATCAGGGACGACCAGATGTACTCGTTCCACTGCCCGACGAACGTGATCACGCCGAGCGTGATGGCCACGGGCGTCGCCTGCGGCAGCACGATGTTGAAGAACAGCCGCCACTCCCCCGCACCGTCGATGCGCGCGGCCTCCAGCATCTCGTCGGGCACCCCGACCATGAACTGCCGCATCAGGAAGATGCCGAAGCCGCTGACCAGGAACGGCAGCATCAGCGAGACGATGTTGTTCGTCATGCCGCCGAAGCCGCCCTGGCCGAGGATGTTGTTGCCCCCGACGAGCGGCCAGTTCAACATGATCAGGAAGTCCGGGATCAGCAGCAGGAACGGCGGCAGCATCATGGTGGCGAGCACGAACCGGAAGATCACGTCCCGGCCGCGGAAGCGCAGCTTGGCGAGCGCGTAGCCCGCCATGGCCGAGGTGATCAGCACCGACGCGGTGACCACGAGGGTCACGACCGTGCTGTTGAAGAACAGGGTGCCGAGCTGCAGCTGCTCGAACGCGGCCGTGTAGTTGTCCCACGTCCAGTTCTCCGGGAAGAACCGGTAGGGGAAGATGCCGTACTCGCCCGGCCCCTTGAGCGAGCTGAAGACGGTGTCGAAGAACGGGACCACCATCATCAGGCCGCCGATGGCGACCACGAGGTAGGAGATCCACGGGAACGGGTGGCGCTTGCTCTTGCGGACGCCCATCAGTCGTCTCCTCCGGTGCGACGGCTGATCCAGAGCTGGAGCAGCGTGATGATGAAGATGATCAGGAACAGGACCATCGCCATGGCGCTCGCGGTGCCCCAGGCGCCGAACTTGAACGCCTGCTGGTACATCTCGAACGCGGCGACGTTGGTGGCGTTCGCTGGTCCGCCGTCCTTCGTCATCACGATGATGAGCGCGAACGACTGCAGCCCGGCGATGCACTGGGTGATGAACACGAACACGAGCGAGGGGCGCAGCAGCGGCAGCGTGATGCTCCAGAACGTGCGCCAGGAGTTCGCGCCGTCGATCTCCGCGGCCTCGTACATGGTCTTGTCGATGCCCTTGATGCCGGCGGTGAGGATGAGCACGGCCGCGCCGATCGAGGCCCAGGCCTGCACCACGGCGACCGCCGGCAGCGCGAGGTTGGGGTCGGACAGGAATCCGATCGAGTTCACGCCGACCGCGTTGAGCAGCGCGTTGATGAGGCCGGCCGGCTGGTAGAGCATCTTCCACACGTTGCCGATCGCGACCACGGTGGCGACGACGGGGAGGAAGTACAGGAACCGCCAGAAGCCCTGGAACTTGAGCCGCTCGATGAGCTGCGCGACGACGACGGAGCCGCCGACCGCGAGGATCACGGCGATGAAGGCGAACAGGAAGGTGTTGACGAGGATCGGCTGCACGAACGTGCTGTCGAAGCGGAGGATGTCCGCGTAGTTCTGGAAGCCGGTGAACTCGATCTTCGTCAGGTCGTAGCCGCCCCAGGTCGACAGCGACAGGAAGATCGCGAAGAACGTGGGCAGGATCAGGAAGACGGTGAAGAACAGCAGGGAGGGCGCGAGGAACAGGTAGCCGGCGCGGGCCTCTCGACGGAACCGGCGGGAGCGCGGCTTAGCCTTCTTGCCGATCGTGGTGACCGCGATCGTGTCCTCGGCGGCTTCCTGCGCCGCCGTCATGAGTGTGGGGTTGGCCATCGGCCCTCCGTGGTGGTCTCGGGTGAGGGCGGGGACCGGTCGGCCCCCGCCCTCGGGTCCTGCTACTGGGCGTCGATCTCCTTGACCAGCTTCGAGAAGGTGGTCTTCACGTCGGCGCCGTTGACGATGATGTCGTTGAGGGCCGTGTTGGTGGCCGTCTTCGCCTCGTAGGCGTTGGACGCGTTGGACTCGGCCATGGCGTAGTCGGCGGCGGCGTAGATCGCCTCGAGGTTCGGCTCCTCGGCGAGGTACTTCGGGCCGAGGATCTCCGCGTCGGTGGTGCGCGGCGGGATGAGGCCCTGCGTGGCGAGGAAGTCCCCGAGCGCAGTCACGCCGTCCTCGTTCTCGTGCGAGTTGAGCCAGCTGAGGAACTTCCAGGCCTCCTCCTGGTGCTGGCTGCCGGAGTTCACGCCCGTGAAGAAGCTGTAGGCGAGAGAGCCGACGTCACCCGTCTCCGGTCCGGGCACGGGAGCCACGCCCACGTTCGCGTAGTCGCCGCCCATCGAGGCCTTGAGGCTGCCGATCCACCATCCGGCCTGCACGGCCATCGCGACGCCGCCCGTGGGGAACGCCTTGGTCGGCATGATCGAGGTCGAGGTGGCTCCGGTCTCGGCGAGATCGGACTCCAGCTGCATCACGTCCTCGGCCGTGTCGTCCATGGCGGACTTCCCGTCCGGGGCCAGGAACTCGCCGCCGGCGGAGTCGAGCAGCGACAGGAACGGGTGCACCGTGTGGTTGTCGCCGTCCTGGATGAGCGAGAGGCCCTGCACGATGGTGTTGCCGGAGCCGTCCTTCTTCGTGGTCGCGTTGGCGATCTCGGTCAGCTCGTCCCAGTTCGCGGGCGGCGCGTCGTAGCCCGCGTCCGCGAGGATCTGCTTGTTGTAGAAGAGCGCGTAGGTGTTGAACTCGGTCGGGTAGCCGAGGATGTCCCCGTCGCCCGTGGTGACCGAGTCGAGGGCGGCCTTGCTGTAGTTGTCGGTGATGTCGGCCTTCACGTCAGCTGGAGGCGCCGAGAGCACGCCGTTGGCCTGCAGCTGCCCGCCCCAGAGGGAGTAGGAGCTGACGATGTCGGCACCGCGTCCGCCGGTCTGGCGGACGTTGAGGGTGGTCAGCAGCTCGTCGAAGTTGACGGCCTGCGAGGTCACCTGGATGTCCGGGTTCTCCTCGTTCCACTGGTCGATGAGGGCGCCGATGCCCGTCTTGAACGGGTCGCTGCCGTAGTGGCTGAGGAAGGTGAGCTCGACGACGCCGTCGTCTCCCCCGCCTTCCGCGCCGGTCGTGCATCCGGCGAGCGCCAGGGCGGCCGCGCCGCTCAGGGCGATCGTGGTCACCATGCGTCGGCTACGACGCTGTGCTGCAGACTTCATGTGATTCCTCTCGGGTGGTCCGCGTCAGGCGGCGGTGGGGGCGTGCAGGATCGTGAAGGTGCGAGTGATCTCGAACCCGGTCTTGAGGTAGAGGTGTCCGGCCGCGGAGGTCTCCTCGGTCCACAGGAACCAGGCGCTGTGCGCGCCGAGCGCGCGCATGCGCTCGAGCGTGAGGTGCAGCAGGATCTTCCCGAGACCGGTGCCGCGGCTCTCGGGGAGGACGCCGAACGGTCCGAAGCGCTCGAGCACGTTCTCGTAGGTGCCGTGCATGGCCCAGCCGAGCATCGTGCCCTCGGGATCGCGGCACACCATGATGCGCTCGAGGGCCTGACCGCCGAGGACGCCCTCGCGGATCCCGCGCGACCAGTCGGCGTTGAAGGTGCCGGCGATCTCGATCAGGTCGACGAGGTCGTCTCCGCTCGGGGAGAAGAACGTCCACCCCTCCGCGCGCATCTCCGCGATGCGGGCGCGGACGTCGTCGGGCATCGCGTAGTCGTTGAGGGTGCGGTCCATGGCGACCGAGGTGTACTGGGTCTGGAAGCCCATGCCGCGCAGGAAGGCATCGGCCTCCGGGTAGCGGTCGGCGTCGAGCCCTGGCAGGAAGTAATTGGGCGTGTAGGAGGAGAAGTACACGGTCTGGACGCCCTTGTCCCGCAGCCACGACTTCGCGGCGGTCATGAGGGTGGTGGCGATACCCTGGCGGCGCGCGGACGGCACGACGAAGAAGAACGGGATCCAGCCGGACGTCGGTTCGAGGTCGTCGCCGTCTGCCGCGATCTGCCGGCGCACCGCGTAGACCGCGCCGACGATCGCACCGTCGGCTTCGGCGAGGAAGAGGCCGTCGGCGTCGAAGTTGCGGTCGAGGAGGATCAGGTCGCGGAAGCGGTCGTAGCTGATGCCGTCGGCGGGTGCCGCTTCCGTCCAGGCCTGCGCGATCTCGGGGCCATCGCCCGCGCGGAAGGTCCTGATGCTGCTCTCCATGGAAGATCTCCTCGGGTGTGGGGGTGGGGGCCGGGCGATGGGAATGAAAGTACATTCACCGTCCGGATGATGTCAATAAGTTTTGATCACGATTAACAAGATGGAAATAGTTTTCAGCGCGGGTACAGCAGCACGTCGTCGCCGTAGATCTCGGCGACTCGTCGGGTCCCCGGCGTCAGCGAGGACAGCGGCGCGCCCGCGTTCAGGGCCTCCCGCAGCGTGGTCGAGCCCCAGAGGCGGTCGAGTGCGTACCCGGTGTCGCCCGGATCGAGGCGCTGTCCGGCATCCAGGCTGCGCACCTCCCCCGGGGCCGAGGCTCGTGCGGCCTCCAGTACCGCGAGGGCGGTGCCGACCGGGTCGTAGGCGCCGTGGTCGGTGAGGTGCAGCTGCACGCCGCGTGCGGTCTCGCCCACGTGCTTGTGGAACGTCGGCTGGAAGGCGATGTCGCGGAACAGCACTCCCGGCAGGCCGCGCGCACGGAGATCGCTGGCGAAGTCGGCGGTGAGGAAGGGTGCGCCGATGGTCTCGAACGGCCGCGTGGTGCCGCGTCCCTCGCTGAGCGTCGTCCCCTCCACGAGCCCGATCCCCGCGAAGGCGTACACGGAGTCGAGCGTGGGGATGTTGGGCGAGGGCGGCACCCAGGGCAGTCCTGTGGCCCTCCAATCGCGGTGCACGTCCCAGCCGGTCAGGGCGACGACGTGCAGGTCGATGTCGAGTCCGTCCGCGGCGAGGTCTCTCCGTGCGAAGAGCCGCGCGAGCTCCCCGGCGGTGAGGCCGTGCCGCTGGTGGATGTCGCTGCGCCCCACGAAGCTCGTGAAACGGCTGTCGCTCACCCCGGGGCCGGACAGTACGGCACCGCCGAGGGGATTCGGTCGATCCAGCACTGTGAACGGCAGCCCGAGGCGCGCGGCGCTCCGCATCGCGTCGTACATCGTCCAGATGTAGGTGTAGAACCGCACCCCGATGTCCTGCATGTCGAAGGCGAGGGCGTCGACGCCGCTGGCCGCGATCATGTCGTCCAGGGCGGTTCCCTCGGTGAGGTAGGTGTCACTGAAGGGCAGGCCGGAGCGCTCGTCCCGCTCGATCTCGGTGCTCTCCCCCGCCTGCACCGAGCCGTCCAGTCCGTGCTCGGGACCGAAGAGGTGGTGGAGGGGCACACCGGCGCCCTGGAGAGCGTCGATCGTGCGGGACAGATCCGGCATCGTGCCGGTGAAGTTGGTGAGGAGGCCGATCCGGCTCCCCGGGATCAGCTCAGGCTGGTCTGCTGCACGCTCCGCTCCGATGCGTAGGCGTGACGTCATGGCGAACTCCCTTGTCTTCATGAAGCCCGCGGCAGTCGTGGTTCATCGAGACGTCCGCCGCGGTGCTGTCACCTTTTTACCAGCATCAAGCGTTTTATGAAAATCATGTTCACCGATGTGTCGCGAACGCTCTCGTGTGGGCGGGCGTGCGCAGTCGCTGCCGGTTTCGCACCGGCGGTCCTCGCCCGTCGCCCCTTCGACGTCGTCCGCCACGGTCCGCACGCCGTCTCCCGCGGTGCGGCCTCACGCCGGCACCGCGCACACCCGGTGCCTTCCTCCGATACGCACGACCGCAGTCGCATCATCAGCCCGCAGCGCAGCGCGCCCCCTCACACGCGGGGCGCGTCGTGCAGCGAGAGCGCCCGGGTCAGGAGGCGTCGGCGACGCGCGGGTCCCAGCGACGGTGGCGCTGCTGCTCGTCGAGCAGTCCCCACACCGCCGGCGTCAGCTCCGGGTACTCGAGAGCGATCTGACGCAGCACCCGGTAGTGGCGTGCGGCGTTCGGGCGCACCCCGTCGTTCGCGGCGATGTTGTCCGCGCGCAGCAGGTACACGACGAGCTCGTCGACGCTCGGCAGCTCCTCCATGAACTCCCAGGGGTCTTCGCCGCCGAGCAGCCGCTCCTGGATGAGCACCGCGAGTTCGTCCGCCGCTTCGGCGCGCAGCACTTCGAGGCTGGCGCGGCGCGGAACGGACTCGGTCATCGTTCCAGCCTACGCGCGTGCGGGACGCCTGCGGCGCTCCACCGTGACGTCCTCGCTCATCTCCTCGAGTTCCTTGCCCTTCGTCTCGGCGACCTTGAAGTACACGAAGAAGAAGGAGAGCAGGGCGAAGAAGGCATAGAAGCCGTAGGCGAACGTGAGACCGATCTCCGCGAAGGCCGGGAAGGTGGTCGAGATGAAGAAGTTGGCGACCCACTGCGCCGCCGCGGCCACCGCGAGGGCGCCGGCGCGGATGGAGTTCGGGAACATCTCCCCCAGCAGCACCCACACGAGCGGCCCCCAGGTGGCACCGAAGAACACGACGAACGCGTTCGCGCAGATCAGCGCGACGGTGGCCCACGGGTCGGGCAGCGTCACGGTTCCCGCGGAGTCGAGCGTGCCGAAGGAGAAGGCGAGTGCCATCAACCCCAGGGTCACGGTCATGCCCACGGAGCCGACGAGCAGCATGATGCGGCGGCCGACCTTGTCGACGAGCAGGATCGCCACGATCGTGACGACGATGTTGGTGACCGAGGTGATGACGGTGATCAGCAGCGCCTGGGACTCCCCGAAGCCGACCGACTGCCACAGCGTCGTCGAGTAGTAGAAGATCACGTTGATGCCGACGAACTGCTGGAACACCGACAGCAGGATGCCCACCCACACGATCGGCTTGAGACCCAGGCGGTTGCCCCGCAGGTCGCGCAGCGATTCGGAGCGCTCCGTGTTGATGGTGCCGGTGATCTCCTCGATCTTCGCCTTCACGTCGACGGTGCCGGTCACGGTCGTGAGCACTTCGGACGCGCGGTCGATCTCGCCCTTGCGCACCAGGTAGCGGGGCGACTCGGGCAGTTTCAGCGCGAGGATGCCGTACACGACGGCCGGGATGGCTTCCGCGATGAACATCCATCGCCACGCGTGCAGGCCCCACAGGGGCTCGGCGGCGCCACCGGCGACCTCCGCGAGCAGGGCGTCCGACAGGAGTGCCATGAAGATGCCGGTGACGATGGCGAGCTGCTGCAGCGACCCGAGTCTGCCGCGCATGCTCGCTGGAGAGACCTCGGCGATGTACGCGGGAGCGATCACGGAGGCGGCGCCCACACCGAGCCCGCCCACGATACGCCAGATGATGAGGTCGATCACGCCGAAGGCCAGGCCGGATCCGATCGACGACGCGAGGAACAGCCCGGCCGCCACCACCATCACCGGGATGCGACCCCACCTGTTGGCGAGTGGCCCCGCGAACCAGGCGCCGATCGCGCAGCCGATCAGGGCCGAGGAGACGGCGAAGCCCTTGAGCCCGACGCCGAGGTCGAACCCGGAGACGTCCCCCGCCAACGCGTCGACGGCACCGTTGATCACCGCCGTGTCGAAGCCGAAGAGGAATCCGCCGAGGGCGGCGGCGATGCTGATCGCGATGACCTTGCCGCGCAGGGTGGATCCGGACGGTGTCTGAGTCATGGGGGCCTCCTCGACGTCACTGCTCGTGAGTCTAGGGCTCCCTGCCCGACTTCCGGGGGCGTCAGGACCGGCCGTAGCCTTCTTCGCCGAGCTCCTCGAGAATCCGGTTCAGGTCCTGGATCGACGCGAAATCGATCGTGACCTGGCCTTTCCGCGCTCCGAGGGAGATGCGCACCCGGGTGTTGAGTCGGTCTCCGAGCTTGCCGGCGACCTCGTCGAGGTAGGCGCGACGCGCGCCCGGGGTCGGCTTGGGAGCCTTGCCGGCGGACGGCTGCGCCTTGGCAGCCTCCTCGGTGGCGCGCACCGAGAGGTCCTCGTTCACGACCTTGTCGGCCAGCCGCTGCATCGACTCGGGGCTGTCCAGGCTGAGGATCGCGCGGGCGTGACCGGCGGAGAGGACACCGGCGGCGACGCGCTGCTGCACGGGAACCGGCAGCTTGAGCAGGCGGATCGTGTTGCTGATCTGGGGGCGGGAACGACCGATGCGTGCCGCGAGCTCCTCCTGCGTGATGCCGAAGTCCTCGAGCAGCTGCTGGTAGGCGGATGCCTCTTCGAGCGGGTTCAGCTCCGACCGGTGGAGGTTCTCCAGGAGGGCGTCGCGCAGCAGATCCTCGTCGGCGGTGTCACGGACGATCGCGGGGATGGCGTCCAGGCCGGCTTCGCGTGCGGCCCGGGTGCGCCGCTCCCCCATGATGAGCTCGTACTCGCCGTCGGCGTTCTTCCGCACGACCACGGGCTGCAGCACACCGAACTCGCGCACGCTGTGCACGAGCTCGGCGAGGTCATCGGGGTTGAAGTGCGTGCGCGGCTGGCGCGGGTTCGGCACGATGGCCTGCGGGTCGATCTGGATGAGGTGGATCCCGGGCACCGCTTCGAGGTCGGCGTCGGCCGTGGGCGCGGCCACGGCCTCCGTCTCGGCGGGGCGCAGGCTGGCCCCGGGGAAGAAGACGTCGACCGGTCGCTCGGCCTGGTCCGCCGTGGGGATGAGGGCTCCGATGCCTCGGCCGAGTCCCGTGCGCTTCGCCATTATCTCTCCTTGCTCTGCGTCACTCGGGACGCGATCTCGACGGCGGCCTCACGGTAGGCGATCGCCCCGGCGGACTGACCGTCGTAGGCGATGACCGTCTGGCCGAAACTGGGGGCCTCGGATACACGTACCGACCGAGGGATGACAGTGTCCAGCACCTGCGTCGGGAAGTGGGTGCGCACCTCTTCCGCGACCTGCTGCGCGAGGCGTGTGCGCCCGTCGAACATCGTGAGGAGGATGGTAGACAGGTGCAGCGCGGGGTTGAGGTGCTTCTGGATCATCTGGATGCTGCCGAGGAGCTGGCTCAGCCCCTCCAGCGCGTAGTACTCGCACTGGATGGGGATGAACACCTCAGTCGCCGCCGTAAAGGCGTTGATCGTGAGCAGCCCGAGCGAGGGAGGGCAGTCGATGATCACGAAGTCGACGGGGTGCTCGGCGAGGTAATCCTCCAGGGCACGACGCAGACGATGCTCTCGGGCGACCTGCGCGACGAGCTCGATCTCCGCGCCGGCGAGGTGGATGGTGCTGGGGGCGCAGAAGAGTCGCGGGTTCTCCGGACTGGGCTGCACGATCTCCGCGAGCGGGAACTCGTCGATCAGGACGTCGTACACGCTGGGTGTGTCGGCGTTGTGGGGCACACCGAGCGCCGTCGAGGCGTTGCCCTGCGGGTCGAGGTCGATCACGAGGACGGTGGCCCCGAGGCCGGCGAGAGCCGAAGCGATGTTCACCGCGCTCGTCGTCTTGCCGACGCCACCCTTCTGGTTCGAAACCGTGAGAACGCGGGTCTTCCCGCTGAACTCGACGGTCACGGCCTCCAGTGCGCGGCGACGAGCGGAGAGGTCGGCGAGTTCGCGCGCCAGGGGGGTATCCATCCCGAACGAGTCGTTCGACGGTGTCTTCTCGGACTGTTTCACGTGAAACATCCACTCCTTTCGGGGCCGCGTTCCACTCTAATCGCCAGGACCGACCCTCGTTCACCGATGCCGCTCCCCCGGCGCACGTCCTTCACCCCGGCGCCGCCTCCCGCGGCCGGCGACGCCCGCACGTCGCCCCAGAATCACCCCCTCCCCCGCTCCCCGGTACTTCCTCGCGCCCAGCCCCGGTCCACACCCGCCGATCCCACCGATCCCACCCTCCCCGCCCCCGCCCTCCGGTCCCCGCTCCCCGGTTCCCCTCCAGTCCCACCCTCCGTTCCCGCCGGCTCGTGCACCGTGGTACACCCGCGCTCGTTCGCCTGCCGCACCGACACCATGGCGCAGAGACCCCCGAGAATCGTCTGGACCCGGCCACGTCTCTGGACGCGATCCGGCGTCCCCGTCTGATGAAGGTCGCCATACGGCACTCGCGGCGGCAGACCCGGCCTGCCCCCGCAGCCATGCGGCAACGAAACAGGTGTGTCACTGGACGACCTTGGCCTGCATTGGCCTCCTACAGATGGACATTCCCCACGGGAACCCGTGGTGACGCCGCTCGCACAACCTCAGCGTGGAGCGACATCGCCGTTCCCTCCGCCGCGCGGCCAGCCGATCAGGCGCTTCCAGCGATTCGCCCGGATGGGGGCTCGCTGGCCGCTACCGGCAGCTGGCGAACGATGATGGCACGGACGCGCAAGCGGGGGACATGTCAAGCGACCGAAGCGCCTCCTCAACACTGTGTTTCACGTGAAACATGGTGATGCCACGGCCGTGACTCTCCGTTAACGCGCCACCTCCCCCCGACCCGCGTTGGCGTGAGCTGAAACCCCAAGCTGCATCCTGACGGCAGGGCTCCGCCCGTGGATGGCCGCGGCGACCTCCGCCCCACCCCCTACGGATGACCCTTCGGGACCGCGCGGATACCGGCGCCGGCGACAGTTGAGGCGTCGAGCCCCCGCTCGTCCCGGCGGCGGGCAGCAACGGCGACACCATGAACAGCCCAGACGGCCGTGGTCAGAAATCACACCGAAGACCGCCCGCACGTCCTCATCAAACGCAGAGCGCATGCGACTCCATGTTTCACGTGAAACGCCGCCGTCGCGATCGGACTCAACTCAGCAGGGTTTCATCGCCCGCCCAAGCGGACACCCGCTCCCCAGCCCGGTGCCGACCATCGCTGAACGCGAGCACGTCCCGCTTTGTTGGCGCCGCCCCCCGGGGGAACAGCAAGCCGTGATCGCCGACCGTCCCTACCCCTCCAGACAGACACGTCGGCGTCCTGGCCCTCGCTCCAGCGCCAGGGCGAAGTCCGCGAGCCTCCTCACGCCCTGGTCGGGCCGAAGGATCCGCCCATGCGGGCGATCTGACCACCGCCGAATGCGCCCGATTCGGGGTTTCACGTGAAACGTCCAGACCGCAACATGGGCCGCGAATCTCAGCAGCCCGAACACGAGCAGCTCGATGTTTCACGTGAAACGCCCCGCTGCGCCAAAGACGGCGACCTCAGCACCTGATCGCCATCGCGCGTCCCCGCCGACACCGCCCAGCCCACTGCCGGCGATAGTGAAGGCACCAACGCCCACCCTCATGGGAACCGCCGCGCCGAGAAGACAACAATCCGTGGTCGCTAGTCGCAACGAACTCCCCTGACGGACACACCCACGCAGAGATCGTGCAGTTAGCCTCTGGTCCCGTATGGGGTCTGCTTCCTAGCGGCGGGCCACGCTATCGGGCGTGCGGTGAACTTCGACTGGAGGGCGACTCTCCTTCGCGAAAGGGGCACCGGCCACGAGCCACGACACGCGCCGACTCGATCGAATAGACACGCGCCACGCGGTCCAGCCAGCCGCTGAACGCCAGCACTTCGATGTTTCACGTGAAACGCCGCCCCGTCGCCACAACGCAACCGCAAACGACTAAACGCCGTGCCTCGCCCGAAAAGCCCTGCCCGCCCAAGCCGACGTAGACCATCGTTGGACTCGATCAGCGTGATGCTTCACGCGAAATGCCGCAGCCACAAAGCGCAACCGCCAATGACTGGTCGCCGGGGCGCGCCCGAACGGCCACACCCCCACCAAAACCAATGCAGACCATCGCGGGACGCGAGAACTTCGATGTTTCACGTGAATCGCGCGCGCGGGAAGCACCTGACCCGAGGAGATGCATCCCCGATCCACCCCGCAGGCCACCGATCAGTCCGGCCGGTGGAACTGGGTGCCGAGTAATACCGCACGCTCGGCGAACCCGTCTCTCCCGGCGTGCCCACCTCAACAGCACCGGTCCTCGACCAGCGAGGAACCATCCACCCGTACAGTCCTCGATCAGCGGGAGACATCCGCCCAGCAGAAGCCGTCACAATGGACTCCGTCACGCGGAGCACATCCCCGTGCACAGGCGAGTCGCCCACGGCCGCCACCGCGACGACGCCCGAACGAGACCTCGCGATCCCCAATCCTGGAGATCCGGTCGCGCGGACCACTGCAGCCTCACGCCCTGAGAACACCCAGGACGTAAGACGGTCCGCGCCCTCGCGGCAAGCAGAGAACGCACACGCCACTGCCACACACCATCAACCCGCACCACGGACCCTCTCGGTGACCGAGGCACCCGCGGCCGGCGATCGAGGCTTCATGTTTCACGTGAAACACGGCGTGGACGACAGCCGGACGCTCCCGGAATCAGGCCGTCTCTCGCACCCGGGCTCGAACGACGCGAGTCGTCTCCGGCAGGACTCCTTCACCCAGCACTTCCACCCGCACGTCGGAGAGTCGGAACTTCTTGATCTGCTTCTGCGCCGCCTCGATCTCGTTGGCGGCGTTCAGCCCCTTCAGCAGCGTCAGCTCTCCCCCATCCCGCGCAAGCGGAGCGGTCAGCGGAATGAGCGTGCGGAGCGCACTCACCGCCCGCGCCGTCACGACGTCGAACCCCTCACCCGCCTTCACGTCCTCCGCGCGAGCTCGCAGCACGGTGACGTTCGCGAGCTCCAGCGCCGCGACCTGCTCGTTCAACCAGGTGACGCGACGCTCCATCGGCTCGATCAGAGTCCATGACACATCGGGGCGCGCGATGGCCAGCACCAGCCCGGGCAGCCCGGCGCCCGAGCCGATGTCCGCAACGGACCCGTGGAACAGCGGCGCGGCGATCGCACTGTTCAGAATGTGCCGAGTCCACAGCCGAGGGAGTTCCAGCGGCCCGATGAGGCCACGCTGTTCCCCCTCGCGCGCGAGCGCCTCGGTGAACGCGCGAGCCAGCTCTATGCGATCGCCGAACAGCGACGCGGCAACCGCGGGCTCCGCTTCCACTGCACTCATGCTGTCTTCCCGAACCGACGAAGCACCAGCAGCTCAGCGCCGACGCAGGACGGTGTGCCGATCCGCGCCCTCGCCGTACGACTCGGAGACCAGGCCGCGGTCGGCGGCGATGTCGTGCACCAGCTTGCGCTCGTAGCTCGACATCGCGGGAAGCGATGCCTGGGAGGACCCCTCGTCGAGCTTCGCCGCGGCCGCCTCCACCAGCGTCTCCAGCTGACGACGGCGCGTGTCGCGGGATCCACCGATGTCGAGGATCAGACGCGAGAAGGAGCCGGTCTTGTTCTGGACGGCCAGGCGGGTGAGCTCCTGGAGGGCCTGCACGGTCTCCGGCGCCGACAGCACGGACAGTCCGTCGCCCTCTGCCTCCACCGAGACGTAGGCGCGACCCTGGCGGACGTCGAGGTTGAGGTCCCCATCGATGTCCGCGATGTCGAGAAGCTCCTCGAGGTAGTCGGCGGCGACGTCACCCTCGTGCTCGAGCTGTGCCACCGTCGGCTCGGTGCTCCCGGTCACGACCTCGCTCATGAACCGCTCCCCTTCTTCTTCGCCCGCTTCTTGCCCACGGGCTGCTGACGCTTCGGAGCCTCGGCCTTCGCCTTCTCCGCCTCTTCGAGGAGTCGCTGCTGCTCCGCCTCGTACACCGACATCGGGACGACCTTGCCGGAGGAGTCGATCGCCTTGCCCTTGCGCGCCAGTCGCTCCTCGCGGGCCTTGGCCGCCTCGGAGCCCGGGGTCGGCATCTCGCGGATCACGAGGAACTGCTGACCCATGGTCCACAGGTTCGAGATGAACCAGTACACGACGACGCCGAGCGGGAAGAAGACACCGGAGAAGATGAAGCCCAGCGGCAGCACGTAGAGCATGATCTTCTGCATCTGGTACGCCTGGCCGGTCTTGGCCTCCGGCGACAGGTTCTTGGAGATGATCTGCAGCTGCGTGAAGAACTGCGAGGCGATCATGAGCACGACCAGCGTGACGAGGATGATGATCGCCGTCGTGTTGCTCGTCTCGATCGCGTTGCCGAGCGTCTCGTGCAGGGAGGCGACGCCGAACAGCTTGGCGTCGTAGAACTCCTGGGTCAGCTCCGGGCTGAGGAGGCCGACGCCACCGACGTTGTCCTTCGCGTGCTTGCTGACGTCGCTCAGCACGCTGTACAGCGAGAAGAAGATCGGCATCTGCACCAGGAGCGGCAGACAGCTCGACATGGGTGTCGTGCCGTGCTTCTTGTACAGCGCCATCGTCTCGCGGCTCATCGCCTCGCGAGAGAGCTGATCCTTCTTGCCGCGGTACTTCTCCTGAACTTTTCGCAGTTCAGGAGCGATTTCCATCATCTTCCGCTGGCTCTTGATCTGCTTCACGAACAGCGGGATGAGCGCCGCGCGCACCACGATCACGAGACCGACGATCGACAGCACCCAGGTGATGCCCGAGGCGGCCGGGAGTCCGACGGCGGTGAGCAGCCAGTGCCAGGCGACGAGGATGAGCTCGACGACCCACTTCAGCGGCCAGAGGATGGTGCCGAGCAGATCGAACCCGCCCGCAGCCGGTTCGGGGCTGGGGGTGGTGCTGGCGAACAGGAGGTCAAGGCCCACCGATCAGTCCTTTCGGGAGGGAACGACGAAACCATGAGCGGTCAGGTCGTAGCGGAAGTGGTCGTGCGGCGTGACGTCGTCGACGCCGCCGCGAGTCCAGGGATTGCAGCGGAGGATGCGCCAGAAGGAGAGCAACGCTCCCCGGACGGCGCCGTGCTGCTGCACCGCACCTACAGCGTAGGCGGAACAGGAGGGGTAGTACGCACACACGTCGCCGTACAGCGGGGAGATCACCTTGCGGTACCCGGTCAGGAAGGCGAGGACGGCGTTGCGCGGGATCAACGGAATGGCCCTGAGCGCGTCGCGCCCGTGGAGCTCCCCTGTCCCGACGGATGACGCCGGCAGCGCGGTCACGATGTCACCTCGGTCGGCGCGAGGCGCCCGAGGCAGCGGTGCACGTCGGCACGCAGCTCCCCGATGGACGCGGTGGCAGACGCAGGAAGGGCACGGATGACGACATCCGTGCCCTGAGGAACACGCGGGAGCGCCTCCGCGCAGACGGCTTTCAGACGCCGACGCACGGTGTTGCGCACCACGGCGGTGCCCACCTGCTTGCTGATGATGAACCCGAACCGCGCGGCTCTGCTCTCGCCCGTCGACAGCATGGACGTGACCACGCGCGCCCCGCCACAGCGGGATCCGCGTCGAACGACCAGTCGGTAGTCGCTCCCGCGGGTCAGCCGGAACGGGCGGGCGAGCACGGCTGCTTACGCAGAGAGCTCGGTGCGGCCCTTCGCCCGGCGTGCCGACAGGATGGCACGGCCGGCGCGGGTGCGCATGCGGGCGCGGAAGCCGTGCTTCTTGGCGCGACGACGGTTGTTGGGCTGGAAGGTGCGCTTGCTCATGAAATCACTCCGGGAATGCTGCCACCGGAATCACTTTCGACCGGAGACATGGGGAACTGCCGAATAGGCATAAGTCAACCGATTAAGGGTACGTCTTGGCGGCGCACAGGGCAAATCTGCTCCCTGCCGCGCTCGAAGAGGATCACGTACCGCACAGCCATTATCCACAACCTGGACGCGCCCGGCCCGCGCAACACGCGCCCGTGTTTCCAAGGGCAGGTTGCTGTTCGGGGCCGGTGTGACTACCGTGGCATCCGAAGTTATCCACAGGGGCCAGGCATGTCGACCCCGACCCTTCCCCCGTCCGGAGCACCATGTCCTCACCAGCCCAGCCCGACGTCCCGATCTGGACCACGGTGCAGGAGCTGCTCGAGGCGGACGATCGGGTCACCCCGCAGCTGCAGGGCTTCCTCAGCCTCGCCGTCCCCGCCGGGGTGATGGCGGCGACGCTGTACCTGGAGGTCCCGAACGACCTCACCGCCGCCCAGATCAACAAGCGGCTCCGGCTGCCGATCATGGAGGCGCTCACCCACATCGGGGACGAGGTCACCTCGTACCGCGTCGTGGTGAACCACGAACTCGCGGAGCAGCCGACGGCGCCGATCGCGGTCGCCGACTTCGGACGCCAGGAGCCGGCCCGCGTCGAGTCCCCCATGGAACAGCCCACGCAGCTGCGCCACGAGTCGCGGCTCAACCCCAAGTACACCTTCGACAACTTCGTGATCGGCCAGTCCAACCGCTTCGCGCATGCGGCAGCCGTCGCCGTGGCCGAAGCGCCGGCCAAGGCCTACAACCCGCTGTTCATCTACGGCGACTCCGGCCTCGGCAAGACCCACCTCCTCCACGCGATCGGCGACTACGCACAGTCCCTCTACGCCGGGGTGAAGGTGCGCTACGTCTCCAGCGAGGAGTTCACGAACGACTTCATCAACTCGATCGCGAACAACCGGGGCGCCGCCTTCCAGGCGCGCTACCGCGACGTCGACATCCTCCTCATCGACGACATCCAGTTCCTGCAGGGTCGCGCCGAGACCCAGGAGGCCTTCTTCCACACGTTCAACACCCTGCACGACCACAACAAGCAGGTCGTGATCACGAGCGACGTGGCGCCGAAGCATCTCACGGGCTTCGAGGACCGCATGCGCAGCCGCTTCGAGTGGGGCCTCATCACCGACGTGCAGGCGCCCGACCTCGAGACCCGCATCGCGATCCTCCGCAAGAAGGCGCAGAGCGAGGCGCTGCACATCCCGGACGAGGTGCTCGAGTACATCGCCACCGTCGTGTCGTCGAACATCCGCGAGCTGGAGGGTGCGCTGATCCGCGTCTCCGCGTTCGCCAGCCTGAACCGCTCCGCGCTCGACATCTCCCTCGCCCAGACCGTGCTCCGCGACATCATCGACACGGCAGAGGACAACATCATCTCGCCGACCGACATCATCACGGCGACCGCGCAGTACTTCAAGCTCACGGTCGACGACCTGTACGGATCGAGCCGCTCCCAGCAGATCGCCACCGCCCGGCAGATCGCGATGTACCTGTGCCGCGAGCGCACGAGCCTCTCTCTCCCGAAGATCGGGCAGCTGTTCGGCAACCGCGACCACACCACGGTGATGTACGCGTACAAGAAGATCAGTGAGCTGATGAAGGAGCGCCGCTCCATCTACAACCAGGTGACGGAGATCACCACGCAGCTCGGTCGGCGCTGAGACCGCCGCACCGCACGTCCACGGGGACGGGCCATCCACGGATGGCCCGTCCCCTTCGTCGTGCGTGACAGCGATCGCGTGGCCCCGATAGATGCGTCTATGCACATGTGGATAACTTGTGGATGACCGTGGATCGGAAGCCCTCGGATGTGGGTCGATCGAGGAAACCTGTGGATAACCGGTCGACACCGCCAAAGCGTCCATACCCCGTCAACCCGCGGATTCCTCAGCGTCTCCACAAGTGACAACCTTGTAGTTCCCTACTCGCGTCTGCTTTCCACCGACTTATCCACAGTATCCACAGGTGTTAACACCGTTAAGGAGTTAAGTCATTCAGGGTGCGATCCGATCACCAGACGGTGGGGAGAACCGGGCGGGCCGGTCGAGCGCGGCTCGACGTAGGGAACCGCGTGACTGTGGGGCTAGCATGGGAAGCCCTGCACTGGCAGGACCCCGATGACGACCCGTCACTCCGACGACAAGGGAGCACCCGTGAGGTTTCAGGTCAACCGCGATGTCTTCAGCGAGGCTGTGTCCTTCGTCGTCAAGCTCCTCCCCCAGCGAAACCCGCAGCCGATCCTGGCCGGTGTGCTGATCGAGGCCGACGGCTCGGGACTCACACTCTCCGCCTTCGACTACGAGGCATCAGCGCGCACGACCATCGAGGCCACGGTCGAGACCCCGGGCACGATCCTCGTGCACGGCCGCCTCCTGTCCGACATCGCGAGCCGGCTCCCGAACGCCCCGATCGAGATCGCGGTGGAGGACGACGGCGGCATCGCGGTCACCTGCGGTTCGGCGCGCTTCACGCTCGCGGCCATGCCGGTCGAGGAATACCCGTCGATCCCCGAGGTCTCCGGTTCCTCGGGCGTCGTCCCGGCCGACGAGTTCGGCACCGCGATCGCCCAGGTCGGTTTCGCCGCGTCCCGTGACGACGTCACCCCGGTGCTGACCGGTGTGCAGCTCGAGGTCACGGGTCAGACGCTGAGCCTCGTCGCCACCGACCGCTACCGGGTGTCGCTGCGCGACGTGCCCTGGGACGGTGAGGCCGTCGATGCCACCGCGCTCGTCCCGGCGCGCACGCTGCTCGAGGTCGGCAAGACCTTCGGCCACGCCGGCACGATCCAGATCGCCTTCTCCGGAGCGGGTGACCGCGAGATCATCGCCTTCACCGCGGGCAACAAGACGGTGACGTCGCTGCTGATCAAGGGAAACTTCCCGCCCGTGCGCCGGCTGTTCCCCGAGCAGACCGACCATTACGCGGTCGTCAACACGGGCGAGCTGATCGAGGCCGTCCGCCGCGTGTCCCTCGTGCTCGACCGCGCCGCTCCGCTGCGGTTCACGTTCTCCGCCGACAGTGTGACGATGGACGCGTCCGGCAGCGAGCACGCCCGCGCCTCCGAGTCGGTCGACGCGATCCTGTCCGGCGGGGACGAGGTGACGCTCGGCCTCAACCCGCAGTACCTGATCGAGGCTCTCGGTGCCGTGAAGAGCGAGTTCGTGCGCGTCACGTTCACCTCCAGCGACAACGCCAACAAGCTCAGCCCCGTGCTGATCACGAGCCAGACCTCGGTCGACCAGGCCGGACTCGACTCGTTCAAGTACCTGCTGCAGCCGAACCTGCTCCTGCGCTGATCGCCGCAGGGAACGGGCGGGGGCCGGCCGCGGTGTCGGACCCGAAAGGTAGGCTGGCTCCGTGATTGTGGAGCATCTCAGCCTGGTCGATTTCCGCAATTACGCGACCGCCGAACTGGCCCTGCACCGGGGGCCGAACGTCCTCGTCGGGCGCAACGGACAGGGCAAGACGAACCTCGCCGAAGCCGTGGTGTTCCTGGCGACGCTGGGCTCGCACCGGGTCTCGTCGGATGCGCCGATGGTGCGCGACGGGCAGGAGTTCGCCGTCATCCGCGCACGCCTGTCGCACGGCGAGCGTCGGGTGCTCGTCGAGGTGCAGCTCAACAGGCAGGGCTCCAACAAGGCCAGGATCAACGGCTCGCCGTCGAAGCCCAACGAACTCCCTCGTTACGCACATGTGGTGCTCTTCGCTCCGGAGGATCTGCAGATCGTCCGCGGCGATCCCTCGTCGCGGCGACGGTTCGCCGATCAGCTGCTCATCCAGCGCACACCGCGGCTGTCCGCCGTGCTCGCCGACTACGACCGCGTGCTCAAGCAGCGCAACGCCCTGCTGAAGTCGGCACGCGCACGCGGTGTCCGCGGCGAAGGGTTGAGCACGCTCGACGTGTGGGATGACAAGCTGGTCGCGCTCGGCTCCGAGATCATCACGGCTCGCCAGCGACTTGCCGCCGACCTGCAGCAGCCGGTGACCGACGCCTACGCCGCGATCGCGGGTGCGGACCACCGCCCGCGACTCGAGTGGGCGCTGTCCGTCGCCGGCGGCGACCCGGAGGACGACGAGTCCGGGAGCTCGGACGACGCGCCGGCACCCGGGACCGGCCCGCAGGTGGATGCCCGCCGGATCGCCGAGCTGTTCCGTGCCTCCCTCGCGGCGAAGCGCTCGAACGAACTCGACCGCGGACTCACCCTCACCGGTCCGCACCGCGACGACCTCGTGCTCCGCGTGCGCGATCTTCCGGTCAAGGGCTACGCCTCGCACGGCGAATCGTGGTCCGTCGCGCTCGCGCTGCGACTCGCCTCGGCGGAGCTGCTGCGCAGCGAGTCTCCGGCCGGCGACCCCGTGCTCATCCTCGACGACGTGTTCGCCGAGCTCGACGCGGACCGGAGGCAGCGGCTCGCCACCCTGACCTCGGGTTATGAGCAGGTGGTGGTGACGGCTGCCGTGGAGGAGGATATCCCCGCGGTGCTGCACGCCCACGTGGTGCGGATCAGCGCCGGCACCATCAGCGACGAGCGGGAGCGCGCAGCAGAGGCGGAGGGCGAGCGCGATGAGTGATGCCACCACCGACAGCGTGATCGAGGCCCCGGAGACGGTCGCCACGTACCTGCGCCTGCGGGGTCTCAAGCCCAGCGCGAAGAACTGGAAGCGCAAGCGCCGGATCGCCGAGGACGACGAGAACGCACCGTTCACGCCCGGCCGTGACCCCGGCTCCCTCGGTGCGGTGCTCGACAAGCTCAGCCGTGAGTCCGGGTGGGAGACGACGCTGGCGCGCGAGGACCTCGTCCGTCAGTGGGCGGATCTCGCCGGTGCCGACACCGCGAAGCACTCGGAACCGGTGTCCCTGGAGCGCGGACTGCTGACCGTGAAGTGCGATTCGACCGCGTGGGCGAAGAACCTCCAGTTCATGCGCGCGACCATCCTCACCGAGATCGGTCGTCGTTACCCCGAGGCCGGGGTGGAGAACCTGCGCTTCATCGGACCGGACGTCCCCTCCTGGAAATGGGGTCCCAGAGCCGTTCCAGGACGGGGCCCACGCGATACCTACGGGTAGGGCACCATGCGAGGGGTCCACGACGCTCAGAGGGCCACACGCGGCCGTTGAGCGGCATTTCGACTCGAAACCCGGCTAGAATGGGGATTCGAGATATCGATCTGGAGAATGCCCTCTGATGACGCCTGAATCCCCTGCTGACGAGACGGAATCGAACACCGGGGGAACCCCCGCACCCGAGGGAACCGCCGAGTCGTCCACCGACCGCCCGAAGCAGCAGCCCGGGGAATACGGCGCCGACTCGATCCAGATCCTTGAAGGGCTGGAGGCCGTCCGCAAGCGCCCCGGCATGTACATCGGCTCCACGGGGCCGCGGGGTCTGCACCATCTGGTGTACGAGATCGTCGACAACTCCGTCGATGAGGCCCTCGCCGGCTACGCCGACACGATCCTGGTGACGCTGCTGGCGGACGGCGGTGTCCGCGTGATCGACAACGGCCGCGGCATCCCCGTCGACCCGCACTCCTCCGACCCCTCCAAGTCCACGGTCGAGGTCGTGCTCACGATCCTGCACGCCGGCGGCAAGTTCGGCGGCGGCGCCTACGCCGTCTCGGGTGGTCTGCACGGTGTCGGCTCCTCCGTCGTGAACGCGCTCTCCACGCGCTTCGAGGTCGAGGTGAAGCAGAAGGGCTTCGTCTGGCGGCACAGCTTCGCCGACGGCGGCGTCCCTCAGCAGAAGCTGGAGAAGGGCGAGGCGACCGACGAGACCGGGACGAGCATCACGTTCTGGCCGGATGCCGGGATCTTCCAGGAGACGGTCGAGTTCGACTACGACACCCTGCGCACCCGGTTCCAGCAGATGGCCTTCCTCAACAAGGGCCTGCGCATCGAGCTCTCCGACGAGCGGCCCGACGCGGCGTACGAGACGGAGGAGGACGGACAGGCGGTCACGAAGCAGCCCGCCGACGTGTTCTTCTACGAGCGCGGCCTCGTCGACTACGTCGAGTACCTGAACAAGGTGCGTCACGCCGAGGTCGTCAACGACGAGATCATCGCGTTCGAGTCGGAGGACACCACGCGCAAGATCTCGCTCGAGGTCGCGATGCAGTGGACCACGTCATACACCGAGAACGTGTTCACCTACGCGAACACGATCAACACGCACGAGGGCGGCACGCACGAGGAGGGGTTCCGCGCGGCGCTCACGACCCTCGTCAACCGGTACGCCCGTGCGAACAACCTGCTCAAGGAGAAGGACGACAACCTCTCCGGCGACGACGTGCGCGAGGGTCTGACCGCAGTCATCTCGATCAAGCTCGGCGAGCCGCAGTTCGAGGGGCAGACCAAGACCAAGCTCGGCAACACCGAAGCGAAGGCGTTCGTGCAGAAGGTCGTGGGCGACCAGCTCGGCGACTGGTTCGAGCGCAACCCGAACCAGGCGAAGAACGTCATCCGCAAGGCGATCGACGCGGCGACCGCGCGACTCGCCGCCCGGAAGGCGCGCGAGACCGCTCGCCGGAAGAGCGTGTTCGAGTCGGCCGCCATGCCGGACAAGCTCAAGGACTGCACGAGCAAGGACCCGTCGATCAGCGAGATCTTCCTCGTGGAGGGCGACTCGGCCGGCGGCTCCGCGGTGCAGGGGCGCGACCCGCACACCCAGGCGATCCTGGCGCTGCGCGGCAAGATCCTCAACGTCGAGCGCGCGCGACTCGACAAGGCGCTCGGCAACAAGGAAGTCCAGGCGATGATCCAGGCCTTCGGCACGGGCATCGGCGAGGAGTTCGACATCGAGAAGGCGCGGTACCACAAGATCGTGCTGATGGCCGATGCCGACGTGGACGGCCAGCACATCACGACGCTGCTGCTGACGCTGCTGTTCCGCTACATGCGCGGGCTCATCGAGGCCGGGTTCGTGTATCTGGCGATGCCGCCGCTCTATCGCCTGAAGTGGTCGAACTCCCCGCACGAGTACGTCTTCAGCGACGCCGAGCGCGACGCGCTGCTGAAGTACGGCCTCGACAACGGCAAGCGCATCCCGAAGGACGCGGGCATCCAGCGCTACAAGGGTCTCGGCGAGATGAACGCCAAGGAGCTGTGGGAGACCACGATGGATCACACCACGCGGACCCTCCGTCAGGTGACCATCGAGGACGCGGCGGCTGCCGACGAGATCTTCAGCGTCCTGATGGGTGAGGACGTGGAGTCGCGCCGGAGCTTCATCCAGCGCAACGCCAAGGACGTCCGCTTCCTCGACATCTGAGCGCGAGCTCCCCCCTCGCACGCTCCACCACCGGAAACCGAAGAGAACACATGACTGACGAAGAACGCCCCGACATCAACGAGGGTCACGACCACGGCAAGATCGATCAGGTCGACCTGCAGTCGGAGATGCAGCGCAGCTACCTCGACTACGCCATGGCCGTCATCGTGGGCCGCGCGCTGCCGGATGTGCGCGACGGTCTCAAGCCCGTGCACCGCCGCGTGATCTACGGCATGTACGACGGCGGCTTCCGCCCGGACAAGTCGTTCTCGAAGTGCGCCCGTGTGGTCGGCGAGGTCATGGGGCAGTACCACCCGCACGGCGACTCGGCGATCTACGACGCCCTCGTCCGCCTCGTGCAGCCGTGGTCGCTGCGCTACCCGCTCGCGCTCGGCCAGGGCAACTTCGGCTCTCCGGGCAACATGGGCGCCGCGGCCCCGCGGTACACCGAGACCAAGATGGCCCCGCTCGCGCTGGAGATGGTGCGGGACATCGAAGAGGACACGGTCGAGTTCACCGACAACTACGACGGTCAGACGCAGGAGCCGACGGTGCTCCCGGCGCGGTTCCCGAACCTGCTCGTCAACGGCTCGGTCGGCATCGCGGTCGGCATGGCCACGAACATCCCGCCGCACAACCTGCGCGAGGTCTCCGAGGCGGCGCTCTGGGCGCTCGACAACCCGGACCTCCCGCGGGACGAGCTGCTCGACGGGCTGATCCAGCGCATCCCCGGCCCCGACTTCCCGACCGGCGCCCAGATCCTCGGCACGAAGGGGATCCACGAGGCGTATCGCACGGGCCGCGGCTCGATCACGATGCGCGCCGTCGTGAACGTCGAGGAGATCCAGGGCCGGACCTGCCTGGTGATCACCGAGCTGCCGTACCAGGTGAACCCGGACAACGTCGCGGTGAAGATCGGCGACCTCGCCCGTGACGGCAAGATCACCGGGATCGCGGACATCCGCGACGAATCGTCGGACCGCACAGGGCAGCGTCTCGTCGTCGTGCTCAAGCGCGACGCGGTCGCCAAGGTCGTGCTGAACAACCTGTACAAGCACACGCAGCTGCAGGAGAACTTCGGCGCGAACATGCTCGCGATCGTCGACGGCGTGCCGCGCACCCTCGCGATCGACGGCTTCGTCACGAACTGGATCGCCCACCAGATCGACGTGATCGTGCGCCGCACCCAGTTCCGGCTCAACGAGGCCGAGAAGCGCATGCACATCCTGCGCGGCTACCTCAAGGCGCTCGACGCGCTCGACGAGGTCATCGCGCTGATCCGGCGGTCGCAGACCACGGCCGATGCGAACGAGGGACTGCAGAAGCTCCTCGACATCGACGAGATCCAGGCCGACGCGATCCTGCAGATGCAGCTCCGTCGCCTCGCCGCTCTCGAGCGCCAGAAGATCATCGACCAGGCGACCGAGCTCGAAGCGCTCATCACCGACTACAAGGCGATCCTGGCCGACGAGGGCCGCCAGCGCACGATCATCCGCGAGGAGCTCACCGGCATCGTCGACAAGTTCGGCGACGAGCGGCGCACGCACATCCTGCACGGCTTCGACGGCGACGTGTCGATGGAAGACCTCATCGCCGAGGAGGAGATGGTCGTCACCGTCACGCGCGAGGGCTACATCAAGCGCACGCGCAGCGACAACTATCGCTCGCAGCACCGCGGCGGCAAGGGCGTGAAGGGTGCGCAACTGCGCGCCGACGACATCGTCGAGCACTTCTTCGTGACGACCACGCACCACTGGCTGCTCTTCTTCACCGACAAGGGTCGCGTCTACCGCGCGAAGACCTACGAGGTGCCGGAGGCCGGCCGTGATGCGAAGGGCACGCACGTCGCGAACCTGCTCGCGCTGCAGCCGGAAGAGAGCATCGCCCAGGTGCTCGACATCCGCGACTACGCCGTGGCGGACTACCTGGTGCTCGCCACGCGCGACGGTCTGGTCAAGAAGACCCGTCTGGACGCATACGACACCAACCGCCAGGGCGGCGTGATCGCCATCCGCCTCAACGACGACGACGAACTCGTCAGCGCGCTGCTCGTCAACGCCGAGGACGACATCCTCCTCATCAGCCGCCGCGGCATGTCCGTCCGGTTCGAGGCGACCGACGAGGCGCTGCGTCCGATGGGTCGCGCGACAGCCGGTGTGCGCGGCATGAAGTTCAAGATCGACGGCGACTGCCTGCTCTCCGCCTCGGTCGCGGCCGCGGGCAAGTACGTGTTCGTGGTGACCGACGGGGGCTACGCGAAGCGCACGGCCGTGGAGGAATACCGCGTCCAGGGCCGCGGCGGAACGGGCATCAAGGTCGCCAAGCTGAACGACGATCGGGGCACTCTGGCGGGCGGTCTGATCGTCGCGGAGGACGACGAGGTCTTGGTGGTTCTGTCCAGCGGCAAGGTGGTACGCTCTGCCGTGGCCGAGGTCCCCGCCAAGGGTCGAGACACCATGGGAGTGGTGTTCGCCCGCACGACGGAGGCCGATCGCATCCTCGCCATCGCCCGGAACGGCGAGCGTGGTCTCGCCGAAGAAGAGGCAGAGACGGATGCCGACACCGAGGCCCCCCAGACGACTGAGACACCCGAGGATACAGACGCATGAGCACAGTGGCCGACAAGCTGGCGAAGAAGTCGACCCGTAAGACCGGCGGCAAGCAGGTCCGCCTGCGACTCGTCTACGTCGACTTCTGGTCGGCGGTGAAGCTCTCCTTCCTGGGAGCCGTCGCCCTCGCCGTGGTCACCATGGTGTCGTTCTTCCTCATCTTCCTGGTGCTCCAGGCGACCGGCATCATGACCACCGCGGACGAGTTCCTGCAGGGCATCACCGACAACGCGTTCGTGCTGTCGGAGGTCGTCGGGCTGCCGCAGGTGATGGCGTTCGCCGCCGTCGTCGCGATCCTCAACCTGATCGTGTTCACGGTGCTCGGCGCCGTGGTCGCCGGCATCTACAACCTGGCGGTGAAGGTGACCGGCGGGCTGCTCGTCGGCTTCATGTCGAACTGACACGGCTGTCACGAAGGGCGGGGGCTG
>NZ_JALXPE010000016.1 GCF_025143365.1 Microbacterium sp. p3-SID336 | reverse complement strand
CGCGCGGCGGGACGCGGGTCAGTCCACCGTGGTCAGTTCACCTCGTCGGGGTGCGAGCCCACGCGGCCGGAGCCGTCGAGCGGGTCCAGCGCGTCGATCGCGGCGATCTCCTCATCGGTCAGCGTGAAGCCGAACACGTCGAGGTTCTCGCGGAGGCGCTCCGGCCGCACCGACTTCGGGAACACGATGATGCCCTTCTGCAGATGCCAGCGCAGCACCGCCTGCGCGGGGGTCACACCGTGCGCGGCCGCGGCGTCCGCGACGGCCGGAGTGCCGAACAGGTCGTACTTGCCCTGGCCGAGCGGACCCCACGCCTCGATGCGCACGCCGTTCTCCTCGGCCCACGCGACCTCTTCGCGACGCTGGTAGGCGGGGTGCAGCTCGATCTGGTTGACCGCGGGGACCACGCCGGTCTCCTTCACGGTGCGCTCCAGGTGCGGCACCAGGAAGTTCGAGACGCCGATGCTGCGGGTCAGCCCGGCCTCGCGCAGCTCGATGAGCTTCGCGAACGCGTGCACGTAGTCGTCCTTGGCGGGGGTGGGCCAGTGCACGAGGTACAGGTCGACCTGCTCCAGCCCGAGCTTGTCCAGGCTCTCGCCGATCGCGGCGCGCGGCTCGTCGTCGTGGTGGCGGTCGTTCCAGAGCTTCGTGGTGACGAACAGCTCCTCGCGCGGGATGCCGGAGGACGCGATGGCAGCGCCGACGCCCTCCTCGTTGCCGTAGATCGCGGCGGTGTCGATGTGGCGGTACCCGATCTCCAGCGCCTCGCTCACCGCCTTCTCGGTCTCGGCCGGCGGCACCTTGAAGACGCCGTAGCCCAGCTGCGGGATGGAGTTGCCGTCGTTCAGTTCGAGTGCAGGAATCGTCATGCGCCCAGCCTATGACCTGTGATGACAGGTGGTGCGGGAACGTGACGATCCGTGTCCGCCGTCGCGTCGGCGCGCGATACCGGGACGGCGGCCATGGCCTGTGCAGCGCGACCGACGAGGCGCTCGAGC
This sequence comes from Microbacterium sp. p3-SID336, assembly GCF_025143365.1. GTDB lineage: Bacteria > Actinomycetota > Actinomycetes > Actinomycetales > Microbacteriaceae > Microbacterium. Next base: position 66,369 of record NZ_JALXPE010000016.1, on the reverse strand, counting down.
GGACCGCGGCCGAGGAACATCGACCACAGGGTCGCCGCGATCAGGAGCACGAGGGCGGTGGCTGCCCAGAAGTCGTTGCTCTGGAAGAACCCGCCGGGGCCCGCGACCACGACGACCGAGAGCACGTGCGCGGTGTACGCCGTCAGCGGCATGGACCCCAGGGCCGCGAGCGGGAGGAAGGGCCAGCGCAGCGGGCGGCTCAGCAGCAGGCACAGGCCGACGACGGCGAGCACGAACCCCCCTGACCCCACGACCTCCGCCGTCCCGCCCGAATGGGGCTCGACCGCGAAGAACGCCGACAGCGCGGCGCCCACCGGATCGGCGGCTGCCAGGGCGTCGGGATACGCCTCCCATCCGGTTTCCGAGCCGAACCCGAGACCGCTCCTCCCGTCGAGCCCGAGCCCCTGCCCCACGGCGCCGAGGCCGTAGCCGCACACCGCCAGCACCACGCCCGCGATGAGGGCGATCGCGGCGGTGCGCAGGCGCTCCACGTGCAATCGGCCCAGCGCCATGCCGGCCAGCGCGAACGCGAGCCACACCGACAGCGGGTACATGCCGTACAGCGCGAAGGAGATCCCGCCGCCGTAGGGCTCCAGGGCGAGCGCGGCGAGGAGTGCCAGGGTCGCCGGGGCCGTGAGCGCGAGCACACCCGCACCGAGCAGCAGCTGCCACGGGCGCCAGCGCAGGAACGGGATCACCGCGACGTACAGCAGCCCGTACAGCGTGAGGATCACGGCGATCGGGGTGTTCAGCATCTCCAGCGCGAGCCCGATCAGGAAGATCGTCGCGCCGCGGCCCACGAGGTTCAGCCGGAGAGACGGCATCCGCTCGGGGGCGGGCGGTGTGCTGCGGCCCGTCATCAGCGCGATCGACACCCCGGCGAGCAGTGCGAAGAGCAGGGACGAGCGACCGTGGACGAGGTCCGTCCACGTGGACGGGTCGCTCCACTGGAAGGGAACGAACTCCCCGATGTGGGCACCGGCCATGCCGAGGATGGCGAGGGCGCGCGCCACGTCGAGGCCGAGGATGCGCGGGGGACGCCCGAAGTCCCGGAACCACCGGACGGGCGCGAGAGCGGAGATCACGTGTTGATCGTAGGGCGCGCATCCCGGCATACGATGGAGGGCTATGTCCTCTCCCGTCATCTCCTATCCCCCGGAGCTGCCCGTCAGCGCCGCGCGGGAGGAGATCGCCGACGCCGTCCGCGACCACCAGGTCGTGATCGTCGCGGGTGCCACGGGCTCGGGCAAGACCACGCAGCTGCCCAAGATCGCCCTCGAGCTCGGCCGTGAGCGCATCGCCCACACGCAGCCGCGCCGTCTCGCCGCCCGCACGATCGCCGAGCGCGTCGCGGAGGAGCTGCAGGTCGAGCTGGGCACCCTCGTCGGCTACAAGGTGCGCTTCACCGACAGGGTGTCCGAGGACACGCGCATCGCGCTGATGACCGACGGCATCCTGCTCAACGAGATCCACCGCGACCGCCTGCTCAGCCGCTATGACACGATCATCATCGACGAGGCCCACGAGCGGTCCCTCAACGTGGACTTCCTGCTCGGCTACCTGGCCCGCATCCTCCCGGAGCGCCCCGATCTCAAGGTGATCATCACCTCCGCGACGATCGACCCGGAGAGCTTCGCCGCCCACTTCGCCGCGTCCGACGGCACCCCCGCACCCATCGTCGAGGTGTCCGGCCGCACCTACCCGGTGGAGATCCGCCACCGCCCCCTCATCGACGAGGGGGACGACGGTCCGTCCGGCGCCGACCCGGAGGACGAGGTGTCGGCGATCGTCGCCGCACTGCGCGAACTCGACCGGGAGCCGCCGGGCGACGTGCTGGTGTTCCTCCCCGGCGAGGCCGAGATCCGCGACGCGGCCGACGCCGTCCGCGGCGCCTACGCGAAGGACCGCTCGCCGACCGAGGTGCTGCCGCTGTTCGGCCGCCTCTCCTCCGCCGAGCAGCACCGGGTGTTCGAGCGCAGCAGCGTGGCCGGGGTCCGTCGCCGGGTCGTCCTCGCCACGAACGTGGCCGAGACGAGCCTCACGGTGCCGGGCATCAAGTACGTGATCGACACGGGCACCGCACGCATCTCGCGCTACAGCAACCGGTCGAAGGTGCAGCGGCTTCCCATCGAGGCCATCTCGCAGGCCTCCGCGAACCAGCGCTCCGGTCGCGCCGGACGCACGAGCGAGGGCATCGCGATCCGCCTCTACTCGGAGGAGGACTTCGCGCGGCGTCCCGAGTTCACCGAGCCCGAGATCCTGCGCACCTCGCTCGCCTCCGTCATCCTGCAGATGCTGGCACTGGGGTTCGGCGACATCACGGCGTTCCCGTTCCTCACCCCGCCGGACTCCCGCGGCGTGAAGGCCGCGTTCGACCTGCTCACCGAGCTGGGCGCCGTCGAGCCCTCCCGCCGCGACGGCTCCCCGCATCTCACCAGGATCGGCCGCGACCTCTCGCGCATGCCGATCGATCCGCGCTTCGCCCGCATGCTGATCGAGGCGCAGCGCTCCGGTCGCGGCGGCTCCGTGCTGCGGGACGTGCTCGCGATCGTGGCGGGCCTCACGATCCAGGACGTCCGCGAGCGCCCGGAGGAGCGGCGCGAGGAGGCCGACCGACTGCACGCCCGCTTCGCCGACCCCACGAGCGACTTCCTCACGCTGCTGAACCTGTGGAACCACCTCCGCGAACAGCAGCGCGAACTCGGCTCGAGCGCTTTCCGCCGTCTCTGCCGCGCCGAGCACCTCAACTACGTGCGCGTGCGCGAGTGGTTCGACGTGCACCGGCAGCTGCGCACCCTGGTGAAGACGCCGGAGCGCGGCGCGGAGCAGACCGGCGCCGCCGACCCCGACGCCGTGCACCGGGCACTGCTGTCCGGCCTGCTGTCGCAGATCGGGGTGCTCGACGAGCGCACCGCCCCGGCGGGCAAGACGCACTCCCCCGCGCGCGATCCGAAGCGGCGGATCACCGAGTATCGCGGAGCCCGCGGCATCCGGTTCTCGATCTTCCCCGGCTCGGCCCTGCGGAAGAAGAGCCCGCGCGCGGTGATGGCCGCCGAGATCGTGGAGACCTCGCGCACCTTCGCCCGCACGGTCGCCGCGATCGACCCGGCGTGGGCGGAGCCGCTCGCGGGCGAGCTCGCCAAGCGACAGGTCACGGAGCCGCACTGGTCGAAGGACGCGGGTGCCGCCGTGGCCTTCGAGAAGGTCACCCTGTTCGGCGTGGAGATCATCCCGCGGCGGCGCGTGCAGTTCGCGCGCATCGACAGGGCCGCCTCGCGCGAGCTGTTCGTGCGGCATGCGCTCGTCGAGGGCGAGTGGGACCCGTCGCGGATCGACAAGCGCGTGAGCGCCTTCTGGCGCAGCAACGCCGAGCTGCGCCGCCGCCTGGAGAAGCTCGAGGAGCGGGAGCGTCGCCGCGACATCCTGGCCGGCGACGAGGCCGTGTTCCGGTTCTACGACGAGCGCATCCCCGCCGAGGTCTTCGACGTGCGCTCCTTCGAGGCCTGGTGGCGGGACGCGCTCGTCGCGACGCCGAAGCTGCTCGTGATGCGCGAGAGCGACCTGATCGACGACGAGGACCGCGCCGATCAGCGCGAGTTCCCGACGCGGTGGACGCAGGGCGACCAGGTGCTGGGGCTCGCGTACCGCTTCGAGCCCGGCGCCCCGGACGACGGCGTGAGCGTCGTGGTGCCCCTCCCCCTGCTCGCGCAGCTGGAGGACCGCGGCTTCGACTGGCAGGTGCCGGGGCTCCGCGCCGAGCTCGTCACCGGGCTGCTGCGCGCGCTGCCCAAGGCCATCCGCCGCCACGTCGTGCCCGCGGCGGACTGGGCGGAGAAGTTCGGGGCCGAGCTCGCCGACCAGGGCCCGGAGGCTCACGAGGGTCTGCCCCCGCGCACGCTCAAGGAGGCCCTGGCCCGGCTGATCCAGCCGCTCGCGAATCAGCTCGTCTCCGCGTCCGACTTCGAGGACGAGCGGGTGCCCGCACACCTGCGCATGAACTTCCGCGCGGTCGACGACCGGGGTCGCGTGGTCGGCTCCGGGCGCGACCTCCGGGCGTTGCAGGCGCAGCTCTCCGACCGCGCGCGCAGCAGCGTCGCCCGGTCGGTCGCGAAGGCCCCCGGCACGGGCCCCGCGCGTCCCGGCGAAGCCCCGGCACGGGTGGCCGCGGCCTCCGTCGAGCAGAGCGGGCTCACCGCCTGGAGCTTCGGCGACCTGCCGGAGGTGCTCGACACGCGCGTCGCCGGCGGCGTGGTGCGCGGCTACCCGGCGATCGTCGACGACGGCGCGAGCGTGTCGGTGCGCGTGGAGTCCACGCCGGATGCCGCCGCGGCCGCCACGCGCGACGGCGTGCTGCGCCTCGTGCTGCTCGCCGTGCCCTCTCCGTCCTCCTACGTGCAGCAGCACCTGACCAGTCAGGAGAAGCTCGCCCTCGCGGCCTCACCGTACTCCTCGGCGTCCGCCCTGATCGAGGACTGCCGTGCGGCCGTCGCCCGACGGGTCATCGACGGGTCCACGGGCGCGCCGGACGGACGCGACCGCGGCATCGTGCGCACCGAGGCCGCGTTCGCGCAGGTGCGGGATGCCGTGTCCGCCGTGCTCGTGGACGAGCTGTTCGCGTGCGTGTCGCTCGTCGCCCGCATCCTCACGAAGGCGCGCGAGGTGGAGCGCGGAATCAAGGGGCAGAACTCGCTCGCACTGCTCGGCCCGCTGGGCGACCTGCGCGGGCAGCTCTCCGGTCTGCTGCACCCCGGGTTCGTGTCCGCCGCGGGCGTGGACCGGCTGGCGCAGTATCCCCGATACCTGGACGGCATGCTCGACCGCCTGAAGACCCTGGCGAACGAACCGGGCAGGGATCGCGCCCGCATGACCGAGTTCGAGCGGATGGCGAAGGCGTACGAGGAGGCTGGCGGCACCATCCCGCTCCCCCGCGACGCGACGCCCGCCCTCGCGGAGACGCGCTGGCTGCTGGAGGAGTACCGCGTGAGCCTGTTCGCGCAGCGCCTCGGCACCGCACAGCCGGTGTCGCCGCAGCGGATCATGAAGGCGCTCGCCGGGCGCTGACCGCGCCGGCGCGGGTAGCCTGGGACCATGGCCAGCGCGATCGTCTACACCGAGTTCGGCTCCCCCGACGTCCTGCACCTGATGGAGGTCCCCGACCCCGTCGCCGTCCGCGGCGAGGTCGTGGTGCGGATCGAGGCGGCGGGCGCGAACCCCATCGATGCGAAGCTCCGCAGCGGCAAGCGCCCCTCTCCGCCGATCACCGAGCCGCGTCCGGTCGGGTTCGACGGCGCCGGAGTGGTCGAGGTGCTCGGCGAGGGCGTCGAGGGTCTCGCCGTGGGCGACAGGGTGGCGATCCGCGATGCGGTGGGCACGTATGCCTCCGCCCTGGCCGTGGAGGCCGAGAAGCTCGTGCGGCTGCCCGATGCGGTGACCGCCGCCGAGGGTGCCGCGATCGGGATCCCCGCCGGCACGGCCTACCAGGCCCTGCGGTCGCTCGACGTGCAGGCGGGCGACGTGCTCCTCGTTCACGGCGGCTCCGGCTCGGTCGGCCAGGCCGCTGTCCAGTTCGCTGTCGCCGGGGGCGCCACGGTGATCGCCACCGCGAGTCCGGCCAGGCACGACCAGCTGCGCGAGCTCGGCGCGATCCCCGTGGCCTACGGCGACGGGCTGCTCGAGCGCGTGCGCGACGCCGCCCCCGCTCCGGTCACCGTGACCCTCGACTGCGCAGGCACGGACGAGGCGATCCAGACCTCCCTCGCGCTGGTGGCCGACCGCGACCGCATCGCCACGATCGTGCGCGGCCCCGACGCCGCCGACTTCGGCATCCGCGCCTTCTCGGGCGGATCACCGGTGCCGCTCACCGCGCAGGAGCTGGAATGGCGCGCCGAGGCGCTGCAGAAGACCGTCGACCTGCTGGCCGCCGGCGACTTCACGATCGAGCTCGGCCCCCAGCTGCCCCTCGCCGAGGCGGCGCGGGCCCACGAGCTCATGGAGTCCGGCGCCGCCTCCGGCAAGATCACCCTCCTCCCCTGACCGCGCGGGCCCGGGCGGCCAGTGTCAGGCGGGGGCGACGGGGCGGCCGAGCGACAGCATCAGCCGGTTCGCCCAGTTGAAGAACGCGGCACCGTGGATGACGTCCGCGATCTCCAGGTCGTCCAGACCGGCCGCGCGCAACCGTGCCACGTGTGCGTGCCCGAAGGCGCTCGGCGTGTCCGTGAGCGCCACGGCCGCCGCGACGATCGCGTTCCACCGCTCGCCGAGGTCGGCGTCCACTCCCTCGTCGAGCAGGCGGTCGACGTCGTCCGTGCGCGAGCTGTGATGCGCCGCGAACCGGGAGTGCACCGAGGCGCAGAACACGCAGCCGTTCCGGCGCGAGGCCGCGGTCGCCGCGAGCTCGCGATCGGCACGCGGCAGCCCCTCCGCCGCGTTGAAGAAGATGTCCTTGTCGACCAGGGTGCGCGCCCGCAGCACCTCAGGGTCGCGCGCGAGGAGGCGGAAGTACTCGTTCCTGGCCCGCGACGGCTCGACCAGTCCGTCGCGGTGACGCGGGGTCAGCTCGTCCTCCGCGAGCGGCGCGAGGTGCGGGGTCCAGCCGACCTGTTCGCGGGTGAAGGCGTGCGGGTGGGCGGCGTCGTCGTGGCGGAGCACGGCCTCGGGGGCGCTCATGCGGCGACCTCCTCGGCGCCCGATGCACCCGTCGGCGCGTTGTCGTCCGCGAGCCCCGCGGCGTCGAGCACGCGCAGCCCGGAGACCACGCGCTGCTGGAACGCGAGGAACGACACCAGCTGCGACAGCGTCACGATGCCGTCGGGCGACCAGCCGGCGTCGAGCAGCCGTCCGAGGTCGGCGCCGGATGCCTCCCGCGGTCGCAGCACGAGCAGGTGGGCGTGGGCGAGCGCTGCCGCCAGCCGTTCGCCGAGCGCGGCGGTGGCCCCGTCGCCCGGGGTGTACCGCGGCCCGTCCGTGCTCTCGTCGTGCAGGCCGAGCTCGCGGTAGGCGCCGAAGGGACCGGGAGTCGTGGCGGTCTCGGCCTCCGCGAGCACCGCCGCAGCCCGCACCGGATCCGCCTTCCGCGCACGGTCGGCGTAGAACGCGGCGGTGGGGTCGCCTGCGACCGTGGGGTCGCCTGCGGCGGCGGAGTCGCCCGGGGCGGTGAGCGCGGTGGCGAAGGCCGCGACGAGCTCGCGCTCGGCCTGCGAGACATGCTGCACCGAGACCGGACGGAAGAGGGCGTCGAAGCTCGCCTGGAGCTGTTCGCGGGTGACCGGTCGGCGGCGGCGCAGCGCCTCCAGCGCCGGCGTCACCCCGGCGATCAGGTCGACGGTGTCGGTGGTCATGCGTTCTCCTTGAGGGTGTCGGTGGTGGTGGGTGCGAGGGCATACCCGAGGGCGGGCGCCACCGCGGTCGCGAACAGCTCGATCGACCGCAGCACGTGCTCGTGCGGGGCGTCGACCGAGTGCACCTGGAAGGCCACCTCGGTCGCGCGGGTCAGCGTGGTGTCGGCGGCGAGCGAGGCCGCCACGTCCTCCGGTGTGCCCAGGTGCGTGTCGAGTGCGGCGATCAGCTCGGGCAGGGTGTCTCCGGGGATGGTCTGCCCCTGGCGCCGGAACCCCTCGGCCGCCCGGCGCAGCCCGACCTCGGCGAAGCGCAGCGCCTCCGCGCGGTCGTCCGCGACGAACACCGTGCGCGACGCCGTGATGCGCGGCGGCACTCCGGGCGGCAGCGCCTCCAGGTACGCGTCGATGAGGGGGTCCTGCAGCGCGGAGAGCGGCGCGTGCAGGCGTTCGGCCGGACGCGGTTGTGTGCGCGACAGCAGCAGTCCGTGGCCGTGCACGCCCGCCCGATGACCGCCGGGCGCGGAGAAGGTGGCCTGCCACAGCCGCTCCGCGAGGCTCCCGGCATCCGGATACAGAGTGTTGCCTGCGCCGACGTCGCGCCCGTGCAGCGCGTCGAGCAGCGTGGCGAGCTTGCGGTCGTACGTCAGCGCCTTGTCGCGCACGTCCTGCCCGAACGGCGGGAACGACGACGGCGTGCCCCCGCTGCCGAGCCCCAGGTCGAGCCGTCCGCCAGTGAGGAGGTCGGCGACCACCGCATCCTCGGCGACGCGCACCGGGTCCTCGATCGGCAGCGTGATGACGCCCGTGCCGAGCCGGATCCTCTCGGTGCGCGCGGCGGCGTGGGCGAGGAAGACCAGCGGCGAGGGCAGCCCGCCCTCCGCGGCGCGGAAGTGGTGCTGGGCGACCCAGGCACGACCGATGCCGTGGCGCTCGGCGTGCTGCAGCTGTTCCACCGCGAGCGCGTACCGGTCGGCCGGAGCGGCGTCGTCGAGCAGCCGGGTGAAGAACGCGGTGGTGGGGCGTGCAGTGGTCATGCGGTGATCCCGATCTGTCCTGGCACGGCGGCGAGCAGCTCCCTGGTGACCGCGTGCTGCGGATCGTGGAAGAGCTCGTCGGTCGGCCCCTCCTCGACGATGCGGCCGCGGTGCAGGACCGAGACCGTGTGGCTGAGGCGTCGCACCACCGCGAGGTCGTGCGAGATGAACAGGTAGGTCAGGGCGAGCTCGGCCTGCAGCGAGGCGAGCAGGTCGAGGATGCGCGCCTGCACCGTCACGTCGAGGGCGGAGACGGCCTCGTCGAGCACGACGATCTCGGGCTCCAGGGCGAGGGCGCGCGCGATCGCGACGCGCTGCCGCTGCCCGCCGGAGAGCTCGTGCGGACGGCGTCGGGCCAGCTCCGCGGGCAATGCCACGCGGTCGAGCAGGGCGACCGCGCGCTCGCGGCGCTCGGCCCTGGAGCCGATCCGGAAGTTGTGCAGCGGCTCCGCCACGATGTCGGCGATCTGCTGGCGCGGGTCGAGGGAGGCGAACGGGTTCTGCGAGACGAGCTGGATGCGTCGCCGGAGGGCTCGCAGCGCGGCACCGTCGACGGTGGTCACGTCCTCCCCGGCGAGCGCGATCGTCCCGGCGTCCGGGCGCAGGAACCGGGTCACGAGTCGCGCTGTCGTGGACTTGCCGGATCCGGACTCCCCCACGAGGGCGTGAGTGGTGCCTCTCCGCACCCGGAATGACACGTCGTCGACGGCCCGGAAGCGCTCGCGACCGGCGACGCGGAACTCCTTCACGAGCCCGTCCGCCACGATCACGAAGGGGTTCTCCGCGGCGACCGCGGCCGCATCGCGCAGGAACGGCGGGGCCTCAGGGCGACGGAACCCGGTCGCGAACGCCGGGGCGTCGGCGAGCAGCCGCCGCGTGTACGGGTCGACGGGGTCGGCGAGCACCGCCGCGCTCGGCCCGTGCTCCACCACGCGGCCGTCCTTGAGCACGGCGATCCGCGTGGCACGGTCGGCGGCGACGCCGAGGTCGTGTGTGACGAGCAGGATGCTGGTGCCGTCCTCGCGCTGGAGTTCGTCGAGGAGGTTCAGCACGCGCTTCTGCACCGTGGCGTCCAGGGCACTGGTGGGCTCGTCCGCGATGAGCAGCCGCGGCCGGAGGGCGATCGCGGTGGCGATGAGCACACGCTGCCGCATGCCGCCGGACAGCTCGTGCGGGTACTGGCGGGCCCGCAGGGAGGGGTCGTCGATGCCCACGCGATCCAGCAGCTCCAGGACCCGCGCACGCCGCGCCCGACGGTCGCGATGGCCGTGCAGCCGCAGGACCTCCGCCACCTGCACGCCCACCGGTCGCACGGGGTCGAGCGAGGTCGTCGGGTCCTGGGGCACCAGGCCGACCTCCGGGCCACGGATGCCGCGCAGCGCGCGGTCCGACCATCCCGAGATGTCGAGTCCGCCGAGCAGGACCCGGCCGCCGGTCACGCGGCCGCCCTCCGGGAGCAGCCCGAGCAGGGCGTGCGCCGTGGTCGACTTGCCCGACCCGGACTCGCCGACCAGCGCGAGGGTCTCTCCCTCGCCGATCTCGAACGAGACGTCGTGCACGACCTCGGTCTCCCCGTAGGAGACGCGCAGGTCGGCGGCGGTCAGCACGCTCATCTCGTGCTCCTTCCGATGCGGTGGCTGAGGCGGTTGGCGCTGAGCACCACGGCGACGACGACGAGGCCGGGAAGTGCGGTCAGCCACCACGCCGTCGCGGTGTAGTTCCGGCCCTCGGCGATCAGCAGGCCCCACTCCGGCGTGGGCGGCGGCGCGCCGTAGCCGAGGAAGCCCAGTGTGGAGATCGCCAGGATCGCGGTGCCGAACTGGAGGGCGGCGAGCGCGACGATGGGCGTGAGGGAGTTCGGCAGCACGTGTCGGCGCAGCACCGCGAGGAACGTCGCACCGCTGCCGAAGGCGGCCTCGACGTACTCGGTGCGGCGCACGCGCGCCACCTCTGCGCGCATGAGCCGAGCGAACGCCGCGACGCTGCCGAGCCCGACGGCGATCGCCGCGTTCACCGTGCCGAATCCGAGCAGGATGATGACGGACAGCGAGAGCAGCAGACCCGGGATCGCCAGCAGCACGTCGACGACCCGCATCAGCACGTCGTCGACGACGCCCCCGACGGCGCCGGCGATCGCGCCGAGCAGCGTGCCGAGCGCGAGCCCGACGGTCACCGCGATCAGCGCGCCGGAGAGCGAGTGCACGGCGCCGTGCACGACCCGGCCGAACAGATCGCGGCCGAGGGCGTCCGTGCCGAACCAGTGCGCGGCGCCGGGCGGCAGGAGCTTGTCCGCCGGCACGCCGGACAGCGGGTCCCCCGGCGCGAAGACGCCGGGGAGGAGTGCCCACAGCACGGCGACGGCGATCACGGCCACCGCGAGGGACAGGCCCCACGGGCGACCGCGGCGCCCCCGGCGTCGCGGCGGAAGAGCGGGCGGCACGGCGGGCGCAGACGCGGCGACAGGCGAAGGCGGGGACGGAGGTGCGGATGCGGGCGCGGAAGCGGTGTCGTCCGTCGCCGCGAGGGCAGGCGTGGACGGGGCGGGAGCGGTCATGCGGTCGCCTCCTGGAGCGTGCGGCGGGTCGGCGTGCGCACGGTGCGCTGCCGCGGGTCGATGAGCGGAGTGGCGATGTCGACCGCGAGGCTGATCAGCACGAAGCCGAGCGCCGACAGCAGCACCACGCCCTGCAGGACCGGGATGTCCTGGTTCGCGACGGCCTGCTCCGTCAGTCTCCCGATGCCGGTGCGGCCGAACACGGTCTCGGTCACGACCGCGCCTCCCACGAGCTCCCCGAACAGCACGCCGGCGATCGTGAGCGTCGGCACGGCGGCGTTCCTGGCCACCGAGCGGGTCAGCACCCAGACGGGCGGGGCGCCCTTGGCGCGGACGACCGTGACGAAGGGCTGCGCCTGCACTCGGTCGATCGAGCGCACCAGCACCTGCGCGAGCGGCGCCGAGATCGGCACGGCCAGCGTGAGCACGGGCAGGATCAGCCCGGACACGGGGTCGGCGCCGACGATGGGCACCCAGCCGAGGCCGAACGAGAACACCTGGATGAGCAGGATGCCGAGCCAGAAGACCGGCACCGCGACGAAGAGACCAGGCACCTGGCGCAGCCCGTCGCGCAGCCAGGCGAACGGGGCGAGCGCTGACAGCCCGGCGATCAGCACTGCAAGCACCAAGGCCACGACGAGTCCGAGCGACGCGAGCAGCAGCGTCGCGGGCAGCGCCTCGGCCAGCATCGTCAGCACCGGAGTGCCGAACTGCGTCGAGTACCCGAAGTCGCCCGCGAGGAAGCCGAGCCCGGCGTGCAGGTACTGCTGCCACCAAGGCAGGTCCGCCCCGTAGGTCGCGCGGATGTCGTCCAGCTGCTCCGGCGACAGCCCGAGGCTCGGGTCGGAGAACTTGATGAGGATCGCGTCGCCCGGAAGCAGCTGCAGCAGGAAGAAGGTGGCCGTGAAGGCCGCGACCAGCACGATCGCGGCCTGCCCGGCTCGTCGGAGCACGAAGGTCATCGGGTCACCGGTGCCCTCAGTGCTCCGCGAGCCAGACGCCGGAGAACGTCGGGCGTCCGACGGACTCGAACGCGACGCCGTGGACGGAGGTCGCGACCCCGTACACCTGCGGCTCCTCGAACAGCGGGATCACGTACGCCTGCTCGGCGATGTAGTCCTGCACGGCCTGCGAGGCGGCGATGCGCTTCTCGGCGTCGGGCTCGGACGCCACGGCGAGCAGCAGCTCGTCGAGGGTCGCGTCCTGCGAGATCAGCACGTCGCGGTTCTTCGTGAAGTACTGGCTCTTGATGACATCGAGGTCCGCGCGGCCGACCATGGAGTGGTAGAGCCCCGTCTTCAGCGGGTCCCTGGTGTCCTCGGCATAGGAGCCCGCGTCGCCCGGCTTCACCGTCAGCTCCACGCCGACCGCCGCCAGCTGCTGGGCGATGAGCTCCAGCGTCTGCTTCGACAGCGGCTGCGGCTTCGCCTCGTACACCGTGAGGGCGAGGCGCTCGCCGTCCTTCTCGCGGATGCCGTCGGCGCCGGGCGTCCAGCCGGCGTCCTCGAGCAGCTGCTCCGCCTTCTCGGGGTCGTGCGCGTAGTACGCGGACTCGTCCTTGTACCCGACGGCCTGGGACGACAGCACGGAGGTGGCGACCGGGTAGTTCTCCGTGAAGAGGGTGTCGACGACCTCCTGCGCATCCACGGCCGCGATGAGAGCCTGCCGCACGCGGATGTCCGCCAGCAGCGGGTTGTCGGGGCGCAGCGCGATCGAGTTGTTCACTCCGCGCGTCTGCGGCGCGTACAGCGTGAAGCCGGCGCCCTCCACGCGGTCCTCGTCGAACGCCTGCACGTAGCGCACGTAGTCGGCCTGCCCGGCGAGTAGCGAGCCGATGCGGACGGAGTCCTCCGGCGTGACGAGGACGTGCACGGCGTCGAGGTACGCACGACCGTCGTTGTCCGCGCTCTCGGGCGCCCAGTCGTAGTCCGCGCGTGCCGTGAGCGTGTACTCCGTGCCGAGCTTCTCGTCCGTGACGGTGAAGGGACCGGAGCCGATGATCTCCTCGGCGTTGCCCGCGCCGAAGTCCTCGATGGTGCCGTCGAGGGTTTCGGGCGACAGGAGCCCGCTGTTGATGGTCGAGGTCGCCTGCAGGAATCCCGGCGAGGGCGCCGTGAAGCGGAAGGTCACCGTGTCCTCGTCGACCACCTCGCTCCTCGCGTAGTTGTTGATGGCCTCCGAGACGGTCAGCCCGCGGTCCGCGTCGCCGAGACCGTACGTGTCGAAGTTCTTGGCGACCGCCGCCGCGTCGACGGGCGTGCCGTCGGAGAAGGTGACGCCGGGCTGCAGGTCGAACGTGTACGCGGTGGCGTCGTCGTTCACGGTCCACGCGGACGCGATCCACGGCTCGATCTCCAGCGTCTCCGGGTTCTGCCAGGTGAGGCGGGCGGTGATGTTGTTCACGATGCCGCCGTTGGGGTAGAAGCCGGCCTGCGGCGGGTACAGGTTCGTGTACGCCTGGTGCTCGAGGTAGGTGAGCGTGCCCCCGGCGACGGGGTCACCGCTGTCGGAGGGAGTGTTGCCCGGGGCCGGGGAGGTCGCGCACGCGGCGAGACTCCCCGCCAGGACGAGCGGGACGGCGACGGCGGCGGTGCGGATGAGGCGGCGGTTCATGCGGAGGTCTCCTCGGTCAGGGATTCGGGCTGGGGTTTTCAGGCGCCGACACGCGACGACACGCGGAGGCGGTCGCGAAGGGTCGGCGGGCGACCGTCGGCGTCGGCCTCGGGCGGCGGGGCGAGCAGCCCCCGGCGACGGAGCTCCGGGACGGCGAGCCGCGTGAAAGCCTCGAACTGCGCGGGCTGGAAGGCGGAGAGCACGTTGAAGCCGTCCGCGGCGCCCTCGTCGCGCCAGGTCTCGACGTGGTCGGTGATGGCGCGGGCGTCGCCGACCACGAAGGCCGCGGGGACGGCGTGGGCGGCGACCAGGTGCCGCCAGGTGAGCGGCACCCCGGTCGCGGAGCCGACCCCGGCGATCGTGCGCACGCGGTCGATGAGCACTGCTCCGCGCTCCCCCAGCCGCAGGGCCTCGGCCGGACGGACCGGAGCGTCGAACGAGGACAGCCGCAGCGGGTCGTCGATGGCCACGTCGAAGGCATCCGCGAGAGCGGCGACCGTGCGGTTCGCGGGGAAGCCCGGGCGCGTCGCCTGATGCCCCTCCGCGAGCGGGACCAGGGCGAGCAGCCGCTCCACGATCCGGTGCGCCTCGGCGTCGGTGTCGGCGACGACGGGAAGCACGGGCGCGATCACCCGGAGCTCCTCCGGCGAGCGGCCTGCCTCGACTGCGATCTCGTGCAGCGTGCGGCGCGTGGCGATGGCGTCGTCCAGGGTCGGCGCCGCGATCAGGGCCAGGTCCGCCACCGTGGCCGCGAGCCTCCGCGACCGCGGTGAGGTGCCGGCGTGCACGAGCGGGAGGCGACCCTGGGGCGGGCGCGCGACGTTGAGCGGACCGGACACCCGCACGTGCGCACCGTCGAGGTCCGCGGCGTGCAGTCCGTCCGGGTCGATCAGCACCCCGCGCGCGGCGTCGGCGATCCAGGCGTCCTCGTCCCACGAGTCCCACAGCCGGCGCAGGGCCTCGACGAACTCCTCGGCCCTGTCGTACCTGGTCTCGGTGTCGGCGTGGGCGCCGCGACCGTGGTTGCCTGCCGCACGCGGCTCGGCGCCGGTGACGAGATTCACGCCCGCGCGCCCTCCCGACAGCAGGTCCAGCGAGGCGAGCGCCCTGGCGGTGGCATAGGGATCGGCGTAGGTGGTGTTGACCGTCGCGATGAGGCCGATCCGCGACGTCACCCCCGCGAGGTACAGCACGGCGCTCAGGGGGTCGATGCGGGCGAGCAGGTACGGGTCACGGAATTCCAGGTCGGGTCCGGTGGCGAGCCAGTCGCCGAAGAAGAGGTAGTCCAGCCCCGCGTCCTCCCCCTCGCGGGCGATGTGCCGCAGGATCTCGGCGTCGCGCGCGGGGTCGCGGTGGGCGCCGGGCTGTCGCCAGCCCGACGGGTGGGCGCCGAGCGTGCGCACCATGGCGCCGATCACGAGGGTCTCCGTCATGTCCGTCACGGTAGGAGCGCACGGGCGCCGCGGCCATGGCGGCGATGCCGGGTGTCATGCGACGTCACACGGCGACATATCCACCCCACCCTCTACGCTGAGACCATGACTGGTCTTCGTTGGGGAATCCTCGCGACCGGCGGCATCGCCGGCGCGTTCGCATCCGACCTGCGCACGGCGGGCCTCGAACTGGTCGCGGTGGGGTCGCGCTCGCAGGAGTCCGCCGACGCGTTCGCCGCGCGGTTCGACATCCCGCACGCCCATCCCTCGTACGAGGCGCTCGTGGCTGACCCCGACGTCGACATCGTGTACGTCTCCACCCCGCACCCGATGCACCACGCGAACGCCCGTCTGGCGCTGGAGCACGGCAAGCACGTGCTGATCGAGAAGGCGTTCACGCTGACGCAGGCCGAGGCCGCCGATCTGCAGGCGCTGGCAGCCGAGCGCGGCCTGTTGGTGACCGAGGCGATGTGGACGCGGTATCTGCCGCACATGGTGCGCATCCGCGAGCTGATCGCGGAGGGCGCACTGGGCGAGATCCGCGCTGTGAGCGCCGACCACACGCAGCTGCTGTCCACCGATCCGGACCATCGCCTGAACGCGCTCGAGCTGGGCGGCGGCGCCCTGCTCGACCTCGGCATCTACCCGATCTCCTTCATCTGGGACATCCTGGGCGCCCCGACGAGCATCCGCGCGGTCGGCCGACTGGTCGAGACCGGCGCCGACTCCGAGGTGGCGACCGTGATGACGCACGAGGGCGGTGCCATCTCCACCAGCCTCTCCTCCTCGCGCGGCGCCGGCCCGAACGCGGCCAGCATCGTGGGCACGGCCGCCCGCATCGACATCGACCGCGTCTGGTACGCCCCCACCACGTTCCGCCTGGTCCTGCCGGACGGCACGGTGCAGGAGGAGTACGTGACCGACATCGAGGGCCGCGGCATGCAGTTCGAGGCCCTGGCGGCCGAGCGCCTCGTGGCCGCGGGCACCCTGGAGGGCGACATCCTGCCGATCGCCGAGACCGTGGCGATCATGGGCGCCCTCGACGAGATCCGCGCGCAGATCGGCGTGCGCTACCCCGGCGAGGAGGACGCACGTGGCTGAGACGACCGACGCCCGCGTGGCGGTGTACCTCGACTTCGACAACATCGTCATCTCCTGGTACGACCGCGTGCACGGCCGCAACTCGTACGGCAAGGACCGCCAGCGCATCACCGAGAACCCGAACGACCCCGAGGTCGCCGAGCGGTTGAGCAGCGCCATGATCGAGGTGGGCGCGATCATCGACTACGCGGCCTCGTTCGGCACGCTCGTGCTCACGAGGGCCTACGCCGACTGGTCGTCTCCCGTGAACGCCGAGTACCGCTCGCAGCTCGTGGCCCGCGCGGTCGACCTCGTGCAGCTCTTCCCCGCGGCGGCCTACGCCAAGAACGGCGCCGACATCCGCCTCGCCGTCGACGCGGTGGAGGACATGTTCCGGCTGCCCGACCTCACGCACGTGGTGATCGTGGCGGGCGACAGCGACTACGTGCCGCTCGCGCAGCGGTGCAAGCGCCTCGGCCGCTACGTGATCGGGGTGGGCGTCGCCGGCTCCACCGCGAAGTCCCTCGCCGCCGCGTGCGACGAGTTCGAGTCGTACGACTCGCTGCCAGGCGTCGCCCGCCCGGCCAAGCCCGCTCCGGCCACGACGGCTGCTCCGGTGACCGCCGCCGCTCCCGCCGCGGAGTCCGTGGCGGACACGGCCGCGAAGCCGAAGACGGCCCCGAAGCGCGCGAAGTCCAAGGCCAAGGCGGAGGAGCCGAAGGTCGAGGAGCAGAAGGTGGACGACCAGGGCGAGGCCACGCGTCTGCTGGAGCGTGCGCTGCGGCTCGGCCACGACAAGGCGGACGCGGACGAGTGGCTGCACAGCTCCGCCGTGAAGACCCACATGCGCCGGATGGACCCGTCCTTCAGCGAGAAGGCGCTGGGCTACCGCTCGTTCTCCGACTTCCTCAAGTCGCGCGACGACATCGCGGAGCTCGAGGAGACGGGGCACGAGCGGCTCGTCCGGCTCCGCGAGCCGTGAGGTCGACGCGCGTCACTGGTTGCTGAACGCGGCGTCGAACGACGCGGCAGGCGGCGGCCACAGCAGCGACCGCACGAACGCGAGCGCCTGGGGTGCGCCGTGCAGACGGTCCATGCCCGCGTCCTCCCACTCGATCGAGATGGGGCCCCGGTAGCCGATCGCGTCGAGCGCGCGGAAGGCGTCCTCCCACGGCACGTCGCCGTGACCCGTCGAGACGAAATCCCAGCCGCGCCGCGGGTCGCCCCACGGCAGGTGCGAGCCGAGCACTCCCGCCCTGCCGTTGCGCGGACGCATCCGGGTGTCCTTGCAGTCGACGTGGTAGATGCGATCCGCGAAGTCGACGATGAAACCGACCGGGTCGATGTTCTGCCACATCATGTGCGAGGGGTCCCAGTTGAACCCGAACGCCTCCCGGTGGTCGATCGCGTCCAGGGCGCGCACGCTCGACCAGTAGTCGTAGGCGATCTCCCCCGGGTGCACCTCGTGGGCGAAGCGCACGCCCTCGGCGTCGAACACGTCCAGGATCGGGTTCCACCGGTCGGCGAAGTCCTGGAACCCTGCCTCGATCACCGCGGCGGGCACGGGCGGGAACATCGCCACGAACGGCCAGATGGACGAACCGGTGAAGCCGACCACCGTGTCGACGCCGAGCTTGCGCGCCACGCGCGCCGCGCGCTTCATGTCCTCCGCCGCGCGCTGCCGCACGCCCTCCGCGGCGCCGTCCCCCCAGACGGACGGGCGCAGGATCGCCTGGTGGCGGAAGTCGATCGGGTCGTCGCACACCGCCTGCCCCGCGAGGTGGTTCGAGATCGCGAAGACCTGAAGCCCGTGCCGGTCGAGGATCTCCCGCCGCGACGCGACGTAGGCGTCGTCCTCGTCGGCGCGGAGCAGGTCGAGGTGGTCCCCCGAGGCGGCGATCTCCAGGCCGTCGTACCCCCAGTCGGCCGCGAGCCGCGCGACCTCCTCGAACGGCAGGTCGGCCCATTGGCCCGTGAACAGGGTGACCGGGTGAGTGCTCATGGATGCTCCTTCGGGGCGGGTGTGCGGGGGCGGGTGTGCGGGGGCGGCGGGCGGGTGTGCGGACGGGTCAGGTGCCGAGGGCGCGGAGGGCGGCGATGCTGCGGGCGGCCAGCTCGTCCTGGCTCGCGGCGAGCGGGCGCCACACGGAGGCGGCGACCGCGATGGTGGCGTTCTCGCCCGTGAAGCTCTCCAGGCCGAGCACGCCGCGGTAGCCGACGTCGTCGAGGGCCTGCAGCAACGCGGGCCAGTCGGTGTGGTCGTCGCCCACGGCCCCGCGGTCGCTGCCGCAGACCTGCACGTGCGCGATGGCGGCTCCGGCCGCACGCACCGCCTCCGCGGGCCGCTTCTCCTCGATGTTGAGGTGATACGTGTCGAGCGCGAGCCCCACGCCCGCGCCCAGCAGCGGGTCGAGCGCATCCAGGCTCTGCTCCACGGTGTTCAGCAGGCTCGTCTCATACCTGTTGAGGGGTTCGACGGCCAGGATCAGTCCGGTCTCCGCCGCCGTGTCCGCCAGGGGCGCGAGGTTCTCCCGCAGCTCCGACACGGCGGCGGTGCGCTCGTCGGCGTCCATCCGCCAGGTCACGCCGGTCGGGGTGTAGAACGGCCCGGCCACCACCGGGGCGCGCAGGGTGACGGCAGCGTCGAGACACGCCCGCAGGTACTCCTGCGTGGCCGGCACGTCGCCGGCGCGGGCGAGCAGCGACCGCCCGGGCCCCATGGCCCCGACGACGACCGCGCCGAGCCCGAGCTCGTCGAGCAGCTCCCTGGCGCGACCGGGGTCCCAGTCGCCGGGGCTCTCCAGCGGCAGCTCCAGCGCGTCGTACCCGAGCGCCGCGGCCTTCCGGGCGAGCGGCTCGAGCGTCGCATCGGTGAGCGGTGACGTCCACACCCAGGTGTTGACGGCGATCGTGCGGGGCATCATCGTCCTTCGATCGGGAAGACGCTCCCACCCTCCCACCCCGCGGGTGCGGAGCGGAAGGGCGGGAGCCTCGGGTCACGGGATCTGGCGCTCCTGCCACACGGTCGGATACCCGGGCAGGTCCTCGCCGCCGAACTTGGCGTAGTGGCCGTCCGGCATGCCGTCGTTGGCCTCGAGGTACTGGTCCAGCTCGGCCTCGGTGATCGGCTTCTGCGGGAGCACCCACTCCTTCGGCACCTCCTGGCCCGCGAAGATCATCTGCGCCGCGAGCAACGGGGTGCGCCACTGGAAGTTCGAGTAGACCGGTGCGAGACCCGTGAGACCGGTGTCCTTCCACTTGCGCAGGAAGCTCATCTCGTCCTCGCCGGTCATCACCGGGTAGTCGGCGCCGGCGTCCTCGAACGCCTCGATCGCGGCCACGGCGCCGTCGCCGGCGTCCATCCAGATGCCGTGCACGTCGCCCTTGGCGAGCTCGTCGCTGATGATGCTCTTGATCTCGGCGGGGTCCGCGCCCGTGAAGTAGTCCACGGCCTCGATGCCGGCCTCGTCGAACAGCTTCTCGGCGCCGGCCCAGCGGTGCTCCAGCACGTCGACCCCGGGGAGGATGCGCAGTGCCACGACCTTGTCTCCCTCCTCCAGGTTGTCGATCAGGAACTCGGCCGTGTCGATGCCCCAGGCGAAACCGCCGATCGGGTGGATGAACGTGACGGGGCAGTCGGTGTTCACGCCGCGGTCGAACACCACGACGGGCTTGCCCGTCTCGCATGCGCGCTCCACGGCGGGCGTCATCGCCGCGGTGCTGTTGGGCGAGATGAGGAACACGTCGCAGCCGCCCTCGGCGATGAAGTAGTCGATGTCGGCGATCTGCGTGTCGTCGGAGTCCTGCGCGTCGCGCGTCTCCATCTCACTGATCGCTCCGGCCTCCTGCAGCACCTTCAGCTGCTCGTTCATCGTGATCCACCCGGTCTGGCGCCACGGGTTGGAGATCGAGGCGTTCGCGAAGCAGGCCTTCTTGGCCCCGCTGCTGGCGTACTCCGCCGTGTCCACCATCTCCGCGTTGATGTGCTGGAGGTAGGGCTGGTCGGCCGGTCCCTGCGGCTCGACCCCGCGCTCCTCATCCTGCTTGTCGAAGAGCTCCTGGTCGAACCACTCGGTCGTCTCGGCGGACTCCTCCGGATTCTCCGACTCGGCCGGCGCCACCGACGGGTCGGTCGTGCACCCGGCGAGCGCGATGAGGCCGAAGAGGGCCACCCCTGCGGTGGCGATCTTCATCGATCGTCGCATTGCTAATCTCCTCTGGTTTCTGTGTGGATGGTGCTGGTCTGTGCGGCCGCGGCGCCGGTCGGCGTGCGCGCATCCGCGGGGTCCGCCGGCGTCTGCGCGACCTGCGGTGCGCGGCGCCGTCGAGCCCGGAAGGCGACAGCCGAGTAGGCGACCGCGGCGATGATGATGACGCCCTGCACGGCGTCGCGCAGCGTCGACGGGACTCCTGCGATGTTCAGCAGCATGAAGAGCGCTTCGAGCGTGAAGGCGCCGGCGACGGCCCCGACGATCCAGCCGCGCCCTCCGCCCAGCACGACACCGCCGAGCACGACCGCGGTGATCGCGGTGAACTCGTAACCGCGTCCGACCGAGGGGTGCACGCCCGCGTAGCCGACGAGCAGCACGGCCGAGAGCGTCGCGGACAGCGACGAGATGACGAAAGCGCGGGTGGTGACCCAGGCACGGCGGGCTCCCGCGTAGTCCACCGCCCTGGCGTTGTCGCCCACCGCGATGAGCGTCTTGCCGAGCGGGCGCTTCGTGACCCAGATGCCGAGCGCGAGCCAGGCGATCAGCAGCAGCACGGCCCACGGGATGAACTCGAGCAGCGGCACGTCCCGGAAGCCGCCGCGGCCGATCTCGCGGAAGCTGTCCGCGGGGTTCCCGGTCGCCGCTCCCCCGGTCCACCACATGACGCCGCCCAGCAGGGCCAGCATCATGCCGAGCGTGACGATGAACGACGGCACTTTGAGCAGCGTGGTCAACACGCCGTTCACGAGGCCGACCGCCACGGCGAACACCACCATGAGCAGCAGTACGGGGATCGTGCGGGAGTCGTCCTGTCCGACGAGGTTGCCCGCGATGATGACCTGCGCCGTGATGAGCGAGCCCTGCGACAGGTCGAACTCCCCCGCGATGATCACGAAGTACTGGCCGATCGCCACGATCGCGATGGGGGCGACGCGCTGCAGGAACCGCATGAACTGTCCTGGATCGGCGAAGCTCGGGTTGAGGACCGTGACGGCGACGAGCAGCACCACGAGCAGCAGGAACACGGCTCCCCGCGGACTCACCAGGGTACGCAGCGCGTTCATGGGCGGCCTCCTTCCGTCGTGGCGGCGGTATCGGCCGACGTATCCGCGGCGGGGGTGTCCACGGCCGCGATGTCGGCGGCGGTATGGGCGGTATGGGTGGTGGGGCTGTCGACGGCGGCGACGTCGGCCGCAGGGTCGGCCAGCTGGGTGGCAGCGGCGGCCATGTCGGCATCAGCGGCCCTGGCGGCGTCGTCTCCACTCGTGCGCGTGCCGCCGGGGCCGAAGCGCGGGCGGCGGCGGACGATCGCCCTGCGGCTGTAGACCGCCACGGCCGCGACGATCACGATGCCGCGCACGACGTCCTTCAGGAACGGATTGACCTGCATGACGCTCATGACGTTGTCCACCACCGCGAGGATCGCGACGCCGCCGATCGTGCCCCACAGGGAGCCGCGGCCGCCGAGCAGGAGCGTGCCGCCGAGCACCACCGCGGCGATCGACAGCAGCGCGTACCCGCCCTGCTGTCCGACGGTCGGGCTGCCGACGCCGAGCCTGCTGGCGAGCAGCAGCCCCGCGAGTCCGGCGAACACCGAGCACAGCACGTGCGCCCAGATCAGCGGCATGCGGGTGCGGACGCCGCTGAGCCGCGCGATCTCGGGGTCGCCGCCGACCGCATACAGGTGCGCGCCCGTGCGGGTGCGGTTCAGCAGCACCCACACCAGCACGGCGAGCACGATCATGATGAGGGTGGACACCGGGACAGGGCCGACACCGGTGGCGCCGATCAGCTGGAACGCCCAGGGCACGCTGCCCGCGGACCCTTCGAAGTTGGTGTTGAGGATGCCCTGCAGGATCAGGCCGACGCCAAGCGTGGCGATGAAGCCGTTGACCTTGAGCACGGTGACGATGAGACCGTTGAGCAGTCCGATGCCGGCGCACACGAGCAGCGTCACGAGGACCGCGACCGGGATGTTGCCTGGATTGCCGTTCATGATCGTGGCCGCCAGCAGGCTGGACAGGCTGATCACATACGTGACGGACAAGTCGAGCGAGGCACCGAGGACGACGAGGGTCTGCCCGATGGCCACGAGCCCCAGCACGCTCATGCCGGTCAGGATGTCGCGGATGTTGCCGGCGCTGAGGAAGTTGCGGCCGACGGTGGCCACGAGGATCGCGCCGACCACGAGGGTCAGCAGCAGGATGCCGAGCACGATGACGGTCGAGTCGACGCGGAACCGTGATCCGGCGCGCAGGCGGTTCATCGCGCGCCTCCCTCATCGACGCCACCGGCGCGCGGAGCGCGACCGCCGTCCGGTACGCGGGTCTCGCCGTGCGCGCCGGCGGTCGCCCCGGTCGCCGCGCCGAGGATCTCGTGCTCGGCCGACCCGGCGGGCAGCTCCGCGACGAGCTCGCCATCGTGCATCACGAGGATGCGGTCGCTCATGCCGATGACCTCCGGCAGCTCGCTGGACACCATGAGCACGGCCTTCCCCTGCGCCGCGAGCTCGCGCATCAGCTGGTACACCGCGTACTTGGCGCCGACGTCGATCCCTCGCGTCGGCTCGTCGAACAGCACCACATGAGGCTGGGTGAGCAGCCACTTGGCGAGCACGACCTTCTGCTGGTTGCCGCCGGAGAGGAAGCGCACCTCCTGGTCCAGCCCGCGGGAGGAGACCTCCAAGGCGCTCAGCACACCGGGCACCTCTCGCCGCGACACGGCCGTGCGACCGGCGAACACGCTGCGCACCACGAGCAGGGCGTTGTCGAGGATCGACTGCCCGAGCGCGAGGCCCTGCGCCTTGCGGTCCTCCGACACGAGCGCGAGACCCGCGCGCACGGCAGCCCTCGGGCCGGTGATGCGGACGGGGGCTCCGTCGATGCGCAGCTCGCCGCGGGTGAACGCCTGGATGCCGAACACGCCCTCGACGAGCTCCGTGCGACCCGAGCCCTGGAGCCCGGCGACGCCGACGATCTCCCCGGCGCGGAGCGTCAGCGACACCCCGTCGACGTAGGCGTTGCCGCAGCGGTCGAGCTCGAGCCGCGGGGCGCCCACGGCAGTGCCCGCGAGCCGGTCGGGGAAGTACGACTGGATGGAACGGCCGACCATGCGCCGCACGAGCTCGTCGGTGGTGAGCGCTGCGGTCTCGTCCGTCGAGACCAGGGCGCCGTCCTTGAGGATCGTGATGCGATCGCACAGGTCGAAGATCTCCTTGAGCCGGTGCGACACGTAGATCACGGCGACTCCGCGCGCGGTGAGGCGCCGGATGATCGCGTAGAGCAGCTCGACCTCGCGGTCGCTGAGCGCCGCGGTGGGCTCGTCCATCGAGATGACCTGCGCGTCGAAGGACAGGGCCTTCACGATCTCGACGATCTGCTGCTCCGCGACGGTGAGCGAGCCGACCCTGGCCTGCGGGTCGATGAAGGTCACCCCGAGATCCGTGAGCAGCTCCGCCGTGCGCGCGTTCATGCCGCGGAGGTCCACGAGCCCCCGTCGCCGCGGCTCGCGTCCGAGGTAGACGTTCTGGGCGACGGTGCGCTCGGGGAGCAGCGTGAACTCCTGGAACACCGTGACGATGCCGGCGTCCATGGCCTGGCGCGGATGCGCGTGGTGCACCTCCTCGCCCCGGTAGGTGATGGCCCCCTCGTCGGCGGGCTGCACGCCCGCGATGATCTTCATGAGGGTCGACTTGCCCGCACCGTTCTCCCCGACCAGTCCGTGCACTTCGCCGGGCCGCACGTCGAAGTCGACGCCGCGCAGCACCTCGACGCCGAAGAACGACTTGCGGATGCCCGTCGCGGCGAGCACGGGCGCGGTCGTGGTCGCGGTCATGCCGTCACCTCCACCCATCGTCCGCCGTGCGCGGCCGAGTCGAGCACGGCCTCGGTGAGCACCGCGGCGCGATGCCCGTCGGCGAACGTGGGCATCCCGTCCGGTGCCGCACCGGCCATGGCGGCGTACACGTCGGCGACGAAGCCGTTGAAGGCGTCCTGGTAGCCCATGGCGTGGCCGGCCGGCACCCGCTGCAGCCGCACGGAGGCGGCGTCGGCGGTCGCGGGGTCCCTCAGCAGCAGTCGCGACTCCTCGCGCATCCCCACCCACAGCTCCTCCGGCCGCTCCTGCTCGAAGCGCAGGCTCTGCTGCGAGCCGTGCAGCTCGAGCGTCAGCGCGTTCTTGCGTCCAGGGGCCATCTGCGAGATGAGCAGGGTGCCCAGGGCGCCGGAGTCCGTCTCGATGAGCACGGCCACGATGTCCTCGGTGTCGACAGCGTGTCCTGCGCGCTCGGGGTGCACGCGGCGCGTGCGGGCGCTGAGCGCGTGGATCCGCTCGCCCGTCACGAACTCGATGAGGTCGCACAGGTGCGAGCCGATGTCGGCGAAGGCGCGGGAGGCGCCGCCGGAGGCCGACCGCACGCGCCAGTCGTCGTCGGTGGGCAGCAGCATCCAGTCCTGCAGGTACGAGCAGTCCAGCGTCAGCAGTTCGCCGACCTCGCCGCGTGCGACGCGGGCCCTGGCCTCCCGCACCATGGGGTGATAGCGGTATACGAACGGCACCGCCGCGATGCGACCGCTCTGCGCGGCCTGTTCGGCGAGTGCGGCGGCGTCGGCCGCCGAGGTCGCGAGCGGCTTCTCGCAGACGACGTGCTTGCCTGCGGCGAGTGCCCGCCGTGCGAGCTCGGCGTGCGTGGCGTTCGGGGTGCAGATGTGCACGACGTCGATGTCCGCGGCATCGAGGAGGGCGTCGGCGTCGCTCTCGGCGCGCTCGGCTCCCAGCGCGTGGGCCGCGTCTCTGGCCCCCTGCAGGGACCGGGTGGCGATGGCCCGCAGCTCGGCGCCGGCGTCGCGGGCCGCTGAGCGGTGGACGCGGGCCATGAAGCCCCCGCCGAGGATCCCGGTTCGGATCGTTCCGAGCCCGGTGTCTGTGACATCCGTTGTCATGTCGGGGAGTCTGACACACTCGAGACCACTTTTGCTAGTGCCTCGTCAAAAGATGCGTGGATCGAATTCGAAGTCCACGGCTCTGCCGTCGAATGCTGTGGTTTACTGACGCCATGGTTGACGTGCTGAAGCCGATCGTGACGCCCGCCCCCGGCACCGGCGAGATCTTCCAGATCCTCCGCGACGGCCAGGCGCGCACGAAGGCCGAGCTGGCGGCGCTGACGGGCCTGGCCCGCTCCACGGTCGCGCTCCGCGTGGACGCTCTGCTTGCCGCCGGTCTGCTCCGCCCCGCGGGAGAGGCCGCCTCGACCGGCGGCCGCCCGCCGGCTCGGGTCGCGTTCAACCCCCGGGCCGGCCTCGTCCTGGCCGTGGACCTGGGCGCCACGCATGCGACGGTCGCTGTCGCCGATCTCGCCGGAGTGATCCTCGATGTCAGGACCCGCACGATCGACATCGGCGATGGCCCGAAGCGTCTGCTCGACTCGATCCTGGCCGACGGCACCGATCTGCTCGCCGCCGCCTCCGGAGGTCTCCCGCTCCTCGGGGTCGGCATCGGCGTGCCCGGCCCCGTGGAGCACTCCACCGGCCGCCCCACCAACCCGCCCATCATGCCCGGCTGGGATCGGTTCGACGTGCCCGGCTACGTGCAGCGCACCTTCGACGTGCCCGTGCTGGTCGACAACGACGTGAACATCCTGGCGCTCGGAGAGCAGGCCACCAGCTGGCCGCACGTCGACGACCTCATCTTCGTGAAGGTCTCCACCGGCATCGGCGCCGGCATCATCGCGGGCGGCCATCTGCAGCGTGGCGCGCAGGGCTCCGCGGGAGACATGGGGCACGTGCAGGTGCCGATCGGCGCCGGGTCGGTGCGCGAGCCGGGAGACGAGCGCGATCTGGAGGCGCTGGCGAGCGGGTCGGCGCTCGCGATAGCGCTGCGCGCCGAAGGCCACGACGTGCAGGGCGCGTCCGACGTGGTCGACCTCGTGCGCGCCGGCAACGCGACGGCGATCGAGGCGACGCGGCAGGCCGGGCGCGACGTCGGCGAGGTGCTGGCCTCGGTGGTGAACCTGCTCAACCCCTCCATCATCGTGCTGGGCGGGAGCATCGCGCGCGCCGGAGAGCACCTGCTGGCGGGGGTGCGCGAGGTCGTCTACCGTCGGTCCATCCCGCTCGCCACGCAGCACCTGGCGATCGTCCAGTCGCAGGCCGGCGACCGTGCGGCGGTGCTCGGCGCCGCGATCATGGTCGCTCGCGAGGTGCTCTCCCCCGCGAGCGTCGAGCGCGCGGTGGCCGCGAAGACCGCGAGAGCCGGCGAGGGCGCCGGTGCGTGAGCAACCCGGTCATCCCGCAGACGGCTGCAGGCAGGGAAGGTCCAGGCGCCGTCGAGGATCTCGGGACGTGGACGGTACAGCCGCACCAGATAGTTCCATCCGTCGGTGATCGGGAGCACGTTCGGCAGCCCGTCGGGTGGTCGCCGAAGCGGACCGTGATGGATCCGTCCTCATCGCGTACACCGGTGATGCTGTTGATCGTGTAAGCGCCACGCTCGTTCGGCTCGAAGTACCCCTCCGCGTTGTACACCGAGATCGACCAGAAGCCGTCGACGGGCACGTCCCGCACGGTCAGCTCGTAACGCCCGCGGGGCAGGCGCGGATCGACGCCGATGTAGCTCGCCTCGAAGGAGGGGAGCCCGCCCCAGCCCGCCGCCGTCCCGATCAGATGCCGCACCGGGTCAACCTGCTCGGCCGAGCCGAACATGCGGTCGAAGCCATGCAGGTTCCGCGCCAGCGCCAGCAGCGCCTGGCGGGTCTCATCCAGCGTGGTCGTGTCGTAGTCCGGCATCGCGAACGGCTCGGCGGCGACGGCGTCGAGGCTGATCGCGTCCTGCAGCGCGGCGACCGCGTCGATGTCGGCGGCATCGGCGGGGTCGACGAGCGTGCGCACCGCCAGCACGACGTAGGGCGTGCCGAACTGCTCGAGGGTGAGCCGGTGCTCGCCGGCATCGTGGAAGATGGCGTTCACGTAGTGGTGTTCGTTCACGACCATCGCCGACAGGTAGCGCTCCCCGTGCTCGGGGATGGTGAAGCTCGCCCCCTGGCTGATGTCGACCACGGCGAAGCTGTAGAGCGTGTCACGGTTCAGCCGGATCACGGTCTGCTTGTCGATCGCCGCGGGCGCGCGAGGGCTAGGCGTTCGGCGTCGCGTCGTCGCCCGGCTCGCGCCGCCGCCGCTCGATCTCCTCGCGGAGCCGCCACTCCTCGATCTCGCGGTCCAGGTCGGCGATCTGCTGCTCGGTGGTCCTGGTGTCGACCGGCGGCGCCGGGCGCACGTCGACCACGGGCGTGCGCGGACGCTCCGCGCGGCGCATGCTCGGGATCGGGATGCCGCCGTCCCCGTACTCGCGGCCGATCGCGAACCACAGCAGACTGCCGACGAGCGGCAGCAGGATCACGATGATGATCCACACCATCTTGGGCAGATGCTTCACCTGCGCGTCATCGCGCGTGATGATGTCGATCAGCGCACCGATCATCAGCGCGATGACGAGCATGGAGAACAGGAACGGCATGGCTTCAGGGTAGACGACGGGCGACGGGGCCGAGCCGGCTAGGGAACCAGGTGGCCGGCGGCGCGGAACAGCTCGTACCATTCCGCTCTGGTGAGGACGATGTCGGCTCCCGCGGCCGCGTCGCGCACGCGCTGCGGGGTCGTCGTCCCCAGCACGACCTGCATTCCTGCGGGGTGCCGCGTGATCCAGGCCGTCGCGATCGCGAGCGCGGTCACGCCGTGCGCGGCGGCGAGCCGGTCGATCACCGCGTTGAGCTCCCCGTACTCGGGGTTGTCGAGGAACACGCCGCCCCCGAAGCCGCTCTGGAACGGCGACCAGGCCTGCACGGTGATGCCGTTGATCCGGCAGTAGTCGACGATGCCGCCGTCGCGGTCGATGCTCTGGTCGTGACCGGCCATGTTGGCGGCGACGGGCTGCGCGATGATCGGCGCGTGCGTCAGGGACAGCTGCAGCTGGTTCGCCACGAGCGGCTGGCGGACGGCGGTGCGCAGGAGATCGATCTGCCGTGGGGTGTGGTTCGAGACGCCGAAGGCCCTGACCTTCCCGGCCGCCTCCAGGTGGTCGAAGGCACGCGCGACCTCGTCCGGCTCCACGAGGGCGTCGGGGCGATGCAGCAGCAGCACGTCGATGCGGTCCGTGCGGAGGGCGGCGAGCGACCCCTCGACCTGCCCGACGATGTGCTCGAAGGAGAAGTCGAACATCCCCTGCGCGGGCACGATCCCGCATTTCGTCTGCAGCACGATCTCGTCACGCTCGGCAGAGCTGAGACGCAGGGCGTCGGCGAACCGCGCCTCGCAGTGATGCATGGACCCGCCGTAGATGTCGGCGTGGTCGAAGAAGTCGATGCCCGACTCCCTGGCCGCGGCATAGAGCTCGCGCACCTGCTCGTCATCCTTCGCATCGATGCGCATCATGCCGGCGATGACGGCGGGGGCGGTGGCGGATCCGAACGGCACTGTCTTCATAGCGCCCACGCTACTCCGCCGCCTGCTCCGCGCGCCTCAGAGGTCTTCCGCGGGCGAGCAGGGAAGAAGGGTCGTGACTGCGACATCGAGGGCCTCGGCGATCCGAGCGAGATCGACCATCGTGAAGTCGGCCTGCTCCCGCATCAGCCCGTCGAGCGTCTCGACCGGGAGCCCGGAGCGGTCGGCGAGCCAGCCGAGTGACACTCCGGCGTGAAGACGGGCGGCTTCCACCGAAGCTGCCACCAGATGACGCAGTTCTGTCCCCATACGCATACGCTACTCCCACGCACAGACACTCACGGCGTCCCGCACCACCGATATGACGGCATCCTGACGTCGGGGCGCTGCTAGGGTGAGTCGGATGAGGACACCTGCCGAGCAGTTCAACGCTGCCGTCGGTCGCCAGCTGCGCGCGGAGATCGCGGCCGCCCGGAGCAGCATCGCCGCCATGGCCCGCAGCATCGGCATCGCCCGCAGTGCTCTCGACAACTACGTCACCGGCAAGCGCGCCATCCCCGTGCCCGTGGTCTATGCGGTGTGCGCGACTCTCGGCCTCGAACCGCACGTGCTCATCTCCCGCGCTGAGGAGCGCCTCGACGCCGACGGCGCATCGGCGACCGTCACGCCGATCCGCCGATCCCCCGATGTCGCCGCCCCACGCGAAGATACCCGCGAGGTCGCCTTCGACTCGCCGACACCGCACAGCGCCGATACCGACGACCTCTACGACTAGCCGCCGGGGAGGGAGGACCGTGCAGCAGCTCCTCCGTCTCGCCGACCAGCTCGAGCTGCGCGTCGTCGAACGCGCCGGACGTACCCGCGGCGGCTTCGATCCTGTCGCCGGCACCATCCGACTCGCGCCAGGCATGAGCCGGCGCACCGCCCGCAGCGTGCTCGCCCACGAGCTCGGCCACGCGCAGCTCGGCCACCATCCCACGGCTCTCGCGTCCGCCCGCGCGCGGCAGGAGCGCCGCGCTGACGAGTGGGCCGCGCGCCGACTGATCACCCCCGCGGCCTACGCGGAGGCCGAGGCGGCGCGCGGAACCCACCTCGCGAGCCTCGCCTTCGAGCTCGACGTCACGATCGAGCTGGTGGCGGCGTTCCAGCGGCTGCTGCGTCAGGATCCAGGACCGCGCGCGGCGGCGTGATCCGCTCGACGACACACTGCTTGAATGGGCGCATGGCTTTCCTCGTCCCGCCGTCCCCCGTCACCCTCACCGGCGAACTCGTCGAACTGCGACCCCTCGACCGCTCGCACGTGGACGGACTCATCGACGCCGTCACCGAGGGAGACCTGTGGAAGACCGCGTGGTACACCTCGGTGCCGGCCCCGGACGGCGTCGCCGCCGAGGTCGACCGCCGGCTCGGTCTCGTCGAGAGCGGGGAGATGGTGCCCTTCACCGCCTTCGACGCCACGGGCCGCGTGCTGGGTCTCACCTCGTTCTACGACATCGTCGCCGACGTCCCCCGACTCCACATCGGGTACACGTGGAATCGCCCGTCCGCCCACGGCACCGGCACCAACGCGGAGTCGAAGCTGCTTCTCCTGCGTCACGCCTTCGAGATGCTCGGCGTCTTCCGCGTGGGTCTCACCACGCAGTGGGTCAACTTCCAGTCACGCTCGGCCATCGAACGCCTCGGTGCCAAGCAGGACGGGGTGATGCGCGCGATGAGCCGCTACCGCAACGGCGCCCTGCGCGACAGCGTCGAGTACTCGATCATCGAGCCGGAATGGCCGGCGGTGTGCGCCAACCTCGAGGCGCGACTGTCCCGCCGCCGGTGAGCGCGCGTCCGCGGACGCGCGCTCCTGCTCACTCGGTGGGGCTGCCGGTCCAGTTCTTGGAGCGGCGCGTCGCGGAGCCGCGCTGGCGCATGGCGAAGCCGAGAGCGAGCGACACGAGCAGGATGCCGCCGACGAAGGTCAGCGCGGCGAGCGTGTCCGGCATCTCATGCGCGATCCCCAGCAGCCAGAAGCCTCCGAGGAACATGATCATGAAGAAGAGGAAGCTGAGGATCACGGGATCTCCTGTCGTCGGTGCACTACCAGGATAGCCCGCGCCCGGGAAGGCCCTGTCCCGCGCTCCGAGGCGGTGGTGTGCTCGGGGCATGAACAGTCCGCTCACCGCACTCGCGATCTCCTGCACGTTGAAGCCCTCCCCCGCGGAGTCCAGCTCGGATCTGCTCGCCAGGCAGCTGCTGGACGCCCTCGCCGGGCACGGGGTCACCGGCGACCTCGTGCGCGCCGTCGACCTCGATCTGAGCCCCGGCGTGGAGAAGGACATGGGCGGCGGAGACCAGTGGCCGAGCGTGCGGCGCAAGGTGCTGGAGGCGGACATCCTGGTCTTCGTGACGCCGACCTGGATGGGGCAGCACTCGAGCGTGGCGCAGCGGGTGCTGGAGCGCCTCGACGCCGAGCTCGGCGAGACCGACGCGCGCGGGCGCCCGACCCTGTTCGACAAGGTCGCCATCGCGGGCGTGCTGGGCAACGAGGACGGCGCCCACCACATCTCGGCCATCCTGTTCCAGGCGCTCAACGACGTCGGATACACGATCCCCGCGCAGACCTCGGTGTACTGGAACGGCGAGGCCATGCAGACCGTCGACTACAAGGATCTCGACGAGACGCCGGAGGCGGTGTCCTCGGCGATCGCCACCGCGGCGCGCAACGCGGCGCACCTGGCGCGCCAGCTCAGGGCCCAGGAGTATCCCGCGGGCTGACTCGCCCTCCCCCGCCCGGGAGCGCCTCCACACGTCGCCTCCAGTAGTCGGCCTCGGCCGCAGCCGCACGGTGACGGGAGGGGTCGATCGCCCGGGCGGCGTCGTCGAGCCAGACCCGCGCGGCATCGCGGTCCCCCGCGACGCAGGCCAGTGCCCCGAGGGCGAGGCCCGGTGTGAACGGCCTGGTGCGAAAGTACAGCGCCGCGTCGGCGCGACCGGTGAACGGATCGCGGAGCCCCGCCGGTTGCGGCATCCCGGCGCCGGTCGTCAGCAGGGCGGCGAGCGCCTCCCTGTCTCCGCAGGCGAGGAGGAACGGGGAGATGGTCGACCGCATGCGCGCCGCCAGCAGGTCGAGGGGCCCCTCCTCCGCGATCCAGGAGTCCTCCACGATGAGCAGGTCGAGTTCGGACGGCTTCACGCGCTTCGGCTCACGCTGCGGTGCCGGCCCGTCCTCCGGGTGCAGCGCAGGAAAGAGCACACCGTACTGCACGCCCAGGTACAGGTGGCTGGAGGAGACGTCGACGACGTCCACCTGGTCTTCCCGCACGCGACGCCAGGTGCGCCCTGACTTCCGGAAGCCGAGCTCGCGCATGACCTCGTCGAGGTGCTCGCGCAGCAGGCGATCCACCTCCGCCCGCAGGATCTTCGGGATCGGGTTCGCCTTCGCCCGCACGGCGGCGGCCTTCTCGCGCTTCAGGTCGGTGTCGCGGCTCTCGGCACGCGCCACCGCCTCCGGGCCGAGCGCGGAACCGATCCGCTTGATCAGGTCCCGACGCGTGATGTCGTCGAGCAGCCGCTCGAGCTCGGCGACATCGGCCGGCGCGGCACGCTGGGCGAGGGTGTCGATCGAGGCTGTGGCGACGCGCAGCGCGAGCGACTCGGTCCCGGGAGGGCGGGTCGCGGCGCCCTGGCGCGCGAGTGCACCGAGCAGCTCCGCGGGGACGTCCGTCTCGGGCAGCCAGCGCGCGGCGATCACCGTGGCGCGGACCAGGTCCTCGTTCGAGGCCGAGAAGAGGCGGCCGTCCTCCGCGGTGGTGGTCTGCCGGGCGGCCTCCAGCCAGTCGCGTACGAGTTGCCGCCCGGTATCGGTCTGCACAAGAGGCTGAACTCCCCGCTGCCAGGTCTGCGACGGCGCCTTGTGGCCGAGTGACGTCAGCTGCCGCACGAGCGGCTCGACACCGTCGACGGGGTGCGTCCGCGCGCTCCGGCGGGCGCTCTCCGCCCAGTCGTCGCCGTCGTGGATCATGGTGAGGTCGAGCACCCCGGAGGGCAGGAACAGGGCGAGCAGGCGGTTGGCGGTCTTGAGGTCTCTGTCGACACCCCAGCGTGTCGCGAACCGGCCCGACATCAGCCCCTGAAGCTGTTGCGCGCACGCGGCGAGCGCCTCGTACAGCTCGGGATCGCGGTGCCCTGCCTGCATCGCGGTCTCGGCGCCCCGCAGCGCGGGTCCGCACACGTACGTCATGGCACTGATCGCGAGCGCGGCGCGCAGCGCGAACACGGCGGTCGGCCCATCCCAGGGAAGGGACTTGCGCGGCAGTGAGCCCATCAGCGCATTCTCGGTCGACCGGAACGGCCAGCCGTTCATCCGCGCGGGGCTGGCGTCCATGAGGAGCAGGAGGGCCAGCAGCTGCTGCCGCGGCGTCGGGCGGCCGCGAGCGACGTGTTCGACCCAGTCGTCGCGCTCATGCTCCGGGAGGGCCAGCGAGGTCGTCAGCTCGTGGAACAGGCTCTCGCGTGTCAGCGTCATGCGATGCGCGACGTCTCCTCGGCCGGGCCGTCGACGACCTCGTCCACCAGGCGGATCCCGCCGGAGGAGCTGGCCTCCACCATCAGCGCCTGTATCCACTTCGCGTTGAGCTGCGGCGTCTCCGGCTCCGAGAACGTGAACCGCAGCGGAATGGACGGGTGAAGCCAGATGGTGGAACGCCCGGGCGTGTCACCCTCGGCGTGCCGCCAGGACAGCGTGAAACTCTCGTTGCGGCGGAGCTTCGTCGCGATCGCGACCTTCAGGTGCGCGAGCGCCCTGTCCTCGATCTGGATCTCGCTGCCGCTGCCGTACTGCATGGTTCCCATCCCCCGACTCTATCCATGAGGCATCACTGGACGGCAGAGCATCGGGCCCGCGGTCGAGGCCCGCGGCACGATGTTGTCCGCGGGATGGGTATGCCGAGCTGGTCCTACGGCGTGTTCTGTCAGCAGCCGAGGTTGTCGACGACGACGTACATCTTCCTGCCCTCTTGCGCCCAGGCATCCGCGCGGGCGAGAACCGCTTCCTTGGACTCGTACTCGCCGACCGGACCGGGCTCCGACATGACCCAGGTCGGGCGCCAGGTGTTGATCTCCGTGGAGAAGCTCTGAGCGCACGAGACGAGGGCGATCGTGACGCCCCCGAGCTTCTGGGACTCCTGCTTCATGGCATCGCGCACCTGTTGCCAGGCCGCGGCGTTCACGTCGCTGTCGGTATTCGTGCCCCAGGTCGGCGCAGCAGCGACCACCTGCGCCGTGACGGCGGTCGTCACCGCCTCGGGAATTGGCTGACCCCATTCGACAGCGATGAACTCGGCCCCGACCGGATACGCCTTCATGAGCTCATTCCCGTCGTTGAGCGCGGTCGCCTGCTCTGCGGTGAGGACATCGCCCACTTCGATCTCGGGTGTAGGGGCGTCGGCGGCGGCGCTCCCGTCACGCGGCCCGGTGGACACCGGCTCGGCCGCGCAGCCCGTGAGGGCCGCGAGCATGGCTGCCCCCATCAGGAGGATGCGGGCGGGTCGTCTCGTCGCTGTGATCACGAGTCCCATCCTGGCGCGAAACGGAGCGAGCCCCCGCCACGGCAGCGCGAAGCTCCCCTCCCCCGACTCCATCGCTCGCACATCCGGCTGCGTCACGAACGAGAACGACCCCCTCCGCCGGAACCGGAGGGGGTCGTTCGTTCGAGCTTTCGCCGAGCGGGTCAGAAGTCCCAGTTCTCGTCGGGAAGCACGTGATCTCGCGGTCTCTGCGTCTCCGCAGACCGGCCGTGCCACCTGCGTGCCACTCGTACCAAAAGGCTTGTTGCACTCGCCGAAACGGGTCGTGACACAGTACAAATTGTACTCGTCCCAGCTGGCGTCTGCACGTGCCCGTCGCGGATCTATCGCCGTTTCGGGAGGAAGGGCAGGTGCTGCACGTCGGGATCACCGGCGGCGAGGCCATCGACGGTGACCTCGTATCCGACGAGGTCCTGACTCGGCCACGATTCCCCGCTGAACAGCGAACGCACGGCGGCCAGGCGCTGCTCGAACTCGGCTCGGTTGTCGGCGCGGATCTCGAGCGAGTCGGTCTCGTCGGTGGCGCCGATGGGCCTGATCGTGAAGAGCGACTTCGTAATGCTCGATGCGTCCGTCCCGCTACCGATCAGGTCGTATTGGAGGCCGTGTTCTGTCAACGCCGTAGCGACACGGTGACGCACCCGCTGTTCGGCGGCGCCTTC
Source organism: Microbacterium sp. p3-SID336 (assembly GCF_025143365.1). GTDB lineage: Bacteria > Actinomycetota > Actinomycetes > Actinomycetales > Microbacteriaceae > Microbacterium. The sequence continues at coordinate 31,443 of NZ_JALXPE010000016.1, read as the reverse complement.
GTCCGTTGCGTCGTCGATGGTCATCGTCTCGACCAGCACGAGAGTGCTGCGGCGCCTGCCGCCGATCGGACGCGCCTCGTATCCGAGGCCGCTCGCAACGCGGAGCGCCTCATCCACGTCATCGAGCGCGACCCGCACGGTGAGGAAGATCGTCGCCATGCTTTCAGGGTAGTTGCGGTCGCCGTCGGCGTGTCAGTCTCTTCCGCTCCAGTACAGCGGCATGCGCCGTTCGTGGGCAATGGCGACGATCTTCAGGGCCTCGTCGGTGAGGTAGTAGACGAGGCGGTAGTGCGAGTGAGGAACCTTGGCATGGCGAAAGACACGGCCAGCCGGCGTGTCGAGGATGGTCTCGGCTGACTCCGGCCATTCGAGGAGACGATCGATGACCCGGTCGACGTCGGTGCGGAACCTCGCGCCGCGGTGCTGTCCACCCTGGTCGTACCACTGGATCGCGTCGTCCAGCTCACGCACGGCATCGGGGTGAAACCCGACGCGGAGCGTCAAACGCTTCTCTCGGCAGCGCGGGCGTCGAGGTAGGCGTTCGCTTCCTCGCGAGAGAGCATCGTGACCGTGCCGTTCTCGAGTTCGTCAGCCCTGCGTGAAGCGACGGATGCCCAGGCTGCGTCGATGACCGCCTGGTCGGGGGCGTCGGCGTCGTAGAGGACGTCGGCGACCCGCGATCGCTCCTCGGGCGTGAGCGCCATCGCGGCTTGGATCACCTCAGCCACCGTCATGCCCCAATTCTACCGTGGCACCGTCCGGTTCAGCGAGGTTGACCCGGCCACGAGCGTGAGAGGAGTCGTCAGCCCTGCGTGGGGTGGTCGTCTCGTACCTCTTTACGCAAGTGAGCGGATAGATAGATGCGAGGACTGGTCATGGCTTCGGAGTTGGATCGTAAGGCATCGACGGTGGTCGGCGGCATGTCGCTGCGGGTCGAGAAGACAGGCCGCGCGCCCGAGGAGGCCGGCGGGAGTCGGATGCAGTTCTTGTACGAGGTGCGTGCCGGCGAGCATGTCTATCGAGGTACGGATCTGTATGCGGGTGTCGGGATGGATGTGTCGGCGTCGCGAATGGTCGGGGTGCTGGCGGGGTTCCTCTCTAAGGCAGGCGAGAGATACCGCTCGGGCATGTGCCCGCCGGATGACGCCTACCCGGAGTGGGTCTATGAGCAGGCGTATCTGAATGAGGACGAGCTGGCGATGGCGTCGTTCGAGCTCGAAGAGCCGGAGGTGTTCACCGGGCGGTTCGGTGAGCAGGAAGGGCCGTGGGCGTCGGTGGTGTTTTTGCAGGGCGAGGACGCGGACGCCGCGCTCTCGGTTCTTGAAGAGCGCGGTCCGGAGGCAGCGATCGCGCATTTGGCGCAGTGGGACTTTGGAGATGAGACGGAGCAGGCTGCAGCCGCGAACGGTCACGTCTACAAGGCGCCACCGGTCGGGACGTGGGATAGGGAGTTCCGCAGCGGCGCATATCACCTGTCGTGGAATCACTCGCTGGGACACGTGGGCTTGACCCGCAGTATCGCTGGCGCGGCCGAGGCGGCGACACCATCGGAGCGTGCCCGGCAGCTGGGCCCAGCGTCGCCGACGGTCACCGCCGGGGTGACTGGTCACAGCATCGACGCCCGCCCGGAGCCACTGGGCAGATGACCGCATATGGATAGGAACCCACTGGGGTGAGGTGCCGGGGCGTCGCAGAGATGCGACGCCCTTGTGGTGTGTCACGATCAACGCATGGCACGCAAAATGGTGTTCAGCTCGTTGATGACCTTGATGGCGCCGAGCTCGACGGGACCGGTGAGAGCATCACCTTCGGGCTGGATGGCCGCACGTATGAGATCGACCTGTCGACGGCACACGCGGATGAACTTCGGCAGGTGCTCACCCCGTACCTGACGGCCGCACGCCTGACGGGGCGTCGCCCAGCCGGGCGCCCGGCATCTTCTGTCGCGCAGGCTCGGAACTTGGGGGCGATCCGGGAATGGGCACGGGATCACGGATACACGGTGAGCGATCGGGGACGTGTCTCGGCGGCCATCGTCGCCGCCTACGACGCCACGTCCTGACGGAACGCTCACCGTCCGATTCCCTCTCGCGTGACCTCGGGCGTGGCCGGAGGCGTGCCACGGCGGCGGAGGCTGGTAAGGAAGCCGTCGATGCGTTCGTGATCGAGGCGCTGCTGCGTGGCATCCGGTTTCGCCCCGAGCGGGGTGTGGTCGGTGATCCCGTAGCGTTCCCGATAGGCGACGACCATGCGCAATACCGTCCCCCACGGCTCTCTCGCAGCTGAATCGGGACGAGGTTCGGGGCCGAGCGCCTTCAGCCAGGGAGGCTTCTCCGTGAGGGCGTCGTCCGCGAGGGCTTGGGCGCGCTGTTCGATGAGCGATCGTAGTTCGGTCAGCGCGCGGGTCATGTCCTCGGGCATGCTGCCGGATGCTTCGGGGATGAACCCGGCGATGAACCGTCGCCGGGTGCCGCGCCCGCGTCCGGGGCTGGTGCGCGTGGCGAGTTGCTGCACGCGGTGGCGCAGCAGGCTCGCCGGGTCATCGGCGTCAGTGAGCGGCCCGGCCTTCAGTGCGCGGTCGATCAGCCGTTCCGGTCGGTGCCCGGCGGCCTCTGCCCGGCGCAGCGTGGCGACGATGGACCCGAACGTTTCCGACTCTGTCAGCTCGTCGACGAGGCCGTGGTCAAGGCCCGCTCGCGCAAACAGTTCCGTGATGTGCTCCGCCTGGGCTTCCTGCGCGACGGTCTCGTACTGATCGGCGAGGTGCGCGATCGAGGACCAGGCTTGCTGCTCGGCCTCGATCGTCTCGTGCGCGGACCTCTCCGCCCCTTCATGCTGCAAGACCCCGTAGAGGATCGAGTGGGCGGTGGGCTCGGTGTCGGGGAGCTGGTGTTCTTCAAGGTGGGCCTGGTCGATGGCGACGTAGGCGGTGTTGGACGCCCGGCCGCGGGTCATCGCGACGTAGAAGTTCTCCCGCGTCATTGAAGACGAGTGCACGATCGCGTGCGCAGTGTCCACGGTTGCGCCCTGTGCGCGGTGGGCAGTGACCGCATATCCGAGGTCGACGTTGTCTGCCACGTAGCCAGCGGGGAGCACGACGGTGGTGGCGTGGCGGGCGTCGGCACGTGCGATGGTGAGGGAACCGTCGTCGTGGTGTTCGGCGACGCGCCACCGGTCGCCGTTCTTCACCCACGCCCCTCCGCCGGTGGTCAGGCGCCGGTCGTTCTTCCTGGTGATGATGATGTCTCCTGTCCCGGCGCGGGTGCCGTCTCGCAGACGGATGCCGTCGGGTGAGACGTGGCCGTCGAGGATGCGGTCGTCGCGGGCGCGGCTGTTCAGCTCGGTGACGGTCTCGTTGGTCTCCGCGATCAGGAGGCTGCTCTTGCCGTCGGCGATGTCCATGTACCAGGACCGGTAGGCGGCGTCGAGGATGTCTTCAAAGTCACCTACGACGATCCGACCCTGATCGTCGTAGGTGTCGATCACGTCGGTCCGGCCCAGGCGGAGGTGCAGGGACGCCGTCTTCTCCCACTCGGCGTGGAATCGGCGCACGTCGGCCAGCTCGGGGGCATCACCGCGGTCCCGGACGAGCAACCCGAATGCCCCACCGGCATCGACCGCGGTCAGCTGCGCCCAGTCCCCGACGAGGACGACCTTCGCGCCGGCCTCGGCGGCGTGGGTGGCGATGCGTTCCAGGGCGAGGGTGCCAGCGAGGGAGGACTCGTCAATGATGACCAGCTGGCCGGGCTGCAGGTCCCATCGGCCGTGGTCATGTTCATGAAGCCACTTCGCAGTGTTGTCGGTTTCGATGCCCAGGTCCTCTGCAAGCACTTCCGCCGCAGCGGCCGAGGGGGCAAGTCCGATGACGGTGCCGGCGCCGTGCTTCTTCTCCCATGCGCGGCGCAGCGCTCCGAGGGTCGTGGTCTTCCCGGTTCCGGCAGGGCCGACGAGCACGTCGATGCTCCGCCCGGAGACGGCGATCTTCTCCACCGCGGCCTGCTGCTCCACCGACAGCCGGATGCCTCGGGCGTCTCGCCGGGAGACGACTGCGCTTACGGTGCGCAGCGGCACGGCGGGGGCGTTCGTGGCCTGTGAGAGTGCGAGGAGGGTGTCTTCGGCTTCCAGGATGCGGGTCGAGGAGAAGACCGTGTGATGCTTCGGACGGAACATGCTCGACCCGTCCGGACGAGTGAACTCCGCTGGCGGGACGACGAGCTCAGGCGGGGTCAGCCGCAGCGACGCAGTCTCGGCGGCGTCGACGATCATGCCGATGATCGTTTCCCGGTCGGTGGTGGACGCGAAGCGCAGTCCCATCGTCTGCCGGGATGCCTCGGCATGCAGATTCCAGCGCCGCCACGTCGACCGCTTCACCCCGACTTGCGCGACGACGACTTCACCGATCGCGGTGGCCTGGTCCAGCGGAAGATCATCTGCGCGCAGGGTTCCCCGGGCGGTGCCGGATTCGAGAAGATGCGTCGCCCACGTGGTGCATTCCTCGTCCAGCACGTGGGTCGCCCGTCCACGCCATTCCTCGGTCAGGTCAGCGAGGGAGCGGACTTCTTTCGCGGGACGGGTGGCGAGGGTCGCCTGCTGGCGCAACCGGATGATCGTCGTCTCTGACGGGTACTTCCCGTGACGCGTGACGTACTCGTCGATGAGCCGGTTCTTCTCCGTGTCGATCGCGGCCGACCGGGACGAGAACTCATCGATCAACGCGTCGCCCACCCCGGTGATCTCCCACGAGGGGTTGCGGTCCCGGCCGCGATCGCGAGCTTCCCACCCCAGCCCGAGGACACGGGTGAGGTGGTCGGCGAGCACCGCGTTGTAGTGCTCAGACAACGCGACCACGGCCGCGTGCATGGGCCGGCCATCCAGCGTCCGCCACTTCCCGTCCGCTGCCTGCACCCGGTTCGCGATCACGACATGCGTGTGCAGCTGAGGGTCGCCCGCGCGGGAATCGAAGTGATCGAACGCGGTCGCCACCGCGCCCCGCACGTCGACCTGCGCGACACCGTTCGTGCCTGTCCTGCTCGCCGCGACGTCACGCTCGATCAGATCGATGACTTCCCGGATTGCCGCGTGATGGGCCTGTCCGATCAGTGCCTGTGTGCCGCCGTCTGCAACGGCCCAGAGTACGGAGACCGATTTCGGGACGGAGAAGGTGTAGTCATACCCGGCGACGGTGCGCGGGCGCTTGCGTTCCTTCTCCTCACGGACGATGTTCTCCACCGCGGCTTCCCGCTTCTCAGCGTTCAGATCCTCGGACAACCTGCCAGTGCGGATCTTCACCCGCTCCCGCAACGGCTTGAACGCGAAGTACGCCCGCCCGAGCTGCTCACCCGTCGTCGGATGCTCACCCCGTCCCAGCAGATGACGAAGCTGGGCCTCCGTCACCACCTCACCGTCCGCGACGGCCGCATCCTCGAGACCGGTCAAACCAGTACCAAGCCAGAATCCCGGCGGGGTTCCCGCCTCCGCGTAATAGCGGGTCAGTGACGTCGCAAGGTCCCGCCCGGTGTCACCGGCCGCGATGCTCTTGAGGAGATACCGATACCCCTCCCCCGCACTGAGCACACGCATCGACACCGTCACACAAGACAGGTACGTGACCCGATCCCTTCGAGGGCCCCTTGAGGCGGCGGCCGGGGAGAGGGCCCGACGAGGTCTTCATGCGGAAGGTGAATCGGGGAACTGATCGGAGGTGCTCCTCGGAGTGTCCGACTGGTCGAGTAGGGAAGCGCGCAGGAATCGAAATTCACCACAGCTTTCCTGCCGCTAGCGCCCTGGCTTCCACCGGACAGTCCGAACAGCCCCGTTCCGTCTGTTCGCGTTAAGCTGCCCCATCCGGACCATTCCGGCGCGCTCTGGTAGGGGGCGAGGAAGCAATAGCCGACACAAGCAGAAGGAGCCTCACGACACGCCGACAGCGGTCTGATCTGAGTCGGCGATGCCGGTACGCTAGGCCGGAAAGGCCCAGTCGGGTGCCTGCGTAGCCGAAGGAGCGCCCGATGGTCTTGCCCCGCATCGTGAGCCTCTTCTCGGGTGCAGGAGGACTTGATCTTGGCTTCCATCTGGAGGGCTACGAAATCGCCTTTGCTGTCGATCGGATGGTGGCCGCGGTGCAGACGCATAAGCGCAACTTCCCAGCGACCATGTCAGTTGCGGCGGACATCACGATCCGGAACGAGGCGTCCGGCAGCCTCGCCGTCTTGGATGAGATCGCGAAGGCGCTGACGGATGGCGAGGCCATCGGAATCATCGGCGGGCCCCCGTGTCAGGGATTCTCACGCGCGAACTCGAACTCTCGCGCTGATGACCCCCGAAATCAAATGCCAACCTTCTACCTTGAGATCGTTCAGGCGCTGCAAACACGCTACGACGTGCAGTTCGTGCTCTTCGAGAACGTCATGGGCATCCGCGATGCGAAGCACTCGGTGACATTCCGTGGGATCCTGGCTCGCCTCAAAGAGTTGGAACTCACGGCGGGTGTCGCCGACCACTCGGCCCTCGACTACGGCGTGCCCCAGACACGGAACCGTGTGATCATTTCAGGATTCAAGAACGAGGCAGCCGCTAGCGCCTTCAAGCCGAAGACAATCTCCCGCGAGGGAGTCGACTTGACCGTGCGCGGCGCAATTGGTCACCTGCCTCAGCCAGTTTTCTTCTCGCGAAGCCTCTCAGCGGACGACATCCCGACACATCCGAACCATTGGACGATGACTCCGCGGTCCAAGAGATTCAAGGGCGAGACCGCTGCGCCCGCGCCCACTAGGAGCTTCCGACGCCTGTCGTGGGACAAGCCAAGTCCCACGGTCGCCTACGGACATCGCGAGATTCATGTTCATCCGGACGGAGCGCGTCGGCTCAGCATCTATGAGGCGATGCTCCTGCAGGGCTTCCCGAGGTCATTCGTCCTCGAAGGCACTCTCTCACAGCAGGTGGAGCAGGTCTCGAACGCTGTGCCACCGCCCGTGGCTCGTTCGCTCGCGGCGGCCACCTCGACTGCGCTAACCACGTCGGCGAGCGCTACCCAGACGGTCACAGCGTAGTCAGCTCAGCCGCTGCCTGCGTCCAATGTCGGCCGTCATCCCTACAGTGGAGGGGGGAGGAAACGATGAGTAAGGCGGAGAGTCGGCCTGGGCCGAACGTGCTCCTCAGTCTTGCTGAAAACCCTGACTCCGCCTCGGTTTGCTCGTCTTGGATTGGTCCCATCCTCGCGTTGGGAACGCGGCTTGCGCGGAAGGTTGATGATTTCAGAGGTCGACAGCTGATCATTGCAATCTCGGTTCCGAGTCGCGAGTATGCAGCGGCGCTCATTGGTTCCGGTTGGACTCTCGGAAGGCCGCCCACTCAGGTGGCGACTGATCCGTTGACGGTTCTGCGCGCGGCACTGCCGCAGGGCAACTATCGTGCCGTCAACGCGAACCACGTGATTTCAGGTAGGTTCCAGGGGTTGTCCGAGAAGGTCGTGCGAGACAAGCTGCGCGTTGATGTCACACTCGCAGGGCAGTGGGTCGTCGACATGCTGGAAGCAGTCGCGGCCACTGCCGAGGGCGACCCGGCCGAGCGGATGCCGCGACCGCGCATCGGGAGCATCGGTCGGATGACAGGTGTTGACCGAAACTGGGCGCGGCGTCTTGTCGCTCCTGCGGCGGACCTCGCAATCGTGGGCACGAAAAGCTGGATCAGCGACGACCTCGAAGCTGTTCTTGCCCGGGGTGATGATCCCGATGGCGACTCGCTGGCTACCCTGCTTCTGCCGAGGACCGAGAAATCGGCAACTTGGTTCTCGCGCATCTACTCGTCTTCGGGCCTTGCTGACCAGCTTCCGCTTTCGGATGACGTATCCCTCACGATTCTGGACGGCCAAGGTGCGATCAGATATCTCAATGACGTCCTAAGCCCGATCGTCGTGTGCGTCTTCGATCGATCCGTTGCTGACGAGAGTGCAGCGGAACAGGTCGTGCAGCTCAGAAACTCGCGCGGAGAGCCGATTGCGCTGTCGACACAGCTCGGTTGGGCTCCTCCTGCCGGTGTCGAGGCACTCGGATTCACGGTGGCACTATGACGTCGCGGATCATCGGACTCGATCAGCGATATACAGCCTCGGCTTCGCTGGTGCGGCATGGCGTCGAGATCATTGCTGTTCGGGACGAACTCGGTGCAAGGTTCGATTCGGCCACCCGCGGCCTTTTCCGACTGATCCAGCGGGATGGGCCCGGCGTCTGGGATCATCTTGCCGGTGCCGCGAAAGCACTGCGCTGGCGCCTCATCACCGACCCGATGCCGATAGAGCGCAATGCTCAGCTCACGGCTGCTGCGGGCGAGGTGGGTCGTCAGGCTCGGCAGCTGATCGGAGCCGTCGACGAAGATGCGCTCCTGCGAGAGATCGCTGACGCCGCGGCGGCACTCTGCACCCGCGACCCACTCGTAGGCGCCGTACTGCTTGAGTCGCTGACTGAGGTCGGAGTGGACTCGGCAATTGTCGTGACTGCGAGCAGTCGATCGCGAGAAGCCCTGGGCGAATGGCTCGGCTCGCTTGGGGCACGAGTTCTCACGCTCGGCGATCTTGAGCGCGCCGATGTTTCCGAGGACATCGCCTACTTCGTGGGTCCCCCGCGATTCTTCAAACCGACGGCGGTCACTGCGCCCCGCACGCTGGAAGTGACGTTTATCCTTCCGGCGTGGTTCGGCGATCGAAACGTCCCAAGGTCGGCGATCGCACAGTACGCCGAAGGCGGTATCCAGGTCGCCGCGCGCATCGTCGAGGTCGGCGATGCGCTGCCTGCGCCGCCGGAGCCTGCGATGTCGGAGACCGAGCCGATCCAGGAGGAGGACCTCCTTCCGCAGCCGGTCTGGGGGAGCCGGGTGAGTGAGGACCGTGCGCCGCACGCGGACGAGGTGGAAGCGCGCAAGATTCTTCTTTCGGGGAATCGCGCAATCTGGCTTGATGACGATGGTGAGCGCATCCGTGCGCTTGATCCGACACAGCCGCCTGGCGAGCGCGTCGGCTATTCGGAGGTGTCCGCGGTCGCTCCGGGCACGTACCTGCTTCTGCGTGAAGGTGAGGCTGAGCGGGAGTCCCTCCATGCGCGAGCATATACGCGAATCGGCCCTCGCGCGTCAGCAACCCAGGAGTCGCAGGCGTCCTGGAAGTCTGCACTGATTGAGCAACTTAGGGCGAGAGGCATCCGCGACTCCGAACGCGCCTTGCGTGCACTCGGTGTTCGCGCGGCCGGCCAGGTTCGCGCCTGGGCATCGCCGCACGTTATCCGTCCGCAGAGTGATGGCGATTTCGAGCGGCTCCTCGGATGGCTGGGGCTACCGATCCAGCCGCACTTCGGGCACGCCTCATTGCTAAGACATGAGGTGCATCGAGCCACCCGGGAGCTGCGTGACCGGCTGGAAGCAGCGGCGGATGCCGCGGACCTTCACGAGCTCGAGCGCGTCGGTCATATGACTCTCGACATTGCTGAGCCAGGCTTTCGGGGCATGTTCGTCACCCGCGTCCTTGCGATCGCGCCATTTACGGAACTGGTCGCCCGCTACGACGCTCGCGTGCCCTTTGCCGACGAGGGTGCTCAATGGCTCGAATGATCCCGGCCTACTGCACCGAGTCCGCGCCTCCAGGCGAGAAGGCCGTCTTTGTGGCACTGCGGGACGCAGCTGGGACTGAACACTGGACTGTGCTGCACTCACTTGGGATCGCGCAGCATGAGCGACAGGTCGAAGGAGAGGCGGACTTCGTCGTCGTCGCGCCCGACGCTGGCCTGCTGGTGGTAGAGGTGAAGTCGCACCTGTCGGTCGCGCGTAGCTCCGATGGCACCTGGCGCCTCGGTCAGGACCCTCCGACCGTGCGAGGACCTTTTCAGCAGGCGCAGGAGGCGATGCACAGCATCCGGGGCTACCTCCGGAGCAAACGGGTCGAGCTGCGGGACGTCCCGGTCCTGCACGCGGTGTGGTTCACGGGAGTGCGTGCGCGAGCGACGCTGCCCGACTCACCTGAGTGGCACTCGTGGCAGGTGCTTGATTCGAGCGACCTCCCGACCACAGCTCAAGCGGTTGAACGAGTCATGAGAGAGGGAGCGCAGCACCTCGCCTCGATGATCAAGTACTTCGGGTTTGGTGGATATGGCCCGGACCGGGCCACCACTGAACGGATCGTGGCTACGCTTCGTCCGCGGTTCGAGGTTGTGATGACTGCTGGGGACCGCCGACAAGCGCGAGAGGGTCAGCTCGCACAGTTCGTCGAGGAGCAGTACCGCGCACTGGACTCAGCCGCCGACAACAGAGGCGTCTTGTTCACAGGCCCCGCCGGCACAGGCAAGACCTTCCTCGCCGCTGAGTCGGCTCAGCGGGAGGTCGCTCAGGGGCGAGCAGGTCGACTTCTGTGTTTCAACCGCCTACTTGGGCGTAGTCTCCGCGAGAAGCTCATGGATGTCGTGGGGCTCCGCGTGGGCACATTGCACCAGGAGATGTTGCGACTCGCCGGCATGAGCGGCCCGCCGGCAGACGCCGATAGCGACTTCTGGGAGCGAGTGCTGCCCGAGAAGGCCCTTGAGGGCCTTGCTGAGCGGAGTGCGGAGGAGGTCGGGGACTTCCTCATCGTCGATGAGATTCAGGACATCGCGACTGGCACCTACCTCGACTTGCTCGATCTGCTCGTCAAGGGCGGGCTGCGCGACGGTCGCGTTCTCATGTTCGGTGACTTTGAACGCCAGGCGATCTATGGCAGCGAGGGGGCACGCGAGGTACTTCGCGCCCGATCGCCGCATCTGGCGTCGTTCCGGCTGTCCGAGAACTGTCGGAACCTGCCCCGCATCGGATATCAGGTGAATCTCCTCGGTCACTTGACGCCGGGGTTCAGAGAGTTCCGCCGAACCGACGACGGTATCGATCCGACGATCATCAAGTACGTCCGCGGCGAGGACCAGGCCGCCATATTGCGGAAGGTCGTAGGCGATCTGCGTGACGAAGGCTTCGATCTGACAGAGATCGTCGTGCTCAGCCCGCTTGGCGATAGTTCTGTCGCTGCGAGCACATCTGAGCCCTGGCTTCGTCAAGTGCTGAGTCCCGCAGACGGTTCGAAGCCGATCAAGGGGCGGCTCCGCTACGGCACCATCCACTCGTTCAAGGGACTGGACGCGCCGGCCGTCATCGTCACTGACCTTGATGACTCCGGTGGGCCGCACTTCGATGCCCTCGTCTACGTCGGGCTGACACGCGCGACGGATCGCCTGACCGCCCTGGTAGAAACGAAGACGCTACGGCGACTGGTTGGAGGAGAGGCATGAGCGGAATCGAAGCCCGTGAGACCGTTGAGGCGGCCCTACGGCGCGAGCTCTTCGGGCCTCTCGACGGTGATCCCGTGCGGGGGCAGCCGCTGACGATTAACGCTGGAGTCGTGCATTTCGAGACGACGGAGGCATCCCGGGGCCAGTTCCACGATGCGGACAGCGGCCAGGAGATTCTCACGAGCGGCACCCCGCTCAAGCGCTACGGCGTCGGAGTCTTATTCGCGGGCGCCACCGTCGGCGGCTCGCCGGTGGAAAGCGCCGTCGAGGAGGTTTCCGACGCCCTCGACGGAATCACCGGTATCGCGCTCTCCGAAGACGACCAGATTGGGCCGCCTGTCGAGATTCAGGGCCACGTCCGTCACGATGTCGCTGACTCGGATGACTTCGATCTCACGGATGCCAACACGTTCAAGCCGTCGGCGATGGCCGTCTCGTTTGAGACTCGCATGGCTGACTCGGGAACCCTCACAGTTGAGGTAGTCGGCGCGAGATACGAGAAGCTGACCGTGCACATCCCAGGTGTCGCCAAACCAGTCGATTGGTGGGTCAGACGCCCCTTCGAGGCGGTCGGCACGATCTCGGGTCGTACGGTTCTGCGGGAGACGAATCGGCTCAAAGTTATCGACGTCGTGCTCCTGAGCGGCGAAGGCGTTGTCCCTCTTGCGGTGCGAGTGTTCAGTCGTCCGGTCCCCGGGGCTGACGACCCGGCTCTCAGGATCGTGACCCTCGCAGTCGTCAACGATGCCCCTGGTTCCGGCCCGTCTGCGGCGGTCTTTCAGGTTGGCTTCAAGGTGTCGACTGTCGGCGACGCTGACATCGTCCCCTATCCGGAGGTCGAGCTGCCCGACCGGGACGAGGAGGAGCGATCACTTGACCTCCTCTACCGGAACCAGCGCACCTATGCGATCGGGCATGGCTGTGCAGCCGAATGGGGGGCAGTCAACGCCGATGGAGTTGTGCCGTTCGTGCAGGCCGCGGCTCTGCCTGCATATGAGGTCGTCAGCCTCTCACCGAACGTGTACCTGTCTGACGACAACGGGAATCCTGCCTTCGATGCCGATGGCAAGCGGCAGCCGGTGGCTGTCAGTATGGCGGCCCTGGCAAGCGGTAGCGAGGACGGCGCCGCCCAAGTGGAGCTTGTCCTCAGTCAGTACGAGAAGTGGATCGACCGGCGGGAGGCCGAGATCCCCGAGTTGCTTCCGCGCTATCAGGACGCCGCGAGTGAGCACATGCGTCGAGCACGAGCGGCGCTGACGCGGATGCGAACAGGCTGGAGCCTCGTGGCAGCGAACGATCGAGCTGCGCGAGCGTTTCGCTGGGCAAACGAGGCGATGCTGCTCCAGCAGGTCCGATCCGGATTCGAGCTGCGCGAGGCCAAGCAGAGCGGCGATGGTCGCTGGAGAGTCGAGGGAGCGCACCCCGCACTCACCGTGCCGACTGGCCGGGGATACTGGCGTCCATTCCAGATCGCGTTCCTACTTGCAGTGCTGCCCGAACTCGTAGAGCCAGAACGCCAGACTCGCAGCGACGTCGATCTGATCTTCTTCCCCACTGGTGGTGGCAAGACAGAGGCGTACCTTGGCGCGGCCGCCGTCAGTTTGCTCTCCCGGCGGCTCCGTAACCCCGAGGACGCCGGAACAGACACGCTCATGCGATACACCCTGCGTCTCCTCACGGCGCAGCAGTTCCTCCGTGCTGCATCGCTGGTCTGCGTGCTCGAAGACATTCGGGAGCAGAACTCTGACACCCTCGGTGCTGCTCCCTTTGGAATTGGGATTTGGCTGGGTGGCAGCTCAACGCCGAATACGTGGAAGCAAGCACTTGACAACTTGCGGGCTCTGCGTAGACGACCTCACGAGCAGAACCTTTTCCTTCTGCTGAGGTGTCCCTGGTGCGGTGCACAGATGGGCCCGCAGCCTAAGAAGGGCGGTGGACAGGAACCGATCGGGTACGAGGAAGCAGCGGGCAGGGTCGTGCTCCGCTGCATTGACGGCGAGTGCAAGTATTCACGCCGCGCTGGTCTGCCGGTCCATGTTGTCGATGACGATATCTATGAAGCTCGGCCCTCGATTGTCATCGGGACTGTCGACAAGTTCGCGATGATGGCGTGGCGCCCCAGGGCGAGGAATCTCTTCGGGCTTGACGGGAGTGGCGCGCGAAAGGTGTCCCCGCCCAGCTTGATCATTCAGGACGAGCTGCACTTGATCTCCGGCCCGCTCGGCTCAATGGTCGGAATCTACGAGCCCGTGATCGACGAACTCTGTACCGATCGCCGCGGCGCGAGTCCTGTGCTCCCCAAGATCATTGCCTCCACGGCGACGGTCAGACGATATGAGGACCAGATCAAGGGGCTTTTCGGCAGGGAGACCGTCGCGCTCTTTCCGCCGCACGGTCTTGAGGAGGGGCGATCCTTCTTCGCTGAACCCGCGACTTCGGCCGACGGAACCCCGGAACCAGGGCGGCGCTACATCGGTGTGATGAGCGCATCGCTCGGCTCGACACAGACGGTCCAGGTCCGCGTCGCCGCCGCAACCCTCCAGGCCGCGGTGGACATCCCGGAAGAGGACCGGGACGGCTACTGGACCAACCTCAACTTCCTCAACTCGCTCCGGGAACTCGGGAATACCGTCTCGCTCCTCCAGGCTGACATTCCCGACTATCTCACCGGGCTCCGCCGACGGGACGGGATCGTGCCACGGTGGCCTCACCGACAGATGGAACTCACATCGAGGCGGCGGTCAGACGAGATTCCAAAAGCGATCGAACAGCTCCAGGTGAGGTACGCCCCTGGGAAGGAGCGACAAGAGGCTATCGATATCTGTCTCGCCTCGAACATCATCGAGGTAGGTGTGGACATCGATCGGCTCGCGCTGATGACGATCGTCGGGCAACCGAAGACCACGGCGCAGTACATCCAGGTGAGCGGTCGGGTCGGCCGGAAGCAGGAAGTCAGCCCTGGACTGGTCATCACCATCTACGGGGCCGCGAAGCCGCGTGACCGCAGCCACTACGAGCGTTTCCGCACCTACCATCAACAGCTTTACGCGCAGGTGGAGCCTACTTCCGTCACTCCATTTGCCATGCCGGTCCTTCGCAGAGCGCTTCACGCTGCCGCGGTCGCCTATGTTCGGCAGACCGCTCCCGAGACACTCGGACCCGACCCGTTCCCTTCGACTGCCTACGACGAGGCCATTCGCCTGCTGCGTGAGCGAGCAGAAATCGCGGAACCCGACGAGCTCCCGGTCCTCGATCGTTTTGCGCGTGATCGCGCCCGTCAGTGGGGTGGTTGGGAGCGTACCGAGTGGGACGCCAACCCCCGTACTGGTGATCCGCTGCAGGGGCTCATGCGGTTCGCGGGAACCCTCCCTGATCTCGATAGGCGCGCGACGATCTGGGATGTGCCGACAAGCATGCGGAACGTCGATGCCGAATGCCGCCTGGAGATCAGTCAGGCGTACCTGTTCGAGGACACGGCCGCGGAGGAGCCAGCATGAGCACTGGAGCAATGCGCCGAGCGCAGCTAGTGACTCCATTCGGCGTGGGGGCCATGAGCGTGCTTGTGAATGGGACCTCAGTGATCACTGCTGGTCTTGATCACTGGTACGAGGTCGTCGACCAAAGCGCTCTCGCGATGGAGGAGTACCAGGAACACGACTGGCGGCTTGAGTCTCGCCTCAAAGTCTCCGAGTTCCGACTGCCACCGGACTACAGGCCGTCAGGCCAGGGCAGCGACTTGCGAAACGTCCGACTTACCGTGCCCGTGTTGCGCTTCCCCCGATGGTCGTTCTGCATCTATTGCAAGCGTCTGGAACTCAGCAAGCTCACGATGAAGACGCTCGTTGAGTGCCAGGACAAGGAGCATGCCGACAAGAAGTACAAGCCGAAGATGTCGCAGGTTCCGTTCGTGGCGATCTGCGCCCGAGGACACCTGGATGACTTTCCCTTTGACAAGTGGGTGCATCGATCGGCCAACCCATCATGTACGGGCACCTTGCGCCTCGTATCACGCGGAGGCGGCGGGCTCGAAGGGCAGGTCGTAACCTGCGATACCTGCAAGCAGGAGCGCTCGCTTCGAGGGGTCACCGAGGCCCGATTCGACAAGAACGGCGAGGAGCACACCAATCTCAGCGATCAGCTCGTTTCGCCCGAACAGCCCTATCTCTGCGGTGGGGCTCGGCCCTGGTTAGCGCAGCTTGACGGTGTTTGCGATCAACCGATTCGAGGCGCCCTGCGCGCTGCTGGAAACGTCTACTTCCCCAAGGTGGAGTCCTCGATCTATCTCCCTCGACGTGAGGGAGCCGTCAGCGAGGAGGTCCATCAGCTGCTCCGACACCCTGCTGTCAGCACGACCTTCAACAACGTGTTTCAGTTGAGTCTTGATGAGGTGTCGGGCGGGCAGCTACGGAAGCTGCTGGAGCGAAACGTCCCGCCCGAACTCTTCGCTCCCATTTCGGACGACGAGTTACTGGCGGCATACCAAGATCAGTTCGGCATCGGCGAGAGCAGCGGGGAGGAGCCAGTCGAGACTCCGGTCGACGCGGAGAGCCTGACGAGCGACGACATCTGGCGGCATCCGGAATACGTGAAGATTCGCGAGACACCGAAAGATGACTTCCTCGCGGCATCCGACCCCGGTCTTCACGCTGATCTAGCAAGCCACCTCTCTCGCGTGAGGTCGATCGATGTGCTTCGGGAGACGCGCGCGTTGCGGGGGTTTACGCGAGTTCGCGACGGCGAGCTGAAGCTGACGGAGGGGAAGGCGATGCTCAGGCGTGCCAGCTTGACCCCTGCACAGGATTGGCTGCCGGCCTATGTGGTCAAGGGTGAAGGAATCTACTTCGAACTCGATGGGACACGCCTTGCAGCCTGGGAGGGGCGTGCGGAGGTTCAGGCACGCGCCCAGCGGATCACCGATCACTACGGATCAGTGGCAAGCCAGCGCGGGTTGCAGGGGCGGACGATTAGCCCAAGGTTCGTGCTGCTGCATACGCTGTCGCATCTCTTGATCAACGAGTTCATCTTCGCCTGCGGCTACAGCTCGGCTTCGCTCCGGGAGCGTCTCTACGTCTCTGACTCGGCCGATCGGAACATGGCCGGCGTACTGATCTACACAGCGGCGGGCGACTCAGAAGGGACGATGGGCGGACTTGTTCGCATGGCACGCCCGGACAACCTGCGGCAAGTTTTTGCCTCTGCACTGGCGGACGCTCACTGGTGCTCGACTGATCCGGTGTGTATGGATGCAGGCGAGAAGGGGCAGGGACCGGACTCCTGCAACCTTGCGGCGTGTCACGCCTGTGGGCTCCTCCCCGAGACCAGCTGTGAGGAGTTCAATCGATTCCTCGATCGAGGTCTCGTAATCGGCACTCTGGACGACCCGAAGCTGGGCTACTTCTCCGACGCGTTCTCAGACTGAAGCGTTTCCGAAGGAAGATACCATCTGACGACCAGTCCCATCGCCACTCGGGGGCGGTGCTCATGCGCAAACTATGGGGCATCGAGTACGAGTCTGGTCGTATCGGCCCGCCCAGAAGTTGCATACTCGGAGTTATGGCTCTGGGCGGCCGTCAGAGTTAAGGAGGGCTGTCGGCCGGTGTCTCTCACTGCGCGAGCAAGGTGTGCCTTACGTCACCGGTAATGCGGCGGCGTTCGGCGACGGTGTGGGTCGGCGCCGTTCGACCTTCTGCGACGGCGATGCGGCGTTCGTTGCGGATGGCGGCGCGGACGGCGAGGTTCTCGTGGCCGCGGGCGATGAGGAGACGGATGGTCGCCGTCACGCCGTGGACGGCGAGTTTGAGGGCGGTCCACCAGAAGACGAGCATGCCGAGGTAGAGCCATTCGGTATGTCCGAGGCGGACAGCACCGTAGCAGCCGATCCCGACGACGAAGTACAGGGCGCCGAGGAGCACGGCGGGCACGCCCCAACGGTAGCCTCGCCGCGTGCGTAGGAGCGTGACGAGTCGATTGCTGGGGAGCCACCGCTGGCACCAGTTGTAGACGGCGGCGGCGGGGCGCATGGCGAGTGAGATGAGGAACATCAGGGGCCTCCTTCAACGGTCGAGCACATTCGTGCTCGGTTGTGTTGTTGGTGGCTGGGCCCCTTCGCACCGATGGTGCGTCCTGAATCCTGAAGCATGTAATTGCCCGCCGGGTGCTGTCGATGGTACCGGGTGTTGCATGGTGCCGCTAGGGCTTCCTTCTTGCGGTGCATCGGGTCCGTGCAGGGATGTTACAGGTCGCGGATGTGCGGGCGCGAGGCGTGCAGCACGCTTGGAGCTGCCGGGGCCTTTGCTGTGTGCAACATGCTGCGGGGGCTTCGTGTTGCGGGTGTGATGTGCGGGCTGTTGTGCGCGTGCGTGTTGCGGAGCACGTTCGCCTCGCCATCGCGTATGGCGGGCGCGGTGCCGGGGTGTTTCGGCTCCGGTCGCCGTTGTCGGCGGTGTGAGCGCCGGTGGTGGTGAGGCTCGATCCCTGTTCGGCCGTAGCGCGAGCTGTGGAGTTGCGCGCGTGGTGATTTCTCGGGCCCGGGTCGATGTCTCGGCAAGTTTCAGGCGCGGGCGCGCGTGCGGTGTCGGCTGTTTTATCGAGCGAGAGCGGGATCGCTGCGTAGCGGCGGCGAGGTCGCATCGACGCGGGCGCGGAAGAGGCTTCTGCCGCAATAATGCTCGATCGGCGTGTAAATGCAAGACGTGTATCCGACTGTGAGAAGAGCGGGTGCGGAGCGTGGTGGAGGAGGTCCGCGGGGCCGGTTTCGGGTCGAGCGGAGGCGGAGCTGGCGCCGGGTGCTGGGTGCGTGGGCTGGTCATGGTGCTGGCGGCGAGGGTCGGGCGCAGGGTGCGGTGTGAGAGGGGTTCGGGCGGTGCCGACCGTGGCTTGGTAACGCGGTCGGCGCCGTCCGGGGGTGCTGGCGGTTACTCGTCCACGGTGGGGGCGAGGTCGTCGGCGCTGGTGATGAGGCGGGCGATGCCCGCTTGGATGAGGAGGTGGCATCCCGTGCTGGTGGTGCTCGTGATCGGGCCGGGCACTGCTCCCACGGTGCGCGCGAGGCGGTGCGCGGTGTGCGCGACCTGGGGTGCGCCCGAGCGCGCTCCGGCTTCCACGATCACGGTTGCAGCGGCGAGCGCTGCAAGGATGCGGGTGCGTGCAACGAACCGGGAGCGGGTCGGTGCAACACTCGGCGGGGTCTCGGTGAGCACGAGGCCCTGCTCGGTGACCTGATGTAGCAGGCCGGTGTTGCCTGCCGGGTAGGGGCGGTCGATGCCGGATGCGAGGACGACGATGGGGTGTCCGGATGCGGCGAGGGTTGCGCGGGTGGCGACGGCGTCGATCCCGTACGCGCCTCCGGTGATGATGCTGCGCCCGGTACTGGTGAGGTCGTGGGCGAGTTCGGCGGCGGCGTGGTCGCCGTAGCTCGTGGCGGCTCTGGCTCCGGTGATCGTCACGGCTCGGGCGGGGGTGCCGGTGAGGAGGTCGAGGTCTCCGGATGCCCAGAGAGCGACGGGGCGTTCCGTGCCGAGGTCGTCGAGCCCGGTGGGCCATTCCGGGTCCGTGGGGATGAGTACCCGGTGGGTGCCGTCTGCGGCGCTGTCGAGGGCGTCGATCACGGTCTGTTCTGCGATGGCGGGCGGGAGCGTATCGAGGGTGTGCTGGACGACGGCGGGGCCGTTGGTGCCGGTGAGACGGACGGCGGGCGGGTTCGGTTCGCCGGGGATGGTCAGACAGGCCAGCGCGATGCGTGCGTAGCGTTCCTGCTGGTCGGGGTCGGCGGTGATGCGGTCGAGAATCTGGGTGCTCATGATGTCTGCTCCTGTGAGGTCGCGAAACGGAAAGAGGGAGCGGGGCCGGTCACCGACGGCGATGCGATGGCCGGCCCCTGTGGTTATTGACGGCGGGTCAGGCGGCGTCTGCGACCTCGGCCCCAGCGTCGGTCGCGTTGTCCTCGTCTGTGCCGCGTGCCTCGGTGGCGTCGGCGGCGTCCGTCTCGGTGGACGGCTCCTCGTCGTCGGCGGGGTTCTCGAGCGCGGTCACGTCCTCCGGCCCGTTCTCCTCGTCGTCGGCGTCACTGGTTGCCTCGTCCTCGTCCGTGCCGCTCTCCTCGTCGGCGGCATCCGTTTCCTCGGTGGGGGTCGGAGCGTCCTCGCCGGGGGTGGCGCTGTCGGGGTCGGTGATGAGGGTTTCGACGTCGGAGAGGGTGTATCCCCATGCGGCGAGCTGGTCGAGGTACTGGCGGATGGACTCGTTGGGGTTGCGCCAACTGTTCTTGTCGGTTGCCGCTTCCATAGCGCCGAGTGCGACGGCGAGCAGTGCGTGTCCGGCCTTGGTCGGGGTGGCCTGGGTCATCGCGGCGATGGGGTGCGGCTGCCCGTAGTGGCGCTGACCGTCGAGGCCCAGGAGGGTCGCGGCCATGTCGTGCCCGTCGTTTGCGGCGCGGGCGACCTCGTAACGGCTGTCCGCGATCACGGTTGCCGCGAACGCGAGCGCCTGAGAGGGCAGACGCTTCCGGCCGAGCAACTTGGTCACCCATGCGCGGCGCACCTTCTCCGCGCTGACCCATGCCTTGTTGTTCGCGACGACGCGGCGACGTTCGGCCTTCTCCTCCTCGGTCATCGCCCCGGATCGGGTGGTGGGCTGGCTGTGCCGGATGGAGGTCAGGCCGTGCTCACGCCAGTTCACAACGACGTGCGCGACGTCGATGCTCCCCCACCGCTCCCCGATAGCGACGGCGTGCCCGTCCTTCCCGGCGTAGTTCTCCTCGGTGACGCGCTCGCCGTCGGCGGTGAGGAGGTCATGGAAGAACGCCACGTCCTCGTCGCCCCATGCCGGGTAGTCCACGACGATGTATCCGTCTGCTTCGTACTGGGCGCGCAGGGCCGCGATTTCCTCCTTGGTGGCCTTGTCGTCCAGGTGCCGCTGGGCGTAGTGGTCGAACGATTCCGGGTCGCGTGCGGCGATGCTGGTGAGTTCGGCCAGCGCGTCCGGGTCGTCCTCGAACTCGGTGAGTATGAGTGCCTGGTCGAGGGTGAGGGCGTGCTGGGTGACGGCGGTCTTGGCGATGTCGCTTTCGGCGACGGCAAGACCGGTCTTGACGGTGGTGCGCTTGGTGCCGGTCTGCTTGGCGATCGCGGTGACGCTCATCCCGTCCAGCGCCAACTGCCGCCATGCCTCGGCCCGGTCGGTGTCGGTGAGGCCTGCGCGGTGTTCATTGGTGATGTACTGCTGGATGATGCGGATGCGCTTCTCGTCGGAGGCGTCCACGACGTAGACGGGCACGTCCTCGGCGTCTGCCTCGCGGGCGGCGAGGGTGCGGCGCTGGCCGTCGCGGACGATGATGTTTCCGTCCTGGTCGGGGTGAGCGAGGATGGGCACGATCACGCCGTGGAGCTTGATCGAGTTGACGAATGCCCGGTCGAGGTCGACCTGTGAGCGGATGTTGTCCTCCACGACGAGGGCGTGGGGGCTGATCCGGCGAACCTCCGGTCCTTGCACGGCCTCCTGGGCGGGGGTGAGGTCTGCGGCCTGGGTCGGGGTGGTGTCGATGATGGTCATGGCTTTCGGTTCCTTTCCTGAATCCCGGAGGGCCGTCACACCCGGTGGTGTGGCTGTTCCCTCCCTGCCATTGCCTTTCGGCACATGCCGAGAAAAGGGGCCAGGAATGAATGCGCAAGGCCGAAGAGTCAAAAAATCTCCTCCCCCACGCCAGGGGAAGGAGATCTACTATCGGGGAGATTTTTTGCGTGCCTTGCGCAGAAGGGAATGGTCCCGCACAATCAAGCAGCCGAAAGGCAATCCGCAGGATTGCCCAACCAGTGCTGCCACCGCGTCAGCGGTGACCGCCTGACTTTCCGTGCAGAAGCGGCGACAGCGCCAGCCCGCAACTCGGGAGGAATCTGGACACGCGACGGCGAACAGGATGAGCGGCGGAGAGTAGCGAGAGGGCGATGGCGGCTCGGGAGTGCCGGGCACCCGGGATGGTTACTCGCGGGACAGCAGCAGGTTCCCGAGGTCACCTCCAGCACGGACTTGTGGGGTGTGACGCGCGCACCTGTCCTCACGAATAGCCGATCCGAGCGTGGTCGGTGCGGACGTGAAGGCGGTGGTCTGAGTGGCCCGAATGAGACGTTCACCGGCCGAGGTGCAGGCGGCGCGTGAAGCCAAGCTCGACGAGATGGCGGAGAAGCTCGAGACTGCCGTCGCGGGGCTGACGACGGGTGAGGATTGGAAGAGGGCAATCGAGTTCGCGGCCCGGTTCAGATCTCGGAGTTTTCGGAACACACTGCTGATCTACGCCCAGCACACCGACGCATACGAACAGGGACGAGTATCGACGCCGGTGCCGACGTACGTAGCGGGGTTCAACCAGTGGAAACAACTCGACCGGTCGGTCGACAAGGGCCAATCCGGGTACATGATCTACGCCCCGGTGATGGGGCGATTCGCGTCGAAAGATCCCTCCGATCCGATGTCGTGGCGCAGACTGCAAGCCCGGGAGAAACCTGCAGCAGGCGAGGTGGTGCGTTCGAGGATCGTCAACGTGAAGCCCGCCTACGTGTGGGATGTGACGCAGACCAGCGGGTCGGAGATCCCGGAGCGGCCAATGCCGCGGCTGCTCGAAGGAGAGGCGCCGGCCGGGCTGTGGGCGGGGCTCGCCGCCCAGGTCGCGACGGAGGGATTCGAGTTGCAGGACGCGGTGGATGCGACTTCCATCTGGGGAGCGAATGGCGTGACGATCTACGACACGAAGGTTGTCGCAGTTCGCGCGGACATGGACGATGCAGCGCGGGTGAAGACGCTGGCGCACGAACTCGGGCACGTCCGCATGCACGACCCGGCTGAGGCCGTCACCCATCATCGAGGCATCCGAGAGGTAGAAGCGGAGTCGGTGGCGATGATGATCGGCGCGGCGCACGGCATGGACACCAGCGACTACACGATTCCCTACGTCGCGACGTGGGCGCAGTCGGTGGCGGACAAGGAACCGGTGGACGTGGTGCGCGAGACCGGCGAGCGGGTGCGTCGCGTGGCACTGGAAATCCTCGACAAGCTGCCGGATGCGGGCATCGGCGATGGGTACCCGCCCGGGCTTGACCGCACCGGCCCCGACGCTGAACGGGAGACGTCGCGGGCCCGGACGGTGGAGTTGGGTACGGCGACTCCGGTGCGCACGACGGCGACGGTCGACGTCTCCGTGCCGGCGCTGTGACGGGTATGCCGCAGCGTCGGATGGGTGCCTGGGTCGTCGGTGCCTCGATCATCGGCACGGTGCTGCTGGGAGTCGGCGCGTTCTGGCTATCGTTCACCGCGCTCGCGGACCTCGCGTCCCGCGCGGGCACCGCGGTGGGGCTCGCGTGGGTATGGCCGTTGATCGTGGACGGGGTAATCGTCATCGCGACGATGTCGGTGGTCGCCTTGTCACCGTATGGGCGGGCGGCGACCCGGTATCCATGGCTGCTGTTGGCCGGGGCAGCGCTGGTGTCGATCACGGCGAACATCACGCACGCACTGGTCGCCGCTGACGACACCGTGCCCGGCATAGTGGCGGCACTCGTGGCATCGGTGCCACCGATCGTACTGCTTGCGGCCACGCACTTGACCGTGGAGCTGGGCCGCTACCGCCGCGCCGTGCCGACCGTCGGTGAGGATGCCGATGTCGTCCCGGCCACGACCCTGATGCAGGAAGGGAGGTTGGAGCGTACGCCGGTTCGAGCGTTGGCGTCCGGAACAGTGAGCACAGCAGTCACAGCGGAAGACACGCACGCGGCATCATCTACGCCGAGCCGGGCGCCCGCGGATATGGGCGGGCCTGAAGAGGCGATCCGATTGAGCAAGCGGGGTCTGTCGAACCGACAGATCGCGTTCGAGCTCGGTGTCCATCCGACGACCGTCGGACGGTGGCTGAAATCAGTCGAGAAGCGGTCCGAGACCGCAGTGGAGAAAGAGGAGGAATCATGAACACGGCTGACGACGAGCGGTACATCCCGCTGAAGCAGGATGGCAGGGATTCAGTAGTGACTGTGGCGTCTGAACGAACGGCCGGGCCGGAGCATGTGGAGACGGCGCAAAGGGATTCGGACGCGCTGGCTCGCTTGTCGGACCCGGCGTTGGCGGCGCGTCGGGAGCGCATCGCCGCTCAGGTGAAGGATCGTTCGCGGCTGACGTGGATGCCCGCATCGGAACTGATGCGACACAGCAGCCAACGTGCCGCGGACGCGATCAGTCACGGGCAGGAGAGACTGCACCGGGCTGTGCGGGACGCCACGGTAGCCGGTACAAGGAAGGTGGCGCAGGCCGTCGGCGAGCGGGTACGAGAGTTGGGCACGCCCCGCCCCGTCATCGGGCGACCGCAGCAGAGCGAACCTGTGGTGACTCGTCAGAGCATCTGAGCGGCACCGCGTCGGAGACCGACGCCTTGTGCACTGCGCAGCGGAGGGCCAGTCGATCCGGCGGGCGCGTCGAGTTCGCTGATGTGCGGGAGGTCAGACGCGACATACGCAACTTTTGGTCTTTGGGGTCCAGTCTGCGTCTAGGGTGGTCTACAGGGCGGCCCTACGCTGTCCGGCGAGGCCGTGAGGACGGTGGACACATTGAACGTGACTAGCCCGGGCCACGTAACCGGGAATCTGAATTCGCAAAGCAGGCGAAGCCCCAGCGAGCGAAGCAACACGGATGCTCTCACTCGACCACAGCGCGGCGAGCGTTGCAGTGAGCCCCTTTCCACGCTGCTCGACCGGGTGCCAATAGGCTGGACCCGTGTTGTCTACAACGGACGTCCCTACGGACTAGCTCGAACGGAGCACGCAGGCGGACGAAGCGTCAGCATCTACGCCGAGGAACTAGGGGGAAATGATCTAGTCAGCGCCAATGTGTACCGGACTCAGGACGCTGACTGCCTCCGGGCCTGTGAGATGCCTGACGCAAAGGTTCTCGCATTCCTACGCGGGTGGTCCCCGGGGTGACAAAGGGTCTCGCCGCCGCTCTCCTCGCCGTCGTCGCGCCGATCGCCGCGCGGCGATGCCCGGAGAAAGCGCTCGTTCTCAGCGCCACCGACATTGTGCTGGAACGTCCACGGAACCGCGATCATGGTGACTGGGCCAGCAGCATCGCCATGAAGATCGCCAAGCGTCTCGGTGCGGACCCGTACGAGCTGGCGCGGGAGATCGCCGAGGAGCTCGCCTCGGCCGACGGCATCGCGTCGGTCCAGGTGGCGGGACCTGGCTTCATCAACATCCGCGTCGAGGCGGGAGCCGCGGGCGCTCTCGCGAAGACGATCGTCGAGGCGGGCGTCGACTACGGCCGCAACGACACGCAGATCGGCAACACGATCAACCTCGAGTTCGTGAGCGCGAACCCCACGGGCCCGCTGCACATCGGCCACACCCGCTGGGCCGCGCTGGGCGACAGCATCGGCCGGGTGCTGCAGTTCTCGGGCGCGACGCTGGCGCGCGAGTTCTACATCAACGATGCCGGCGTGCAGATGGACCGCTTCGGCGCCTCCGTGCTGGCCGCGATAAAGGGCGAGTCCACGCCCGAGGGCGGTTACCCGGGCGAGTACGTGACGGAGCTCGGTCGTCGCGTGCTCGAGGCGCGTCCGGACATCCTGAGCCTGCCGGCCGACGAGCAGCTCGTCGCCGCGCGCGATGACGCGTACGCGCTGCAGCTGACGGAGATCGAAGGCTCGCTCGCGAAATTCAACGTGCACTTCGACGTGTGGTTCTCGGAGCGCGTGCTGCATGCCGCGGGCGAGGCGGGAGGGCCGGGCCTCGTCGACCGCGCCGTGGACCGGCTGCGCGCGCAGGGCTACGTCTTCGACCGGGACGGCGCGGTGTGGGTGCGCACGACGGACTTCGGCGACGACAAGGATCGCGTCATCCGCCGCTCCAGCGGCGAGTACACCTACTTCGCCGCCGACGCCGCGTACTACCTGAACAAGGGCGACCGGGGGTTCGCGCACAAGATCTACCTGCTCGGCGCCGATCACCACGGCTATGTGCACCGCCTCAAGGCGCTCGCGGGTGCGGTGGGCGAGGACCCCGAGAAGGACGTCGAGATCCTGATCGGCCAGCTCGTCTCGATCGGCGGTGCCAAGCTCTCGAAGCGCGCGGGCAACATCATCGAGCTCGATGACCTGCGCGAGTGGCTCGGCACCGACGCGCTGCGCTACTCGCTCGCGCGCTACCCGGCCGACTCGCCGCTGTCGCTCGACCCCGACCTGCTGCGCAAGCGCACGAACGACAACCCCGTGTTCTACGTGCAGTACGCGCACGCCCGCACGCACAACGTGGCCCGCAACGCCGCCGACGCGGGCGTCGACCGCTCCAAGTTCGCCCCCGAGCTGCTCACGCACGAGACCGAGTCGGCGCTGCTCGGCGCTCTGCAGGAGTTCCCGCGCGTCGTGGCGTTCGCCGCCGAGGTGCGCGAGCCGCACCGCGTTGCCCGCTACCTGGAGGAGCTCGCCGGCCTGTACCACCGCTGGTACGACAACTGCCGCATCACTCCGCTCGGCGATGACCCGATCGAGAGCGTGCACCGCACGCGTCTGTGGCTGAACGACGCCACCGGACAGGTGCTGCGCAACGGCCTCGGCCTGCTGGGTGTTTCGGCGCCCGAGCGGATGTGGCCGACTACCTGAGTGCTTGCGCGGAAGATGCCCGCCCAGAGGGGCCGCCGGGTGATCGATCAGCTCCCTCTGACGTGAGGCCGCGCTCTCCTGCACCCCTCCTCTATCGGGAGTGAAGGAGGCGCTCGCTCGCCGCCCAGAGGTCGCGCGCGAGTGTCTCGTCGTAGGCCTGGCGGTTGGCTCGGCGGACGCGACGCCGTACGAAGTACTCGCCGGATGGGTAGTCGGTTCCGGCTTCAGCGTCTGCGAGCCAGACGAGCGTGTCGGCGCCTTTGTCCGGGGTCTGGAGGATGCGCCGTCCGATCCAGGTCTGGTAGACGAGACGGAGGCCGGCGCCGGCCTCGGTGGAGAAACTGGTCGCGATGTTGCCTGGGTGGAACGCGGCACTGGCCAGGCCGCGGTCTGCGTAGCGGTGGTGCAGTTCCCTGGTGAACAGGATCTGCGCGAGCTTTGCGTTGCCGTACGCGGTAACGGGGCTGTACCGCTTCTGACCGTTCAGGTTCGCGAGGTCGATGCGCCCATAAGCGCGGTTCGCGACGCTCGAGGTGTTGATGACCGAAGCGCGGGATTCGATCAGCCTCTCCATGAGCAGGCTCGTCAAAAGGAATGGTGCGAGATAGTTCACCTGGAAGGTAACTTCATGCCCGTCGATGGTCAGTTGCCGGTTCCTGCCGAACACGCCACCGGCGTTGTTGGCCAGGACATCGATGCGCGGGTGACGTTCGAGGAGCAGGTGCGCAAGCGCGCGCACCTGCTCGAGTTCTGCGAAGTCTGCCACGTGGAACTCCTGCTCGAGCTCTTGCGCAATCCGCTGCGTCTTCTCGCGGCTGCGTCCCACGAGAACGATCCGATGGCCCCGTGCGGAGAGGGCGCGGGCCGCTGCCGCGCCGATGCCGTCACTGGCTCCCGTGATGACGATGACTTTTCGTGTGGGCATCCTGCAGCCCGCCTTCCCGGGACTGTAGTCCCCTACATGACACTGTAGTTTCAGTTTCGGGATGACAGTAGCATGAGTGGCATGCTTGAGGATCCTCGCCCACCTGTTCGACCGACCGCTCGGGCTCTTGCGCGAAGCGCGGTGGCGAACCATGTCGCGGAGACAGCCTTCGAGCTCTTCGCGGACCGCGGATACGAGAGCACGACAGTTGACGACATCTGCATTGCTGCAGGAGTCTCCCGCAGCTCGTTCTTCCGCTACTTCCCGACGAAGGAACAGGCACTGCTCAGGCGAGTAATCGGCTTCGGCGAGGAGATGCGCGAGGCACTGGAGAAGCGCCCCGAGGTTGAGACGCCGTGGACCGCACTGCGCCGTTCGCTCGATCCACTGCTCGCGATCTACAGCACGGACCCCGACCGCGCGATGCGCGTCGCACAGATGCTCACCGGCACGCAGGCTCTCGCCGTGCACCACGCGACAAAGGTCGCGAGTTGGCGCGACACGCTCGGCCCCGAGGTCTCACGCCGACTGGGCAACCAGTCGGACGACCCCCGCGACCCCCGCCCGGGGGCTTTGATCGCCGCGACGTTCGGATATCTCGACGCCGCGATCGCCGCGTGGGCTCAAGGAGACGGAGCCCTGCCACTCGCAGCCGTCCTCGATCACGCCATGGCGGCCATCGGCAGCGATCCCACCTGACGCGCCCCGCCAGCCAGTGGCCGATCCCTGCCCCGATTAGCCGATCTCTGCATGCTCTGCGCTCACTCGTAGATATTTAGAGACGGTCGGTCTAAATTCGCTGTCATGACCGACATCGCAGCTCGACCCCGCCGGGGACGCCCCCCGAAGATCCCTCGCGAGCACGGGGACACGCGCGAGGCGCTGCTGCGTTGCGGCATGGCGGTGCTGACGATGCAGGGCATCAGCGCGACCGGCATCGACACGGTCCTGAAGCGCGTCGGCGTGCCGAAGGGCTCCTTCTACCACTACTTCGACAGCAAGGACGCGTTCGGGTTCGAGGTGCTGCACCGGTATGCGGGCTACTTCGCCCGCAAGCTCGACCGATGGCTGCTCGAAGAGGGCCCATCTCCGCTGGAACGCCTGGCGCGGTTTGTGAACGACGCCAAGGCCGGCATGGTGCGACATGACTTCGAACGAGGTTGCCTGGTCGGCAATCTCGGCCAAGAGGTCTCCACCCTTCCCGAGGGCTACCGTGAAGCGCTCGAAGACGTGCTGCGCGACTGGGAGCGTCGCGTCGCGGCGTGCCTGCGACTGGCCGCAGACGCAGACGAGATCCCGCCCGGCTCCGACTGCGACGAGCTGGCGTCCTTCTTCTGGGTGGGCTGGGAAGGCGCGATCCTTCGCGCCCGCCTGACCCGCGACGTCCGACCGATGGGCGTCTTCTTCGCCGGCTTCCTCGCATCCATCCGTTTCCGTCCCGAGGGAGCATGATGTTCAGCGCAATCTCCATCGCCAAGGCCGACGCCGGATACCAGGCAACGCTGCGCGAACTCGACGACAGCGAGCTACCCGACGGGGACGTCACGGTTCGCGTGTCGTACAGCGGTCTGAACTACAAGGATGCCCTCGCGATCACGGGGAAGGCGCCGGTCGTGCGTCGCTTCCCGATGGTGCCCGGGATCGACCTCGCCGGGGTCGTGGAACACAGCGACAGTCCCTCCTATGCGCCTGGTGACCGGGTGCTGGTGAATGGGTGGGGCATCGGCGAGACGCACTGGGGCGGCCTCGCCCAGCGAGCTCGCGTGAGTGCGGACTGGCTCGTGCCGGTTCCTGATGCGATCTCGGAGCGGCAGGCGATGTCGATCGGCACGGCCGGATACACGGCGATGCTCTCCCTCATGACCCTCGAATCGCATGGCCTCACCACTGATTCGGGTGACGTCCTCGTCACGGGCGCGAACGGTGGGGTCGGCGGGTTCGCGATCGCGCTGCTGGCATGCGGCGGCTACTCGGTCGTCGCGTCGACCGGCCGTCCCGCTGAAGCCGACTACCTGCGCCGCCTCGGCGCTACGACGATCATCGACCGGACAGAGCTATCCGAGCCCGGCCGGCCGCTCGGCAAAGAGCGCTGGGCGGCTGCGATCGACTCCGTCGGCAGCCATACCCTCGCCAATGCCTGTGCCGGGACGAAGGCGGGCGGCGCCGTCGCCGCATGCGGGAACGCACAGGGCATGGATCTACCCGCCACCGTCGCGCCGTTCATTCTACGCGGGGTGCGTCTGCTCGGCATCAACAGCGTCACCCAACCTCACGACAAGCGCGTCGCAGCGTGGAACCGCCTGGCCGCAGAGCTTGACCTGGACCTGCTGCCCGCTATGAGCCGCGAGGTTGGCCTGAGCGAGGCCCTCTCCGTTGCCGATGACCTTCTGGACGGGCGCGTCCGCGGCCGGATCGTCGTCGACGTGAACCGCTGACCATCCCCAAGACCACACAAACGAAAGAAGAAGATCATGACGAAGATCACCGTGCTCGGAGCCGGCGGACGTATCGCAAGACACGCCATCGCCGCACTGCTGGAAGAGCCTGCCAACGAGCTGACCCTGTACCTGCGTCGCCCGGGGAGCCTGGCTGACGTGCCCGCCGACCGCGTCCAGGTGATCGAGGGCGACGTCCTCGATGAAGACCTCCTCACGCGTACCGTCACGGGGCAAGACATCGTGTACGCGAACCTCGGCGGGGGCGACATCGAAGCTCAGGCCCGCGCCGTCGTCGCAGCGCTGACCGCCGCGGGAACGCGACGGTTGATCTGGATATCCACCCTCGGCATCTACGACGAGGTGCCCGGCGAGTACGGCAAGTGGAACCACCGGATGCTCGACGGCGGATACCTGCAGACCTACAGCGCCGCCGCGAAAGTGATCGAGGAGTCCGACCTCGACTACACGATCATCCGTCCCGCCTGGCTGTCAGATGACGACGAGGTCGACTACGAGCTGACCCAGAAGGATGAGCCCTTCCAGGGCACCGAGGTGTCCCGCAAGAGCGTCGGCGCGCTCGTCGCCGAACTCGCCAAGAACCCGGCCGACAGCGTCGGCGCCTCGCTCGGCGTGAACAAGCCCGGCACCGACGGCGACAAGCCCTCCTGGTACTGAACGGACCATGCCATGACCGCTCTAGACTCACTCACCAAGGACGGCTTGTCCCTCGGGATCGAGCTGCCCCTGGACAACGACCTCGCTCGACGAGATGTCTCGGGTCAGGGTCTCTTCCCTGATCTGACCCGGCATCAGGAGAGGGCACAGCTCGCCGACCGGCTCGGATTCCAGGCCCTTTGGCTCCGGGACGTGCCGATGTGGCGACCGCGTGACTTCGGCGATGCCGGACAGATCTTCGACCCCATCCCCTACCTCGGCTACCTCGCCGCATCGACCGAGCGCATATTGCTCGGCACGGCAGGGATTGTGCTCCCGCTGCGGCACCCTGTGACGCTGGCAAAGGAGGCCGCCACCGTCGACGCTCTCTCCGGTGGGCGGCTGCTGCTCGGCCTCGCCTCGGGCGACAGGCCGGGCGAGTACCCGTTCTTCGGAGCCGATTTCGATCGCCGTGGAGAGACCTACCGCGAAGGCGTGCGTGTCATGCGTGAGATCTGGGAGCAGGCGGCGCAGGGCCGGATCGATCAGGACTCGTTCCTGCCCGCCCCTGTGGACGGGACGATTCCACTGATCGGGATCGGTGGCGCGCAGCAGTCCCCGGCGTGGGCGGCCGAGAATCTCGACGCGCACATGACCTACCACCGTGCAGGCCCGCAGATGCGCGCCGTCGCCGCGCAGTGGCGGGCGATATCGCTCAAGCCGTTCATGACGAACCTCTACCTCGACCTCGCTGAGAACCCGGATGCACCCTTCGAGCCCATCCGCCTCGGCGCACGGGTCGGCACCACCGGTCTCACCGATTACCTCACGGGACTGGCCTCGGCAGGGATCGCGCACATCAACCTGGTGCTGCGGCCGGGACGCAGAGATGTCGAGGACGTCATGGAAGAGATCGGACAAGACGTCATCCCCGCCCTCCGAGCCCGAACCGCATCAGAGCCAGCCGGCGCAGACATCCGATCGTGACCGAGTCCACCGAATCAAGAAACCAACGAGCAGGGAGAACGATTGATATGAGCAGCACAGACACCATCGCCACGACCGCGAGCGACCCGACGGCGGTTGTCGCGACCGCGCAGTTCCTCACGCCCGTCGTGCTCGGCCTTCAGGCACTGACGATCAACGCCAAGCAGGCGCACTGGCACGTGCGCGGCGCGAACTTCGTCGGCGTCCACGAGTTGCTGGACACCATCGCGAGCAACGCGGGCGATTTCGCCGACGCGGCGGCGGAACGCATCGTCGCGCTCGGGCTCCCGCTCGACGCCCGTGTGAGCGCTGTCGCCGAGAAGGGCGCCGTCACAAGCGTCCCGGCGGGATTCGCGAGCTCAGACGACCTCGTGCATGCCGTGATCGCGGACATCGACAGTCTCCTCGCCGATGTCCGCGCAGCGGTCGATGGCCTCGACGGCATCGACCTGACCAGCCAGGACGTCGCGATCGAGATCCAGCGCGGACTCGACAAGGACCGCTGGTTCCTCGTGT
>NZ_JALXPE010000015.1 GCF_025143365.1 Microbacterium sp. p3-SID336 | reverse complement strand
CGTCGTCCGCCGACAGCGCGTGGAGCGCGGCACCTGCCGCGAGCTCTGCGAAGTCCTTCTCGTTCATGCCGTCACCCCCATCGCCGTGCGGAGCCGGGTCAGCCCGTCTCTCATCCGTGTCTTTATGGTCCCCAGGGGCGCTCCCACGAGCGCCGCGATCTCGTTCTGACTGTAACCGCCGTAGTAGGCGAGGACGAGCGCCTCTCGCTGCGCCTCAGGAAGCCCTGTCAGCGCCGCGACGACCCGCTCTCCCTCGATGGCCAGCTCGACTCGTTCCGCGACGCTGTCGTGCGCCACGCCCAGGTCGCGATAGCCGGCCCGCACATCGCGGTCCGCACTCGACTGCGAAGCCCGCACCCGGTCGACGGCCCGACGATGAGCGATCGTCATCACCCATGTTCGTCCCTGACCCTTGTTCGGAGCGAAGCGCGCAGCGGATTGCCAGATCTCCAGGAACACCTCCTGCAGCACCTCCTCGCTCTGCGCCCTGTTGACGAGCACGCGGAGGATGAGGCCGAACACGCGCGGGGAGAGCGCATCGTAGAGTTCGGCGAAGGCAGCCTGATCACCGGAGGCGACGCGGACGAGGAGGTCGGCGACAGCATCCTGTGTCGCTCCGTCCTCCGGAACGTCCATCCCATCGATGACCATCTCCACCAGCATGCCGTATCTCCTCCCTCATCCCGTGCAGGCGTCACCCGAAGGTGAAGGAATACACCTCGACACCGGCAGGGACCTCGAGCGTCAGCGTGCCCTTCTCGATCGACTCGCGATCGACCAGACCGTACGAGCGCGGCGTGCCGTCCACCTCGATGGTCTGCTCGTCGCCGTTCTCGTCGCGCACGACGACCTCGCCGGAGCCGGCAACGACCATCCGCACCTCCGCCGCGCGGTACTCGAGGCGGATGGCGCCGCCGTCCCCGGTGGGCGTCGCGTACTGCGTCTCCACGGCCCACTCGCCGTCGAGCGCGAAGCTGTCGTCGGGCTGGTCCTCCGGGAAGGTGAAGCTCCCCTCGCCCGCGCGGTACTCGCCGCCGCCGTAGTTGACGTCCTTGGAGGAGCCGAGGAACGTCTCGCGCGTCGTGGCGCCGACCTCGGGGGTCTCGTCCTTCACGTCGGTGGCCGCGGGGAGCTCGACCGCGGGGTCCGCGTCCTGCAGCAGCTCGCGGATCATCGCCTCGGTGGCCGCGTAGTTGCCCTCGCCGAAGGAGATGTGGCGCACCGTGCCCTCCGCGTCGATCAGGTAGTGGGCCGGCCAGTAGCGGTTGCGGTAGTTGGTCCAGGTCGACAGCGTGTTGTCGAGCGCCACCGGGTACTCGATGCCGAAGTCCTGCACACCCGCCGCCACGTTGCCCGGATCCTTCTCGAAGGCGTACTCGGGTGAGTGGATGCCGATGACCTGCAGACCCGCGTCGCGGTAGGCCTCGTCCCACGCGACCACGTGCGGGATGGAGCGCTGGCAGTTGATGCAGGAGTACGCCCAGAAGTCGATCAGCACGACCTGGCCGCGCAGGTCCTTCAGATCGAGCGCCTGCCCGCCCGGAGTGTTCAGCCACTGCTCGATGCCCTTGATGGAGGGCGCGGTGCCGCACGACTCCAGCTGTTCGGCGCCGTTCGTGCACTTGTCGAGGTCCTTGTTCTCCTCGTTCACAAGCCCGCCGAGGTCGAGGGCGTCCTGCACCTGCTCGGAATCGGCGATCTGGTCCTGCAGCGGCGCCGTGTAGTCGGGCAGCAGCCGCTGCAGCGTCTGCGGGACGTTGAAGACGAGACCCACGGCGAGCGCGATCATGGCGATGCCCGCGGCGATGCGCAGCGCGCGCTCCTTGCTGCGGAACGCCCGGATCCGCTCGACCACACTGCGTCCTGCGAGCGCGAAGACCAGCAGCGGCACGGCCACGCCGATCGCGAACGACACCGTCAGCAGCACGGTGCCGAGGCCGATCCGGCCCGTCGAGCCTGCGACGATGATGGCCGCCAGCACGGGGCCGGCGCACGGCACGAACACGGCGCCGAGTGCGAGCCCGACGCCGAAGCCGTTCCCGCGGTTCTTGACCTCGCGCTGGCCGAAGCGCTGGAACGGACGCTCCAGAAGGTGCTGGAAGCGCGGAACGATGAGACCGACCCCGATCACGACCAGCACGGCGATGCCGACCCAGCGGATGATGTCCTGCGGCAGGTTGAGCAGCCCCAGCAGCAGGGATCCGCCGAGGGTCACCAGCGTGAAGCTGAGCACGAGTCCCGCGATCACGAAGAAGGGACGGCTCCTCCTGGCCGGCACCGCCTCTCCGTCATAGGCGGCCGACTGGGCTCCTCCCGTCAGGAAGATCACCGGCAGCACGGGCAGGATGCACGGCGAGATGCCGGTGATGAGCCCGCCGAGCAGGCCGATGATGATCAGGTCCATGAGGTCCTCGCTTCCGTCAGGTGCTGTTCGCTCCGCTCGCTCCAGCGGATTGGATCGGAGAGCGGATCCACGAATCCAGAAATTCGTCCCATCCGTTCCGTGGAGGGCTCCGAACACCGGTCAACGCCACGGAGAGGCCGTGGCCAAGTCCTGAAGGAGCTCGACATGTTCAGCACCAAGAAGAAGGTCACCGCAGCAGTCACCCTGGGCCTTGCGAGCGCATTCCTGCTCTCCGCCTGTTCCATGGGCAGCGGCAGCACCACCGAGGAGTCGTCGGAGCCGACGGCTCCCGAGACGTCGGAGTCGACGCCGATGGAGGAGATGGACCCCGCGGCCAACCTGGTCGGTCCCGGCTGCGCGGCATACGCGGAAGAGGTCCCCGACGGTCCCGGTTCCGTCCAGGGCATGTCCCAGGATCCGGTGGCGGTCGCCGCTTCGAACAACCCGCTGCTGAAGACGCTCGTCTCGGCCGTGAGCGGCCAGCTCAACCCCGACGTGAACCTCGTCGACACGCTGAACGGCGACGAGTTCACGGTGTTCGCCCCCGTCGACGACGCCTTCGCGAAGATCGACCCCGCCACGATCGAGGCCCTGAAGACCGACAGCGCCACGCTGACGTCGATCCTGACGTACCACGTGGTGCCCGGCCAGATCGAGCCGGCCGACATCGAGGGCATGCACACCACCGTGCAGGGCGCCGACCTCGAGGTGACCGGCAGCGGAGACGAGTGGATGGTCAACGACGCCAACGTCATCTGCGGCGGCGTGCAGACCGCGAACGCGACCGTGTACCTGATCGACTCGGTCCTGATGCCCCCGGCGCAGTAAGCGCGGGGAGGTGCCGGGCGACCCGACCGGCACACGGCCTTCTCTGATCGGGAGGACAGGGAGGGTGAAAGGGCCGTCGGCGAGCTGTGCGCCGACGGCCCTTCGTCGTGCGCCCTAGACTGGGTGCACGGGCCTCTAGCTCAGTTGGCAGAGCATCGGACTTTTAATCCGCGGGTCGTGGGTTCGAGCCCCACGGGGCCCACCGTCATCCCCCCGTCGGCGTCGCTGCGTCGCTCTCGTCGGATGCGCCGTCCCCCGCGGGAGTGTGCGGGATCACCACGGTGGCGAGGTCCACGCGGCGCACGCCCTCACGGTCCGGGTCGCGGTAGGGCGCCAGGAGCTCGGTGAGCCCGTGCTGGATCACGCCGAGGTCGGCCTCCGTGACATGAAGCGGCGTCTGCCCGAAGCCGGCGAAGCCTCGCGACGACGTGTCAGGGTCG
Source organism: Microbacterium sp. p3-SID336 (assembly GCF_025143365.1). GTDB lineage: Bacteria > Actinomycetota > Actinomycetes > Actinomycetales > Microbacteriaceae > Microbacterium. The sequence goes on along the minus strand of NZ_JALXPE010000015.1, from coordinate 63,745 downwards.
GAGAGGAAGCGGTCGAACCCCGCGCCGAGTTCACCGAGGAACGTGAGGAACGCGGTGCGGAGCCTGGCGTCCTCCATCGCGCCCATGGCGTGCTCGTCCACGTGCGCCATGCGGTCGCCGAGGGCCAGCGTGCGCTCGATGGCCCCGCGGACCTTCCGCTCCTGCACGACCACGAGGATGCCGGCGTCGACGAGTGCCGAGACATGACGGTAGAGCGTGGCCTGCGTGACGTCGGGCAGGGCGCGGCGCAGCTCGGCCGTCGTGAGCTCGCGGCCGCCGAACTGCAGGATGATCCGCAGGCGGACGGGGTGCAGGACGACGTCGGCCATCGGCGCGGATCGGTTCATGCGATGCTCCATTGTTCTCATCGTGATAATGTTCTCAGCGATACTTCGATCCTACGTCCCAAGGAGCTCCATGACCGTCCCGTCCCCCACCGGCATCACCATCGAGGTCGCCGGCCTCAGCAAGCGATACGGCGAGGTCGTCGCGGTGGACGAGGTCTCCTTCCGCGCCGAGGTCGGACGGGTGACCGGCTTCCTCGGCCCGAACGGCGCCGGCAAGTCCACCACGCTGCGCATGATGCTGGGCCTGGTCCGGCCCGACCGGGGGACCGCGCTGTTCGGCGGAACCCCGTACCGCCGCCTCACCCGCCCGAGCAGCATCGTCGGCGCGATGCTCGACCTCGCGGCCGCCCACCCCGGGACCACGGCCGAGGACCACCTGCGCACCTACGCCGCGCTCGGCGGCCACGACACCGCCCGTGTCGGCGAGGTGCTGATGCTCACCGACCTGCAGGACGCCGCCCGGCGCCGCGTCGGCGGCTTCTCCACCGGCATGCGGCAGCGCCTCGCCCTGGCGACCGCTCTCCTCGGCGATCCGCGTGTGCTCCTTCTCGACGAGCCGTCGAACGGCCTCGACCCCGCCGGCATCGTCTGGCTGCGCTCGTTCCTCCGAGACTTCGCCGCGCGCGGCGGCACGGTCCTGCTCTCCAGCCACGTGCTCAGCGAGCTGCAGCTCAGCATCGACGACCTCGTGCTGATCGACCGCGGCCGGATCGCCTGGTCCGGGCCGATCGAGGAGTTCGCGGCGCACGGCCGCACCCTCGAGGACGCCTTCCTCGCACACACCACCGAAGGAGCCCACCGATGAATCTGCTGCGCGGCGAAGCGATCCGCCTGTTCTCCACCCGCCTCCCGCTGTGGGCGCTGATCGCCGCGTCGGCGAGCGGCGCCGGCCTCACGGGACTGCTCGCCCTGATCGGGCCCGAGCACTCCACTCCCCCGCTGCCCGGCATCGACACAGCCGAGGGCGTCAGCTTCGTCGTCGGGCTGAGCGGCCTGCTGCTGTTCGTCCCCGCACTCCTCGGCACCATCGCCATCACCAGCGAGTACCGCCACCGGACGATCGGCACCACGTTCCTCGCCGTCCCGCAACGCGGACGGCTGCTCGCCGCGAAGCTCGCGGTCTACGTCCTGCTCGGACTGGGGTACGGACTCACCGCGGCCCTCGCCTCGGCACTCGCACTCCTGGGCGCCGCAACTCTTCGCGGCGTCACCCTCGGCGTGGGCGTCGGCACCCTCGCGACCATGCTGCTCCAGCTCGCTGCCGCAGCAGCCGTCTACACCGTGCTCGGGGTGGCGATCGGCGCACTGGCCCGCCATCAGCTCCTCGCCATCGGCATCGTGGTCGGGTACTTCTACTTCCTCGAGCCGGTGCTGATGCTCCTGCCCGGACTCAATCACGTCTACCCCTACCTCCCCGGCGGAGCGACGGCCGCGCTCACCGACTTCACCCTCCTCACCGATGCCCTGGCCACGCAGGTGCCGCTGGGGACCGCCGTCCTGCTTCCACCGCTCGCCGGTGCCGCGCTGCTGGCCGTGTACGCCCTGGTCGGCGCAGGTGCCGGACTGCTCGTGCCGCTCCAGCGGGACCTCGCCTGACCCTCCTCGTATCATCCGCACCGCCGACGGACCACCCCCTTCCGTGAGACCGCACTCCGCGAGAGGGTCGAGTCGTCCCCGGAACAGGGCGACTCCCCACCGAAAGGACGGACCATGACTCTCACCGGAAACCGCGTGGCATTCCTGGCGACGGACGGATTCGAGGACAGCGAGCTGACCAGCCCCTGGGAAGCCGTGACCGCCGAGGGCGCGAGCGCGACGCTCATCGCCCCGGACGGCGCTGCCATCACCGGCAAGAACGGACATGAGCAGCCGGTCGACCTGAAGGCCGCCGACGCGTCGGCCGACCAGTTCGATGCGCTCGTGCTGCCCGGCGGCGTCGTGAACGCCGACCATCTGCGCATGGACCAGGCCTCGATCGAGCTGGCGCGGGCCTTCTTCGCGCAGCACAAGCCGGTCGGCGTGATCTGCCACGGCGCCTGGATCCTCATCGAGGCGGGTGTGGTCGACGGCAGGACCATCACGAGCTACCCCAGCCTGAAGACCGACCTGCGCAACGCCGGAGCGTCGTGGGTCGACGAGGAGGTCGTGGTGGACGAGGGCCTCGTCTCCAGCCGCACCCCCGACGACCTCCCCGCGTTCAACGCGAAGCTGGTCGAGGAGATCGGCGAGGGAAAGCACGCCGGTCAGACCGCCTGACCTCAGCTGACGCGCGCCCTGTGGCGCCGCACGGCCGCCCGGTTCGCGCACCTCACGGAGCAGAACCGCTGGCGGCCGTTGCGCGTCACGTCGGCCACCACGTTGCGGCAGGGGCCGGCCTCGCAGCGCCCGAGCCGGTGCATGCCCCGCGTCACCAGATGCAGCGCGGTGCCGAGGTTGATGGTGGCGCGCAGCACGAACGGCAGCGAGCGCACGTCGTCGCGGTAGTGCAGATGCCAGCCTTCGCCGTCGTGGTCGACGAGTCGGGGATACGCCCCCGCGGAGGCCAGTTGTGCGTTGAGCATCGCGGCGCGTGCGTCGGCATCGGGTTCGTCAACGATGCGGAGCCACTCGTCGATCACGGCTCGGACTTCGGCGTGATCGCCCTCGGCGGCGGGGAACGTCTGCGTCATGCCTAGAGCGAGCGTGCGCTGCTCGATCCCCTCGCGGTCGTCTGGCCAGTCGTTCGCCAGTGACGCGGCCAGCAGCACGGCATACTCGCCGTAAGGGTTGAGATGCATAAGACCATTACATCACGCTGGTCTCATGCCCACCCCCGACACCCTCCCGATCCCGCACCCGCTGCCCCCCGCCCTGACCCACGAGCACGCCTGGCTCGTGGAATCGCGCCACCCCACCAGCGACGGCACGGTGCTCTACGTGCGCTGCGCCGGCTGCGACACCCGCCGCGTCGATCTCCTCGCCCACGCGCAGACGCCGCCGAGTCCCGTCAGCCGCACGATCGCGGTCAGCCCGGAGCGCTGGCGCTAGGCGGTCAGCTCGATGAGCTTCCGCGTCGTCCGGAGGTTGCGCGCGGTGCCGGCCACCCCGAGCGCCCGGTCGAGCACCGCCTTCGTGAGCTTCGTGGAGTGCACGCCGCCCTCGGCATAGTCGATCCACAGATCCTGCCCCACGAGGGCCAGCCGCTCCCCCGGCACGAGCCGTTCGCGCAGCGCCTCCATCGCCCCCTTCGCGGGCGGGCCCTCCAGGAACATGGCGTGCACCCGCTTCAGCTCCCCTTCGGGAAACGGCTGCGCCGCCTCCGAGGCCTGCAGCTCCGCGTGCGTGCGGTGGATCACCGGGGTGTCCACCCCGAACTCCGCCGCGATCAGCGCCCGGACGGCAGCACAGGCCGCGATCGCATCCGCCGGGGTCGCGCACAGGATGTTGCCGCTCGCGATAAAGGTGGAGACCTCCTCCAGCCCGGTCCGCGCGGCCACGAGCTCGCGCAGGCGCACCATCGGCACGCTGTTGCGACCGCTCACGTTCACGGCGCGCAGCAGCAGGACGCTGCCGCTCATGGGTTCCCGCTCGCGACGAGTTCGGCCCCGGCATGGACGAGCTCGGCGAGCGCCGCTTCGCTCGGCTCCGGTGCGACGCCCGCGATGAGGTCGGTGAGGATGCGCACCCGCACGCCGTGCGCGATGGCGTCGAGGGCCGACGCGCGCACGCAGTGGTCCGTCGCGATGCCGACGACGTCAGCCGCGACCACTCCTGCGGCGCTGAGGACCGCCCCCACCGTCTCGCCGGCCTCCGTCGTTCCCTCGAACAGGGAGTACGCCGGGCGCCCCTGCCCCTTGCGCACGTGGTGGGTGACCGCCTCCGTGTCCAGCAGCGGGTCGTACTCGGCGCCCGCGGTGCCGGCGACGCAGTGCACCGGCCAGGAGTCCACGAAGTCGGGCGCGGCGGCGAAGTGTCCGCCGTTGTCCCCCTCCGCGTCGTGCCAGTCCCGCGACGCCACGATCACGGCGTAGTCCGCCGCATGGACGGAGAGATACTCCGAGACCGCGGCGGCGACGGCGTCGCCTCCCGCGACCGCGAGCGCACCACCCTCCGTGAAGTCGTTCTGCACATCGACGATGAGAAGCGCTCTGCTCATCCTCCGAGGGTACGCCGCGCGGACACGGCGATGCATGCGGCAGGGCTGCTTGACCTTGTCACCGTGACAGGGTGTGGGATGGTCGGTGGAGGTGCCCCATGACTGCACGAACCGAATCACACGCCGCCCGACTCGACCGCGCCCTGCAGGCGCCGAGCTCCTCCGCGCGTCTGCAGGCCGCTCTCACGGCCGGAACCAGTCCCGATCAGGCGTTCATTCCCGTGCTGATCGCACGATGCGCCGTGGAGCCCGACTTCTTCGTGCGCGACATGCTCACGTGGGCGCTCACGCGGCAGGACTCCGCCATCTCCGTCGACCTGCTCGTGCAGGAGCTGACGTCGTCCGAGCCGCAGGCGCGAAGCCAGGCGCTGCACACGCTGTCGAAGATCGGCGACGCGCGGGCGGCGACCGCCATCACGCCGTCGCTGCTCCATGACGACGATCCCGAAGTGGCGCGGGCAGCCTGGCGCGCCGCGGCAGGCCTTGCGCCCGTCGCGCAGCATCACGACCTCGCCCGGGAGTTGATCGGCGAGCTCGGTCGCGGAGACCTCGCACTGCAGCGCAGCCTGAGTAGAGCGATCGCCCTGCTCGGCGACGCGGGCACCGCCGCCGCCGCAGCCGCCGAAGACCATCCCGACCCGGAGGTGCGCGCGCACGCGCTCGCCACGCGGCACCTCATCGAGTCGCCGGAGGACGACTTCGCCGCCGCCGTCGCCGAGGCGGAGCGCGTCGTCGCACTGCGCGCGGCGCCCCCGGTCGAACAGGACTGACCGTGCGCATCGGTGAGGTCTCTGCGCGCTCCGGCATCAGCGCGCGCATGCTGCGGCACTACGACCGTATCGGCCTGCTGACGCCTGCCGCGCGCACCAGCGGCGGCTACCGCGACTATACGGAGCAGGACCTGCGTCGGCTTGTGCACATCGAGAACCTGCGTTCGCTCGGCATCCCCCTGTCCGACGTGGCTGCGGCACTGGACGATGCGACCTTCTCTCCGGCCGAGGCGCTCTCCCGCCTGCTGCTGCGCACACGCGAACGGCTGGCGGAGCTGCAGGAACTCGCGCAGCGCCTAGAGCGGGTGCGGGCGGGGAAGCCGCAGGACTGGGATGCGGCGCTGCGCACCGTCGAGCTGATGCGGGGTCTGCAGGCCGCCGACGCCTCCGAGCGACAGCGCAGAGCACTGGTGGCCGGCCCCGCTGACGCCCCGGCCGGGGTGCTGGTCGACGCACTGCTGCGAGAGGACGACACGAATGCCGCCGGTGCCCTCGCCTGGGCTGTGGCTCGGCGGGGCGACGACGCTGTCCCGGCCCTCTTGGCAGCACTCGACGACCCGGACGAGCAGCATCGGTACCGGGCCCTCGCCGCACTGGAGAAGATCGATTCGGACGCCAGCCGCGAGGCCCTGGGAGCACGGGCGGCGGATCCGGACCCTCGGATCCGTGCCCGCGCACGGGTGCTGCGGGCTCGCGCCGGCGACGCCTCCATGATCGGAGGGCTCGTGGCACAGGTCGCCGGCGGGTTCGAGGACGTAGCGGCCGGCGAGGCGTTGGCAGGGCTCGCCGTCGACCCGACCACGGCCGCTGGCATCGCCGCCGCGGTGGGCGAGGCCGCAGCGGAGTCGGACGTGGGTGCCCGCAGGCGACTGGTCGCCGTGCTGGCGGACATCCCGGGGGCGGCCGCCGCGGACGTGCTCGCCGTCTTCGCTCGAGACCGAGACCGCGGGGTCGGCGTGACCGCCGCCGCACTGCACTCCCGTCGGGGATGACGGCCCCGCTCCGCACGCGCCCTGGAGCCGCCCTACGCGGGCATGCCCTCGAGCCGTCGGCACTGCCATGCAGCTGCCATGCACGGCCAAGAGAAAAGGCCCCCGGTTTCCCGGGGGCCTTACTCTCATCTGGAGCCGCTTGTCAGAATCGAACTGACGACCTTTTCATTACGAGTGAAATGCTCTGCCGACTGAGCTAAAGCGGCGTGCGACGCGTGAGCGGCGCGATCACCGATATTACCCTGTCTCGCGCTCTCTCGCGAATCGAGACGCCCTCACTCGCAGCGGAGACCGTCCTCCGGCACCACGTCGTCGAGCAGGAACGCCTCGACAGCGTCGTCGACACAGGCGTTGCCCTTGTTGTATCCGGTGTGCCCCTCGCCCACCCGGGTGATCAGCACGCCCTCTTCGAGCTGATCGGCAAGGGACTCCGACCACTCATACGGCGTCGCCGGGTCATTGGTCGTGCCGATCACAAGGATCGGCCCCGCACCCTCGGCCGTGATCTCGCCGCGCGTGCCCGTGGGCGGGTACGGCCAGACCTCACAGGGGTCGGGTCCGGTCCAGTACGGAGCGATCGTCGGCGCGCCCTCCGCGATCTTCGCCTCCGTCGCGGCCTCGGCGGCGGGGTCGTCCTCCACCGGATAGTCCATGCAGTTGTACGCGCGGAACGCCTCCGTCGAGTTGTCGATGTAGGTGCCGTTCTCCCTGCCGTTGTAGAAGTCGGCCAGCACGAACGCCGTGGTCGGGTCGCCCTGCAGCGCCTCCTCCAGCGCCTGCGTCAGGTAGTCCCAGCTGTCCTGCGAGTAGAGGGCGGCGATGATGCCCGTCATGAGCGCGTCGGCGTTCAGCAGGCGTCCGTCACCGTTCTCCAGCGGGGTGCGGTCGACGCTGGCCAGGAGCGCCCCCAGGTCGGTCATCGCCTCATCGACGGTGCCGGTGAAGGGGCAGCCGTCGGATTCCAGGCAGTCCTGCATGTAGGCCCGCAGCGCGGACTCGAATCCGAGCGCCTGCGTCGCGCCCACATCGAGCCCGGGGATCGCGGGGTCGATCGCCCCGTCGAGCACGAGCCGACCGGCCTTCTCCGGGTAGAGCTCGGCGTAGGTGGCGCCGAGGAACGTGCCGTAGGAGTAGCCGAGGTAGTTGAGCTGCTTGTCGCCCAGGACCGCGCGGATCAGGTCCATGTCCCGCGCCGCGTTGACAGTCGTGATGTAGGGCAGGATGCCGCCGCTGTTCGCGTCGCAGGCCTCGGCGAACGACCGGTGGGCCTCGAGCAGGTCGGCCTCCCACTCCGGCGTGCCTCGCTCCGCCCCGACGGGCTCGCTGGGGTACAGGTACTCGTCCATCTCGGCGTCGTCGAAGCACGTGACCGCGGTCGATTCGCCCACGCCGCGCGGGTCGAACCCGATCACGTCGTAGTTCTCGATCAGCGCGGGACCCACGGCGTAGTCGAGGCTGTCGCGGATGAGGTCGACGCCGCTCGCGCCAGGGCCGCCCGGGTTCGTGAGCAGCGAGCCCACCGCCTCCCCCTCGGCGCGGTGCCGCACCACGGACAGGCTGATCTCGCCCGCGCTCGGGTTCTCCCAGTCGAGGGGCGCCGTGACGTCGGTGCACTCGAACCCAGCGCCGCAGTCCGTCCAGTCGAGCTCCTGCGAGTAGTACGGCAGCAGGTCCGCCGCGACACCCTCGGTGTCCGGCTCCCGCTCCTGGCTCGGCCTGCTCGACTGCTCGGGGATCAGGGCGTAGAGGCAGCCGGACAGCGCCACGGAGGCCACGGCCACGCCGGCGATGAGGGCGGCGGCACGGCGGAGGCGGGACAGGGGTGGGGTGTTCACGGTTTCCTCCCGCTCGTGACCGTCACGAGCAAGCTCTCCAGGGCGAGCAGCGGAGCGACGTTGCGCTCCAGCGACTCCCGGGTGTCGGCAAGGTGGTCGAGTACGTCAAGGGTACGGGTCACCGGCCACGCGGCGGCGAGAGCTGCCAGTTCGGTGTGCAGCTCGCGATTGATGAGGTCGTCGCCGCGACCGAACTGCAGCATCACCACGTCTCGGAACAGCGACTGCAGATCGGTGAGAACGCGATCGATCCCGTCGCGAAGGCTGCGCGTCGCCCGCTTCTTCTGCTCGTCCTCCAGGGCTGACACCTGTGCCCGCAGCGCGGGCGGCACCGCCTGCCCCTCCGCGACGCCCACCGTGCGCAGCAGCGCCGCGCGCTCGCTCGCATCACGCTCCGCGGTGAGAGCCTTCGCATCCTCCGTCGCCGCCTGGATGATGCGGCCGGCGACCTCCACGGCGTCGTTGACCCCGCGGACGCCGATCACGGCACGCAGAGTCTCGTCGCGCCGGCGGCGCGCCGCGTCATCGGTGGCCAGGCGCTGTGCCATGCCGATGTGACGCTGGGCATGACGTGCCGCCTGCTCGGCGACCGCTTCGTCGACACCCGTACGCAGGCTGATCAGCCGGGACACGTCGGCGACGTCGGGCTCGCGCAACCGCAGCGAGCGCACGCGGGAGCGGATCGTCGGCAGCAGGTCGGCCTCGCTCGGCGCGCACAGGATCCAGACCGTCTGCTCCGGCGGCTCCTCCAGCGCCTTCAGGAGCACGTTCGAGGTGCGCTCCACCATGCGGTCAGCGTCCTCGACCACGATCACCCGGTACCGCCCCGCCGAGGGGGCGAAGTAGGAGCGCTCCACGAGCGCCCTGGCCTCGGCGATCGTGATGATCACCTTGTCCGTGCGGAGCGCCGTGACATCGGGATGGGTACCGGCGAGCACCTGCCGCATGGTCGCCTCGTCGTCCGGGCCCTCCGCGATCAGGGCCGCGGCGAACGCATAGGCCAGGGTCGAGCGGCCGGACCCTGGGGAACCCGTGAGCAGCCAGGCGTGCGAGAGGGCGGCCGGGTCGGAGGCAGCGGCCCGCAGAGTCTGCACCGCGGCTTCCTGCCCCCAGACGTCGGCCCACGGGAACGGGGCGGAGAGAGTCGGGGGCATGCACTCAGCCTAATCGGGACCGCCGACGCCGCGGGGACGCCTCCTGCCGGACACGAGAAGTCTCCGGACGGGAGCGGTGTGCAGTATCAGTCGAGAAGTGCGGCGACTCTGGCGCGGATGCGCTCTCCGATGACCTCGGGCGACTGCGCGGCGTCGAGCACGAGGAACCGCTCCGGCTCTGCGGCTGCGAGCCCGAGGTAGGCCTGCCGCACGCGCGAGTGGAACTCGGCCTGCTCCGCTTCCAGGCGGTCGAACGGCTTGTCGGCCGAGTCCAGGCGACTGCGGGCGGCCGCGGGGTCGAGGTCGAGCAGCACCGTGAGGTCGGGCAGCGCCCCCTCCGCAGCCCAGAGCGACAGGTCGCGGACTTCCGTGGCATCGAGCACACGCCCCGCGCCCTGGTACGCCACGGAGGAGTCGAGGTAGCGGTCCTGCAGCACGACCGCACCGCGTGCGAGGGCCGGACGCACGACGGTGGCCACGTGGTGCGCGCGGTCGGCGGCGTAGAGCAGCGCCTCGGCCCTGGGCGCGATGTCCCCGCGGTGGTGCAGCACGATCTCGCGGATCAGCGTGCCGACCTCGGTGCCGCCGGGCTCCCTCGTTCGCACGACCCGATGGCCCTGCTGCTCCAGCCAGTCGGCGAGCAGGTTGGACTGCGTGGTCTTCCCTGAGCCGTCTCCGCCTTCGAGAGTGATCCACGCGCCGCGGGCCGTTGTCACGAGCCCGCCTGCTCCGCCGCCTTGGCCGCCGCGTTGGCCGCGCGGGTCGCCGCTGCCTTCTTCGCCGCGGCCGAGCGGGCCGCCGAGGTGGCGCTCGCGGACTTCGACGCCGAGGCCTTTGCCCCGCTCTTGGCCGCAGAGGTCTTCGCAGGAGCCTTCTTCGCAGTGCTCTTCGACGCAGAGGTTTTCGCAGTGCTCTTCGCCGCAGCACCCTTCGCCGCAGAGGCCTTCGCGGGAGCCTTCTTCGCCGGAGCCTTCTTCGCAGCGCCGCGCGACCCGCGCTTGGGCGCCGGACCCTTGGCGCGCTTGTCTGCCAGCATCTGCACCGCGATCTCGAACGTGATGTCGTCCGGCGTCTGCCCGCGCGGGATCGTGACGTTGGTCTCGCCGTCGGTCACGTAGGGCCCGAACCTGCCGTCCCGCACCCGGATGGGCTTGCCGCTCACCGGGTCGGCATCGAACTCGGCGAGGGCGCTCGACGCCCGCCGCGCGCCGTACTTGGGCTGCTGGTAGATCTCGAGCGCCTGCTCGAGCGTGACATCGAAGATCTGCGACTCGCTCTCCAGCGATCGCGAATCCGTGCCGTTCTTGAGGTACGGACCGAAGCGGCCGTTCTGGGCGGTGATCTCGTCGCCGGACTCGGGGTCCACGCCGACGACCCGGGGCAGACTCAGCAGCTTGAGCGCGGTGTCGAGATCGAGCGTGTCGACCGACATCGAACGGAACAGCGAGGCGGTGCGCGGCTTGGGCGCCGCCTCCTTCTTCGCGCCCCTCTTGGGCTTGGGAGCCTCGACGACCTCGCCCGTGGTCTCGTCCACGTCGGCATCGTCGGAGACGGGGTCGTTCTCCTGCACGTACGGGCCGAACCGCCCGTCCTTCACAACGATGATCTTGCCGTTCTCGGGGTTCTCGCCGAGCACGCGGTCGCCGGCGACCGGAGCATCGATGAGCTCCTGCGCCTTCTCCGCCGTGAGCTCGTCGGGAGCGAGGTCCTCCGGGACGTTGACGATACGCGGTTTGGCGTCCGGGTTCTCCGGGTCGGCGACCTCGAGGTAGGGCCCGTACTTGCCGAACCGCAGAGTGGCCGTGTCGGTGATGCGCGTCGAGTTCAGAGCCCTGGCGTCGATCTCGCCGAGGTTGTCGACGACCTGGCGCAGCCCCACGTGCGAGTCGGAGCCGAAGTAGAACGACTTCAGCCACTCGACGCGGTTCTGCTCGCCGCGGGCGATGGTGTCGAGGTCGTCCTCCAGGGCGGCGGTGAAGTCGTAGTCGACGAGATCGGCGAAGTGCTCCTCGAGCAGACGCACGACACTGAACGCGAGCCACGTCGGCACGAGCGCCTGTCCCCGCTTGACGGCGTAGCCGCGGTCGAGGATGGTCTCCGGGATCGTGGCGAAGGTGGACGGACGGCCGATGCCCTTCTCCTCCAGCACCTTCACCAGCGACGCCTCGGTGTAGCGCGGCTTCGGGGTGGTGCGGTGCCCCTTGGACTCGGCGTCCGACACCGCGAGCTCATCGCCCACGGCCACCGCGGGAAGCGACTGGTTCTCGGCCGCATCGGCGTCGCTGCGCTTCTCGTCGCGCCCCTCTTCGTACGCCTCCAGGAAGCCCTTGAAGGTGTACACCGTGCCGGACGCGGTGAACTCGGCGTTCTGTCCGCCGGCGTCGACCGCGATCGTCACCGTCGTGGTCTCGTACTTGGCGTCGGCCATCTGGCTGGCGACGGTCCGCTTCCAGATGAGGTCGTAGAGGCGCTGCTCCTCGCGGTCCAGCTCAGACGACAGGGAGGCGGGCGTCCGGAAGTTCTCGCCGGAGGGGCGGATCGCCTCGTGCGCCTCCTGCGCGTTCTTGCTCTTGGACTTGTACACCCGCGGCTTGAGCGGAACGGCACTGTCCCCGTAGAGCGCGACCGCCTGGCTCCGCGCCGCCTGCACCGCCTGGGTGCTCAGCGCCGTGGAGTCGGTGCGCATATAGGTGATGTACCCCTTCTCGTACAGGCGCTGGGCCACGCTCATCGCCTGCTTGGCGCTCATCGAGAGCTTGCGACCAGCCTCCTGCTGCATGGTCGAGGTGGTGAAGGGCGCATAGGGGCTCCGGGTTCCCGGCTTCGCCTCGACCTTGGTGACGGTGCCGGCTCCGGCCGCCTCGACCGCGCGGGCGAGCGCCGTCGCCTTGGCCTCATCGAGCACGACCACGGCCTTCTTGAGCTTGCCGGAGTCGTCGAAGTCGGTACCGCGAGCGAGCTGGCCACCGTCCACCCGCACCAGACGGATGCGGAACGAGGTGCCCGTGGCGGCGGCGCTCGCGTCGACATCCCAGTACTCGGCGGAGACGAACGCCATCCGCTCGCGCTCGCGGTCCACGATGAGCCGTGTGGCGGCGGACTGCACACGACCGGCGGAGATGCCCGTCTTCACCTTGTACCAGAGGACGGGCGAGACGTCCCAGCCGTAGAGGCGGTCGAGGATGCGGCGGGTCTCCTGTGCATCCACGAGCGCGTGATCGAGCTCACGGGTGTTGCCGACAGCGGCCTGGATGGCGTCCTTGGTGATCTCGTGGAAGACCATCCGCTTGACGGGCACCTTGGGCTTCAGTGTCTCGAGCAGGTGCCAGGCGATGGCCTCGCCCTCGCGGTCCTCATCAGTGGCGAGCAGGAGCTCGTCGGCGCTCTTCAGCGCGCGCTTCAACTCGGCGACCGTCTTGGTCTTGCGGTCGGACACCACGTAGTACGGGTCGAAGCCGTTGTCGATGTCGATCGAGTACTTCCCGTACGCCTTCTTGTCCTCGGCGGGGATGTCCTTCTTGTCGGCGAGGTCGCGGATGTGGCCGACGGAGCTGAGCACCTCGTAGCCGTCGCCGAGGTATCCCTGAATAGACCGCATCTTCGTCGGGGACTCGACGATGACGAGCTTCTTGCCTTCAGCCAAGGGTGCGTCCTTTCTTCGAAGCACACCATACACACCGCTGTGCGGGGTCGTTCACAGGGGGTGAGGGGTCGCGCCGCCGTCATGGACCCTCGGGTGGCCCGGCACGGGCGCGGGAGACGGCGGCCAGTCCAGCGTACGCCGCCTCCACCGACACGGTCGCCACGTCCCCCTCCAGCGAACACGAGGTCAGCCGCGCCGCACCCGCGACGGCGACCCGCGCGGCGAGCGTGCACGGGGCCTCGGCGGTGGGCACCGCACCGGTCGCCGCATCGGCTGCGGCGAGCGCGGCAGCGTCGGCCGCGGCGGCGGCGCGCTGCGCCGTCACCGCCGCTCCCCCGACCGCCGCGAGACCGATCGACAGCGTCGCGCCCACCGCGAGCACACCGGCGGCGAGGGCCGAGCCTGCCATCAGCGCCCTCCGTCCAGAGCGCAGCTGGAGGCGCGGAGCGGGACGTGGACGAATGCCCCGAGGGACACGTCGAGCGTGGCTGTCGCGCAGACGAGTGCGTCGGCTGCGGCGAAGGTCACACCCGCTTCGGGGACGGCAGCACGCACGGCCCCGGCAGCCACGCCCTCCCCTTCGCCGCGCCCCATCAGCCGTGCGGCATCGGCCGCGGCGTCCTGCAGCACCACCTGCCTGGACGCCGCGCTGAGCGCACCGACGCCGAGCAGCAGCACCAGGACCACGGCCGGAAGCGCGACGGCGAGCTCGGCGGCGACCGAGCCGCGCTCCGCCTCCGCGCCTGCGTGCACCTCTTTCTCAGCGCCCGTCCCTGCGCCGACGCCTGCCCTCGCTTCCGCCTTAGTCCCGGTCACCGCCTCCGCCTCCGTCTCTGCCTCTGCCTCCGCCGCTGCCTCCGCTGCTGCCTCTGCCTGGGCGCACAGGCGGCCGACCCTGTGCGCCCCCACGCGATCGGGCCGTCTCATGAGACCGACAGCGCGCGACGGACGAGATCGGTGAGGATGCCGCGCACCTCGTCCGACCGCAGGATCACGACCAGAAGACCGGCGAAGGCGACGGCTGCCATGGTCGTGATGGCGTATTCGGCAGTGGCGGCTCCGGTGTCGTCACCGAACAGCGCAGCGGCGCGGCGGCGGTCGAGCATGGGGATGGCGTGCGGGGTGTCGGTGTTCATGGTTTCCTTCTTCCTCTTTCTTCTGTGGCTTCTTCTGGGAGCGGGAAACGGCCGTCGATGCGGATCGGCCGGTCAGACGGGGAGTGGCGTCGAGGCGAGGACGCTGAGCAGCAGCGGGGCGACCCCGAGCAGCAGGAAGGCGGGGAGGGTGCAGACGCCGAGCGGGATGAGCAGACGCGTCGACAGCGCGGCAGCCGCCAGCCGACCCCGCACCCGCGCGCGGTGGCGGTCCTGCGCCGCGGAGGCGCGAAGAAGCTCGACCGCGGGCACCCCGGCCTCGCGCGAGAGGTCGAGCACCTGACGCACACGTGCCTCCCCCGCAGGTTCGGCGACCGCTGTCTCGGCGACGAGGCGCACCGCACGCTCGATGGGCGCGCCGCCGGTGAGCGCCACGGCGACGAGTTCGGCGGCGATGCCGGGGGTTCCCGGCGCCGGTTGAGCGCGGCGGAGCAGGCGCGACGTCCAGAGACGAGCAGCCCCTACGAGCAGCAGTCCGACGATCACGCACGCTGTGCCCAGAGGGTTGCCGACCAGCACGCCGAGGGTGTCGAAGCCGAGCGCGAACCCGAGCAGCAGTCCGGCCAACGGCATCCAGAGCAGCAGCCGCGCCGTCCCGGCGGGCTCGGCGAGGGCGATGCGCACGTCGTCGGTCGCGGCCGCCGCGTCGCGCAGAGACTCCGCGATCGTGCGCAGCACCTCAGCCAGCGGCGCGCCCACCACGGTGGCCACCTCCCAGGCCGCGGCCAGCTCCACCCAGGAGCCGCCCTCCGCACCGATCGCCGCGACGAGCCCTGTGCCGTCCTCCACCCTCTCGACGATGGCGAGCGCGTGACGGTCCCCCGAGGCCGCGAGGTGCCGCCACGCGACGATCGGCGCGGCCCCGGCCTGCAGCAGCACAGCGAGCGTCTGCACGGAGTCCGCGACATCGGGCACTCCCGGCGCTGTGCTCGGGCGCCCCCTCACCACGGCTGCGCCTCCTCGATGCCCAGACGGTCCCCCTGCAGGACCAGGCGCCCCGCCCTGGCGATGCGCCGCCTGCCGTCCGACGCGCGCTCGAGATGAAGCACCGCGGTGAAGGCGCTGACGGCCTGGCGCGCCAACGCGACGGCATCCATGCCCGCGAGCGCGCCCAGCGCCTCCAGCCGCGCCGGCACGTCGAGCACTCCGCTCGCGTGCAGGGTCCCCGCGCCGCCGTCGTGGCCGGTGTTCAGCGCGGTCAGCAGCTCGCGCACCTCTTCGCCGCGGCACTCGCCGACCACGAGCCGATCCGGACGCATCCGCAGCGATTCCCGCACGAGGCGCGCGAGGCCGACCCCGCCGGCGCCTTCCAGGTTGGCCTGACGCGCCTCCAGCGCGACGTGGTGGGGATGCCGCGGACGGAGTTCGGCGACATCCTCGATCGTGACGATGCGCTCCGACGGCGGCACCGCGGACAGCAGCGCCGACAGCAGCGTCGTCTTGCCGGTGCCGGTGCCGCCCGTCAACAGGAGGTTGGCGCGGTCGGCGACCAGCCGCTCGAGCCAGCGCTGCTGCGGAGGGTCGAACGTGCCGAGCGCCGCCAGGGCGTCGAGGTCGGCGGACTGCACCCGAGGGATGCGGATGGACAGGGCGGTACCCCGTGTCGAGACCGGAGTGAGCACGGCGTGCACCCGGACTCCCGAACCGAGCCGGACGTCGACACAGGGCGCCTGGTCGTCGAGGTGACGCCCGCCGAGTCCGACCAGCGCGACGGCGAGGTCGCGCACCTCGCGTTCGGTGGCGCGCCAGCCGCCTACCCGTTCCGTGCCGTCGCCACGATCGACGAACAGCGCGTCCTCGCCGTTCACGAACACATCGGTCACGTCGTCGTCGACGAAGGGGGCCAGCGGTGCGAACGCCGGTTCGGCCCGGAGGATCGCGTGCGGCGTGGCCGGGAGGTCATCGGCCGCGCCGACGCTTCTGCTCTGGATGACGAACCGTTCGGACATACGGCGAAGATAGGCACCGGCGGCAGCGGGACATCCGCGGATCCCCGCCCGCGGTCGGGTGGTGTGCACAACCTCCACACGGCGGCCCGCGTGCAGATGAAGCGATGCGGACGGCGCCGCCCGTCGCGCACCCTGGCGTGGGGAGCGCTCCCAAAGAAGAGGGCGGCATCTCACGGGGGGAATGAGATGCCGCCCACGGCGGCTCGCGATCGGGGGAATCGGGCGCGCCAAGGCCGGAATGAGATTTCGGCTGTCGTCGAGTGTACGCAAGGCGACCGTCCTGACAAAACCGGCGACACTACCGACTTTCGGCAGTATTACCGCGCAGGGCGCAGGGATAGATTCGCCCTGACCTGGTCGCACCTTCCCCCCTGCGATCACGCCCGCATGACCCGTATGCCGCAAAGGAGCGCCTGCCGATGAGCAGCCAGATCGACCACCTTCTCGACGAGACCCGGCAGTTCCCTCCCTCCGAGGAGTTCGCAGCGCAGGCCGTCGCCTCACCCGAGCTGTACGAGCGGGCCGCGGCGGATCGCGAGGGCTTCTGGGCCGACCAGTCCCGTGAGCTCGTGCACTGGCACACCCCCTTCACGAAGACGCTCGACTGGAGCAACCCGCCGTTCGCGAAGTGGTTCGACGACGGAGAGCTGAACGTCGCGTACAACTGCCTCGATCGTCACGTCGAAGCCGGTAACGGCGATCGCGTCGCGCTGCACTGGGAGGGCGAGCCCGGCGACAGCCGCCGCATCACCTACGCCGAACTGACCGAGGAGGTCAAGCGCGTCGCCAACGTCCTCGAGGGACTCGGCGTCGGCCAGGGCGACCGCGTGGCCATCTACCTGCCGATGATCCCCGAGGCGATCGCGGCGATGCTCGCGGTCGCGCGCGTCGGAGCCATCCACTCGGTCGTGTTCGGCGGCTTCAGCGCGGACAGCCTGCGCTCCCGCATCGACGATGCCGGCGCCAAGCTCGTGATCACGGCCGACGGCGGCTACCGCAAGGGCCGCGTGTCGGCTCTCAAGCCGGCCGTGGACCAGGCGCTGGCCGACCGCGGTGAGGGTGAGCAGCAGACCGTCGAGCACGTCCTCGTCGTCAAGCGCGGCGAGAACGAAGTGGAGTGGACCGAGGGTCGCGACATCTGGTGGCACGACGTCGTTCCCGCCGCCTCAGCGGAGCACACGGCTCAGGCGTTCCCGGCGGAGAATCCGCTCTTCATCCTCTACACCTCCGGCACCACCGGAAAGCCGAAGGGCATCCTGCACACCTCGGGCGGCTACCTCACGCAGGCCGCGTACTCGCACAAGTACGTCTTCGACCTCAAGCCGGAGACCGACGTGTTCTGGTGCACGGCCGACATCGGCTGGATCACCGGGCACAGCTACGTGACGTACGGGCCGCTCGCGAACGGCGCCACCCAGGTGCTCTACGAGGGCACGCCAGACACCCCGCATCCCGGCCGCTGGTGGGAGATCATCGAGAAGTACAAGGTCTCCATCTTCTATACGGCCCCCACGGCGATCCGCTCGTTCATGAAGATCGGCCGCAGCGTGCCGAAGAAGTTCGACCTGTCGTCGCTGCGCGTGCTCGGCTCGGTGGGCGAGCCCATCAACCCCGAGGCGTGGATGTGGTACCGCGAGGTGATCGGCGCAGGCAAGACGCCGATCGTCGACACCTGGTGGCAGACCGAGACCGGAGCGATCATGGTCTCCGCTCTGCCGGGCGTGACGGCGACCAAGCCGGGTTCGGCCCAGGTGCCGCTTCCCGGGATCTCGCTCGACGTGGTCGACGAGCAGGGCGTCGAGGTCGGCAACGGCAACGGCGGACTCCTGGTCATCACCGAGCCGTGGCCGAGCATGCTCCGCGGCATCTGGGGCGACCCCGAGCGCTTCCGCGAGACATACTGGGAGAAGTTCGAGAAGCAGGGCTACTACTTCGCCGGCGACGGCGCCCGGCTCGACGAGGACGGCGACCTGTGGCTGCTCGGCCGAGTCGACGACGTCATGAACGTCTCGGGTCACCGGCTGTCGACCGCCGAGATCGAGTCCTCTCTCGTGGCGCACGAGGCCACGGCGGAGGCGGCGGTGGTCGGAGCCTCCGACGAGACCACGGGCCAGGCGGTGGTGGCCTTCGTGATCATCAAGGAGAGCTACCTGGCCGCGCACGACCCGGCGGGACTGGCGCAGCAGCTGCGGCTCTGGGTCGGCGAGCAGATCGGCGCGATCGCGCGGCCGCGGGACGTGTACATCGTCGGAGAGCTCCCGAAGACGCGCTCCGGCAAGATCATGCGCCGCCTGCTGCGCGATGTCGCGGAGGGGCGCGAGGTCGGAGACACGACGACCCTCGCCGACACCGCGGTGATGAGCATCATCTCGGCACAGGTGAAGTAACCCGAGCATGAAGAACGCCCCCTCCGTCACGGAGGGGGCGTTCGTCGTTCTTGGGTCAGGCGAGGCGGAAGGTGACCTCGACCTCGACCGGGCTGCCGAGCGGGAGCTCCGCGACGCCGACCGCGGCACGCGCGTGGCGGCCCTCGTCGCCGAAGATCTCCCCGAGCACCTCGCTGGCGCCGTTGATGACGCCCGGCTGGCCGGTGAAGCCGTCGGCCGAGCCGACGAAGCCGCCCACGCGCACCACTCCCGCGAGGCGGTCCACACCGCCCGCGGCGTCGGCCGCGGCGGCGAGCGCGTTGAGCGCGCAGGTACGGGCGTAGGACTTCGCGTCCTCGGCGGAGACCTCGGTACCGACCTTCCCCGTGGCCGGGAGGGAGCCGTCGACGAACGGCAGCTGACCGGAGGTGTACACGAGGCCGCCGTGCACGACGGCGGGGACGTAGGCAGCGACCGGGGCGGCGACGGCGGGCAGCTCGATGCCGAGCTCGGCGAGCCGGGCGGAGAGGCTCATGCCTGGCCCTCGAACTGACGCGATGCCTCTGCCGCCGCGGCGAGCCCGGCGTTGGCCGAGCCGTCCGTCGTGGCAGGGCGCTTGAAGTACGCGACCAGTCCGCCCTCCGGACCCTGCACCACCTGGACGAGCTCCCAGCCCTGCTTGCCCCAGTTGTTGAGGATGGCCGCCGTGTTGTGGATCAGCAGCGGCGTGGTGAGGTACTCCCACGTGGTCATGGCACTCCTGTCGATCGGGGCGCGCCGGTGCGCCCGGCCGCGCTCGTCAAAGGCTGTATTCAGGGAACTCCCCTACGATCAAGCGTATGCCCCACAAGAATCGCACGGTGAAGGGCGTGCTCGGCGGTCTCGTCGGGCTCGTCGGACTGAGCGCCGTCGCCGGTCTCCTCGTGACCGCGAGCGTCACCCCCGTCCTCGCGATGACCGGCGTCGCCGGCACCACGGCCCTCACGCTCTTCGACAAGCTGCCCGAGAACCTGAACCCGGGTACGCCGATGGAGCAGTCCACCATCTACGCGACCCAGCCCGACGGCACCCCCGTGCCGCTCGCGTCGTTCTACGAGCAGAACCGCGTGCCCGTGACGTACGAGCAGGTCAGCCCGGTCCTGTACGACGCGATCCTCTCCAGCGAGGACAAGAGCTTCTACACGCACGGCGGCGTGAACCTCGGTGCCACCATGAAGGCACTGATCGACAACGTGCGCGGCACGTCGAGCCGCGGCGCCTCCACGATCAGCCAGCAGTTCGTCAAGAACGTGCTCATCCAGCAGTGCGAGCAGGATGTCGACACGACGTCCGACACGTACTCGGACGACCTGCAGCAGTGCTGGCTCGACGCGACGAACGCGGTAGGCAGCAAGGGCATCGAGCGCAAGCTGCAGGAGATGCGGTACGCGATCCAGATCGAGAAGGACTTCTCGAAGAACGACATCCTCCTCGGCTACCTGAACATCGCCAACTTCGGCGGCACGGTCTACGGCATCGAGGCCGCGGCTCGGTACTACTTCTCCACCACGGCGATGAACCTGACCGTCGGTCAGGCCGCGACCCTCGCCGGCATCGTGCAGAACCCGAACACCTACCGGATCGACAAGCCCGTCGACGGCACGTACACCGACGCCGAGGGCGTGGCCCACAACACCGAAGCAGACGGCTACGCCGACACCCTGAAGCGCCGCGACTACGTGCTCTACCGCATGCTCGACGACGGCAAGATCACGCAGGCGCAGTACGACGAGGCCAAGGCGGCCCCGATCACTCCCGCGATCAATCCTCCCCAGCAGGGCTGCGCCGCGGCAGGCACTAATGCGTACTTCTGCCAGTACGTGCGCTCGATCGTGCTGAACGACGAGGCCTTCGGCGCCACCCCGCAGGAGCGCCGCGACCTGCTGCGCCGCGGCGGCCTGAAGATCTTCACGTCGCTCGACTTCCGCGTCCAGAACCCGGCCGCGGAGAAGATGACGGAGATCGTCGACCCGAACTTCGACGGCAAGTACTTCGGCGCCGCGGGTGTCTCGATCGAGGTCGGCAGCGGGCGCATCCTCTCGATGACGCAGAACACGCTGTTCACCGAGACGCCGACCACCGACCCCGCCTACACCTCGCTGGTGTTCGCCGGCGACCGGAAGCACGGCGACTCGAACGGCTTCCAGGTCGGCTCGACGTACAAGCTGTTCACACTCATCGACTGGCTCGAGAAGGGGCACTCGGTGCGGGAGGTCGTCAACGGCCGCGTGCAGACCAACATGAAGTTCACCGCGGCCTCCTGCGGCGGCGGCACCATGACGGCGAACACCAAGGAGATCGGCAACTTCGGCGGCGGCGGCGGCTCGACGGACACCGTGCTGAACTTCACGAGGAACTCGCTGAACAGCGGATTCTTCGCGATGGCGTCGAAGCTCGACATCTGCGACATCAACAAGGTCGCGGATCGACTGGGCGTGACCCTCGCGAACGGCGGCAAGACCACGGACGAGAACGTGCCGTACGACGTGCTCGGCGCCAAGAACATCTCTCCCCTTGCCATGGCGAACGCCTACGCGACCGTCGCCAGCGGCGGCACCTACTGCACGCCGCGTGCGATCGACCGCGTCATCGGCCCGGACGGGAAGGACCGCGAGCTCCCCGCCTCCTCCTGCACCCCCGGCGTGATCTCCCCCGAGGTGGCCGCGACGGCCGCGTATGCGCTGCAGACCGTCATGGCCGGCGGCGGCACCGGCGCGCGCGCCAACCCGGGAGACGGCACCCCGCTGATCGGCAAGACCGGAACGCACAACACCTGGTCGACCATGATGATCGAGTCGAGCACCGAGGTCGCCACCGCAGTCTGGGCGGGGCGCTGGCAGGGCCAGGAGAACATCTACCGCCAGAGGTACAACGGCTGGGACCTGAACGACATGCGCTATCCGCTCGCGCGCGCTGCCCAGGCCGCCGCGAACGAGGCCTACGGGGGCGAGCGGTTCCCCGAGCCCGACAACAACCTGATCCGACAGGAACTGAAGTCGGTGCCCAGCGTCGTCGGCATGCCGCAGGATCAGGCCCGCGCCGCGCTGGAGGAAGCCGGCTTCCAGGTCGCCATCGGCGGAGAGGTCGACAGCGAGCTCGCGGCGGGCCTCGTCGCCGCGCAGGACCCGACCGGGCAGGCGGCCAGCAGCGCGACGGTCACCCTCTCGATCAGCAACGGTCGCGGCGCAGCCGTGCCGTCGAACATCGTCGGGATGTCGCGTGAGCAGGCCGACGCCGCGCTCAAGGCCGCGCGGGTCCCCTCGTACGAGTTCGACAATTCGTGCAACCCGCCAGGGGCCACCGTGAGCGTCACGAACCCGCCGCCGGGCACACCGGTCAACGGCAGCACCACCGTGGTCGTGACGTGCCAGTAGGTTCCTCCCGCACGGCGCACCCGGCCCTCATCGCGCTCGGCGCGGTGGGGGCCGTGGGGGCCGCCGCGGCGGTCTGGGGCATCGGCATCGAGCGGTACCTGTTCACCGTGCGGGAGCAGTCCGCGACGGCGTTCCCTCCCGGCACCCCTCCCCTGCGGATCCTGCACCTCTCGGACGCGCACATGGCGCCGTGGCAGCACCGCAAGCAGGACTGGTTGGCCTCGCTCGCGGAGCTCCGTCCTGACCTGATCGTCAACACGGGCGACAACCTCGGCCACGAACAGGGTCTGGAGGGCATCCGTCGCGCGTTCGCGCCGTTCGCCGGCATCCCCGGGGTGTTCGTGCACGGTTCGAACGACATCAACGGGCCGGCGCCCCGCAATCCGCTGCGCTACTTCTCCGGGCCGTCGAAGCGTCACCACGAGCCGACGGTGCTGGACACGGCCGCGATGGACCGCTACTTCACCGACGAGCTCGGCTGGACCGACCTCAACAACCGCGCCGCACGACTCACGGTGCGCGGTGCCGCCGTCGACTTCTTCGGCGTGAGCGACGCGCATCGCGACTGGGACCGCCTGGACGTGCTGCCCGCCGCCATCGAGGAGCTCGGACCGCGCGAGCCCGGCACCGCGGTGATCGGCGTGACCCACGCCCCGTATCAGCGCGTGCTCAACGGATTCATCGACCTGGGCGCCGAGGCGATCCTGGGCGGGCACACCCATGGCGGGCAGGTCTGCCTTCCCGGGTACGGGGCGCTCGTGGCCAACTGCGACATCCCGCTGAAGCAGGCCAAGGGACTGAGCACGTGGACCCACGGCGACACGTCCGTGCCGCTGACCGTGAGCGCGGGATGCGGGCACTCGATCTATGCGCCGGTGCGGTTCGCCTGTCGGCCCGAGGCGACGCTGCTCACGCTGATCCCGCGCGCCTGATCGGCGTCTCGATTCGGCGCTGGGGACATTTCCCTGTAGACTCGGAGGGTTGCAAACGGGGTGTGGCGCAGCTTGGTAGCGCGCTTCGTTCGGGACGAAGAGGTCGCAGGTTCAAATCCTGTCACCCCGACCAGTGACACGAGAAGGCCGCCCCCACGGGCGGCCTTCTCTGTATCAGGAAGACGCACGAAAGGGGATCGCATGGGGAGGCTGCTGCCGCCGCCGCGCCGCCTCACGCGCGTCTGGGCTCTCGTGCTCGGCATCCCCTTCCTGGCGGGACTCGCCCTGCTGACGCTCACGCCGTCGCGCGTCGAGGACTCCGTGCCGAATCTGCTCGACCTGGTCCTGACGGGCGTCCACCGCATCGGCTGGACCGCCCTGACGTTCGACCGCCTGGAAGTGCTGGCCAACATCGCCGTGTTCGTGCCGATCGGCATCCTCGCCTTCGTGCTCCTCCCCCGCCGCATCTGGCCGCTGTCTCTGCTGATCGGACCGGCCCTGTCCGTGGCTATCGAGGCCACCCAGCGGTTCGTGCTCCTGGACCGCGCCGCCACCGTCCAGGATGTGATCGCCAACTCCACCGGCGCCACGTTCGGGGTCGCCCTCGCGATCCTGTGCACACTGCTGCTCGCACCGCGTTCTCCCGGGCTGCGACCTCCTAGGCTGGAGGCATCATGACCACGCCCGCTCTCGTCGCCTTCGACCTCGATGACACGCTCGCCCCGTCCAAGGGCACGATCGATCCGCGGATCGCCGCGCTCCTCGGTGACCTGCTGCGCACGGTCGACGTCGCCATCATCTCGGGCGGCAACGAGGCACAGTTCCGTTCGCAGGTGATCGCGCAGCTCGCCGACACCGATGCCGCCGCGCTCGCACGGCTGCATCTGCTGCCCACGTGCGGCACCCGCTACCTCCGCCACGACGGAACCGACTTCGTGCCGCTCTACGCCCACGATCTGAGCGCGGACGAGAAGGCCGCGGCGCTCACGGCGCTGCAGGAGGAGGCCGTGCGGCTCGGGCTGTGGGAGGCGGAGCCGTGGGGCGACATCCTCGAGGATCGCGGCTCGCAGATCACGTTCTCGGCACTCGGGCAGCGCGCCCCGCGCGAGGCCAAGCACGCCTGGGACCCCTCCGGCGCCAAGCGCGGCGCGCTCCGCGACGCGGTGGCCCTGCGTCTCCCCGGCCTGGAGGTGCGCTCCGGAGGGTCGACGTCGATCGACATCACCCGCGCGGGCATCGACAAGGCCTTCGGGATGCGACAGCTCTCGGCGCACACCGGGATCCCCCTCGGCGCGATGCTGTTCTACGGAGACCGCCTCGACGAGGGGGGCAACGACTACCCCGTGCGCGCGATCGGCGTGCCGTGCGTGGCCGTGGACGGTTGGGAGGACACCGCCGACCGGCTCGACGCGCTGCTTCCCACTCTCACCGCCCGGGTCTGACGCCACAGGCGCGTTCGGGACCCTGGCGCCGCGGGGCATCCGGAGCGTGGGCCGCGCCGGATGCCCGTTCGCGTCAGCGGATGGTGACGTCGGACGCCGCGCGGGCGACCGGCACCAGACGCGTGAGCTGCGTGACGTGGCCGGGCTCGAGCTCGGCCAGCGATGCGACGCCGAGCAGCCGCATCGTGCGCTCGATCTCGCTGCGCAGGATGGCGATGGTGCGGTCGACGCCCTGGCGTCCGCCGGCCATCAGACCGTACAGGTACGCCCGTCCGATCAGCGTGAAGTCGGCGCCGAGCGCGACGGCCGCGACGATGTCGGCGCCGTTCATGATGCCGGTGTCGATCATGACGGTGAAGTCGTCCCCCACCGCGGCCCGGACGTCGGGGAGCAGGTGGAACGGGATCGGCGCACGGTCGAGCTGGCGGCCCCCGTGGTTCGAGAGCACGATGCCATCCACGCCGGCGTCGCGCAGCCGCACCGAGTCCTCCACGTTCTGCACGCCCTTGATCACGATCTTGCCGGGCCAGATGTCGCGGATCACCGCCAGATCGTCATAGCTGATCGTCGGATCCATCGCGGCGTCGAGCAGCTCGCCCACGGTGCCTCCGGTGGAGCTCAGGGAGGCGAACTCGAGCTTCGGCGTGGTGAGGAAGTCGTACCACCACCAGGGCCGCGGAATCGCGTTGACGATCGTGCCGAGCGTGAGCTGCGGCGGGATGCTGAAGCCGTTGCGCTTGTCCCGCAGGCGCGCACCGGCGACCGGGGTGTCGACCGTGAACTGCAGCGTGTCGAACCCGGCGGCGGCCGCGCGGCGCGCGAGCTCGTAGGAGATCTCGCGGTCGCGCATCACGTACAGCTGGAACCAGTTGCGACCGTGCGGGTTGGCGGCCTTCACGCCCTCGATGGAGGTCGTGCCGAGCGTGGAGAGCGTGAAGGGGATGCCTGCAGCCGCAGCTGCACCCGCGCCCGCGACCTCACCCTCGGTCTGCATCAGCCGGGTGAACCCGGTGGGCGCGATGCCGAACGGCAGCTCCGACGGGCCGCCGAGGATGTCCACGGCGGTGTCCACGTCGGGCGCGGGCTTCAGGATGCCCGGGTGGAACTCGACGTCCTGGAAGGCCTGGCGCGCGCGACGCAGCGACAGCTCGCCCTCGGCGGCGCCGTCGGTGTAGTCGAACGCCGCCTTGGGGGTCCGGCGCTTCGCGATCGTGCGGAGGTCATCGATCGTGAGGGCCCCATCGAGGCGGCGCTTGCGGCCGTTCAGCTCGGGCTTCTTGAACTTCATGAGCTCGAGGAGCTCGGCGGGGTTGGGGAGCTGGCGCTGGACCATGGCGTGCCTCTCAGTTCTGCGGATGGGTGACGCGGGTGAGGCCCGCGGACGTGTAGTAGCCGGTGATGTGGTCGTGAACCAGGGCCCGTGCGGCATCGACATCGGCACGGTCGATGGCGGACACCAGCTCCCGATGCTCGGCGCGCAGCCGGACGGCCATGGCGTCCCAGTCCGCGACGGCCGCGGCTCCTGCAAGCACGTACGACTCGATCGAGGAGCGGAGCCCCGCCATCATGGCCGCGATGACGGTGTTCCCGCTCGCCTCCGCGAGGGCGAGGTGCAACTGTGCGTCCAGGGCGAGGAACTCCGCCGGGGTGAGCGCCGGTGCGTCCATGGCGTCGAGCAGGCGGTGCGCGGCAGCGGTGTCGCGCTCGGCGGCACCGGTGAGCGTGGCGACCACCGCGTCCTCCAGCACGAGCCGCGTCTGCACGACATCATGGAGGGGGAAGCCCTGTGCCGCCACCTGGAGCCGCAGCAGGGCGGACATGCCGCCGGTCGGCGTGGCGATCACGATGGCGCCGGACTGCGGGCCGGACCCGGTCGCCGTGCGGATCAGGCCCAGCACCTCGAGCACGCGCAGTGCCTCGCGCACGCTGGAGCGTCCGACGCCGAGGTCGCTCGCGAGGTCGCGCTCGGACGGCAGCCGGTCACCGGGACCGAGGCGACCGTCGAGCAGGTCCCTCTCGATGTGCTCGAGCACGGTCCGCCATGCACGCGCCGGCTGCTCCGTCATCCCGCCTCCTGTGGTCTGACCACAGAGTAGCGCGTGTGGTCAGACCACGCAAAAGCTGCGCCGGTGCCGATCTGCCGGCGTCGGGCCCGGGGTCAGTCGCGCCGGGGCAGGTCCGGGGGCACTCGTGCCGGCGTCGAAATCCCGAGTCAGCCGAGGCGGCCGCCGGACTCCTGGAGGTAGCACGTGCCGCACAGGGACTCGTAGGTCGTCAGCTCGGGCGATGCCGAGCCGTCCGCTCCCTCGTCGATCGCGACCTGGTCTCCGTCGAACACGAAACGGCCGCCGACCACCCGACCGTTGAACACGGCCTTGCGTCCGCACCGGCAGATGGTCTTCAGCTCTTCCAGCGAGTGTGCGATCGCGAGCAGCCGAGCGGACCCCGGGAAGGCATGCGTGCGGAAGTCGTTGCGGATGCCGTACGCCATCACGGGGATGCCATCCTCGACCGCGATCCGGAAGAGGTCGTCGATCTGCGCCGGGGTCAGGAACTGCGCCTCGTCGATGAGGAGGCAGGCGACATCGACGGGAGCGGTCGGCAGGAGCTCCTCCTCCGGAGCGCGACGCATCCGATCGCGCTGGGCCGCGAACAGCGCACGAGCGTCGTCCTCTGCGCCGATCAGGAAGTCCACCTCGCGCGTGACGCCGAGGCGGCTCTCGATCTCGGAGGCCCCCTTGGTGTCGATCTCCGGCTTCGCGAGCAGCACGTGCTGCCCCCGCTCCTCGTAGTTGTAGGCGGCCTGCAGCAGGGCGGTCGACTTGCCCGAGTTCATCGCGCCGTAGCGGAAGTAGAGCTTCGCCACGGTCCGGTCTCAGGCGTTGATGCCGAGGGCGGCGGCAGTCGCCGTCGTGGACTCCTCCGCCAGCTCGGCATCGGCGTTGAGCTTCTTGCCGAACGTCGGGATCAGCTCGCGCAGCTGCGGCTCCCACGTGGGGAACTCGTCCGGGAAGCACTTCTTCAGCAGATCGAGCATGATCGGGACGGCGGTGGAGGCGCCGGGCGAGGCGCCGAGCAGGCCCGCGATCGACCCATCGCCTGAAGCGACGACCTCGGTGCCGAACTGCAGCACGCCGCCCTTCTTCGGGTCCTTCTTCATCACCTGCGCGCGCTGACCGGCGTTGATGAGCGTCCAGTCCTCGTCCTTCGCGGTCGGCATGAAGGTGCGCAGACTGTCGACCTTCTTGCGGTGGTTCTTCATCAGCTCGCTGACGAGGTACGTGATGAGGTCAGGATTCGCGAAGGCCACCCGCAGCATCGGCCACAGGTTGTGCGCCCGCACCTGAGTGACGATGTCGAGCATCGAGCCGTTCTTGAGGAACTTCGGGCTGAAGGTCGCGAAGGGCCCGAACATCAACGAGGCCTCGCCGTCGACCACGCGGGTGTCGAGGTGGGGGACCGACATCGGCGGGGCGCCCACGGACGCCTGCGAGTACACCTTCGCCTTGTGCTGCGCGACGATCTTCGGGTTCGTGGTCTTGAGGAACTGTCCGCCGATCGGGAAGACGCCATAGCCCTTGATCTCGGGGATGCCGGAGCGCTGCAGCAGCTTGAGGGCCCAGCCTCCCGCACCCACGAAGACGAACTTGGCCTTGATCTCGTTCGGCGTCCGGCCCACCGTGGTGCGGTACCTGATCAGCCACGTGCCGTCCTTCTGGCGCTTGAGCGACTTGACCTCGTGGTTCGTCCGCACGGAGACGCCCGACTTCCGCAGGTGACCGAAGAGCTGGTGCGTCAGCGCGCCGAAGTCCACGTCCGTTCCCGCGGGAACGCGCGTCGCCGCGAACGGCTCACCCTTGCGGCGCTTCTGCATCAGCAGCGGGGCCCACGTGTTGATGACCCGGGAGTCCTCGCTGTACTCGATCCCGGAGAACAGCGGCTGCTCCTTGAGCACCTCGTAGCGGTTCTTGAGATAGGCGACATCCTTCTCACCGCGCACGAACGTCATGTGCGGTGTGGCGTTGATGAACGTCGACGGCGCGTCCAGCACGCCCTTCTCGACCAGCGAGGACCAGAACTGCCTGCTCTGCTGGAACTGCTCGTTGATGGAGACGGCCTTCGCCGGGTCCAGCGGAGCGTCGCCCTGCTGCGGCATGTAGTTCAGCTCGCACAGGGCTGCATGCCCCGTGCCGGCGTTGTTCCACGGGTTGGAGCTCTCCTGCGCGACGTCCGACAGTCGCTCGAAGGCGACGATCTTCCACTCCGGCTGCAGCTCGTGCAGCAGAGTACCCAGGGTGGCGCTCATGATGCCACCGCCGATCAGGACGACATCGACGTTTTCAGTCACCCCACCAGTCTAGGGCGTGGCCTGGGGCTGTTCGTTCCGTGGGGCCCTCCTCGGCGGCATGCCGCACGCCCGCCTCCCGGGGCCTCAGGAAGCGGGCGTGCGGACGCGTGAAGCCGGATCAGCCCCGCGGCACGGAGAGCGACAGGTCGAAGCTCAGGTCGGGCGTCTCGCGGTCGTGGGCGTGCACCGAGACGGCCAGGACGTTCTTTCCCTTCCGGAGCAGATCGGCCGGCACACGGAACGTCACGGACTCAGACTCGGCAGTGCCGGAACACGGCGCCGCGGTGGCGCTGCTGTTCTGCGTCAATGGCCCCTCCGGCAGGTTCGCCCGACCGAGCTCGACGCCGTTGAGGAACACCGCCACCCCGTCGTCCGCGGTGACGGCGACCGTACCGTCCTCGAGCCCACGTGGATCGTCGACCGTGAACGCGTGCCGGAACTGGGCGCTCAGCGGCTGCTGCGGTGCGTCCGGCAGCGTCATGTCGGTCGCGGCGTCGGGGACACCCCGCCCGAAGGGCGCCGTGCCGGTGCTCCAGTAGGAG
Organism: Microbacterium sp. p3-SID336; assembly: GCF_025143365.1. Lineage (GTDB taxonomy): Bacteria > Actinomycetota > Actinomycetes > Actinomycetales > Microbacteriaceae > Microbacterium. The sequence goes on along the minus strand of NZ_JALXPE010000015.1, from coordinate 34,723 downwards.
TCGTCGAAGTCACGAGCGTTCCAGTCGTCCGCCCAGGGCTGAGGCGACGAATGCCACGACCACGTCGCACCCGGATCCACCCGGATGCCGTCCGTATCGTCACCCGGGGTCGCGCCGTCGCCGATGACCCCGGCGTCGCGCTCCCCGGCGGCATCGCTCATGCCGTCGGCGTCGTCCATCCCGCCCGCATCCGCCGCGCACCCGGCGTCGCCCTCATCGCCCGGGTGTGCATCCGGAGTCGTGCTGTCGCCCGGCCCGCCGTTGTCGTCTGGCGTCGCGCTGTCGCCCGGCGTGCCGTTGTCGTCCGGGTTCGCGCTGTCGCCCGGGTCCGCGCCGTCGCCCGGCTCGGAGCCGGCGTCCGGATCGGTATCCGCATCCGGTTCTGCGGGCGGCTCGGGGGCGGTGGTGACCTGAGCCTTCACCGGCTCCGACGTCATGCCGTCGGCCGTGGCCGCGGCGACCGAGTATTCGTACTCGGTCGCTGCCGTCAGCTCGGTGTCCGTGAAGGAGGTCGCGGGAGCCGCCACTGTGGCGACCTCAGCGCCGCCCCTCGTCACGATGTACGCGTCCGGAGCGACCCCTTCGGTCGGCGCCGTCCAGCTGAGGGTGACGCCCAGCGGGGTCGCCTCCGCCGCCAGATCGCGCACGGCCTCGAGCGCCACTGCACGGCGCGCCGTGTACGAGAGCTCGAAGCTCAGGTCTCTCGTCGCACGGTAGTTCGCGTGCACCGATGCGGCCAGCACGTTCTTCCCGTCGACCAGCAGCCCCGGCGGGACGTCGAACACCACGCGGTTGGCGAGCGCGTTGCGGTGCGAGGTCGCCCCCGTCGCAATGGTGTCCTGCGTCACCGGCCCATCCGGCATGCGCACGCGGGTCAGTTCCGTGCCGTTCAGCCAGAGCACCACGCCATCGTTCGCGATGACGCTGATCTTCCCGTCGACCACGCTGCGCGCATCGCGCACGTCGAACGTGTGGCGGAACTGGGCGCTGAGCGGCTTCGGGTCGAGATCGGTCGGATCGATATCGGTGGTCACCGCGTCCGTGCCCCGTCCGAACGACCCCTTTCCGCTGTGCCATGACGTGTCGTCGAAGGTCGTCGCCGTCCAGTTCTCGGGGAGCGTCTCCGAGGAATACCGCCACGTCCACGTCGAGCCGTCGGCGATCAGCGTCATCTCGGACGGTGCGGGCGGCTGCAGCACGAACTCGGCTGTGGTCGCGGAGCGGTTGCCCGCCGTGTCGCGCGCCCGCACGAAGTAGCCGGTCGGTTCACTCGGGTCGGGCACCGTGTACGTGGTCGCGGTCGTCGAAGCGATCACCCGACCGCCCTGCATCACCTCGTACGTGACCGCTCCCGACCCGGTGACCGCGCCCCACGCCAGGGTCGAGGTCGAGCCGTCGCCGGAGGGCGTCGCCGAGATCGGACCGGGAGTGCCGGGCGCGGTCGAGTCGCGCGGCGCGAAGCGGGCGAAGCCGCCCGACCACTGCAGCGCGCCGCCGGCGCGAAGAGAGCGTGAGACGTCGCCGCCGACCCACAGCACCCCCGTGCTGTCGAAGAAGGTCCCCCAGGCGCCGTACCCCACCCGGGACTGCAGGGTCGGCGACCACTCGTAGTCGTAGCGACCGGTCTTCGCGTCCCAGGCGCCGACGAGGGAGATCTTGTCCGCCTGCGTGGCCTGCTTGTACGGATAGACATAGCTGTAGGCGTCTTCGTACACCCAGTCGCCGCAGTGGCATCCGCCGATCACCAGGGAGGAGTCGGCGTTCGTCTCGACGGTCTGGAAGTCGCCGCCGAGCAGTGCGATGTTGCCGCTCTGCAGGGCGAACGTGTTGCGGTCGTACGAGAACAGCGCGTGCTGCGAGCCGCCGAGCCACACCCGATCTCCGACTTCGTGCACGGCGTTCTGCCAGATGTTGCCGGTCGGCTGGTGGGCGTCGTCGAGCGTGTACGCGCTGAACGAAGGGGTCCACGCGGGTGTCACGAGGGGGGCACCCGTTGCCGTCTGCAGCGCGGTCGCGCTCAGAGCCAACGTGGCGCCCTTCATCCGGAAGTAGCCGGAGTAGTAGGTGCGGTCACCGCGGTCAGAGGCGTCGACGGACATCGTGGTGCCGTTGAGCTGCGCGTTCCAGGACGTGTCAGGAAGGCTGGTGCTCAGATCGATGCGGCCGCCGTTCCACGCGGCCGCGCTGGTCGCAGACCCCGTCGCTCGCAGGTGGGTGAAGGCGCCGGCCACGTAGAGGAACCCGTCCTGCACGTCGACGTCTCGCACGAAGGGGATGGCGCCGGTGGCACGGTGCTCGACGGTGACCTGTGGTCCGGACAACTGGCCGGTGACCGGGTCGAGGAAGGCGAGGCCCGCCTGTGGCACCCCGTTCACCGTTCTGAACTGTCCGCCGATGGCGACCCGCCCGTCAGGGAGCCCCGCGATGGCCTTCACCTGCCCGTCGAGAGTGGGGCGGAAGGTGGAAACCCACTCCCCCGTGTCCACGGCGAACCCCGCGAGATACGGCTGATCGACGCGCCCGTCCCCCGCTTCGGTGCGCTGGACGTAGCGGAAGTTACCGCCGACGAACACGGTGCCGCCGACCTGGCCGAACCGCGCGACCTCGGTGCTGCTCTCCTTCGTGCTGCCGTTCGCGAGCCCGGAGACACCCCAGGTGGTGCGCATCGCCGTGTTCTCGGGGAGCGGGGTGAGCGTCTGCGCCGGTGCTCCCGTGGGGGCGATCGTGCCGAAGTCGAGGTCGTCCCGCTTCAGCTGCGGTCGCAGGTACACCTGCGTGAACGGGCGCGCGAAGCCCTGTTCCTCCGGCGACCACAGGTAGGACGCGGGGTCGGCGTTGCCCGCCGAGTCGAGGCTGTACGACCAGCCGGCCCGGAACCGGAACGCGAGCGAGTTGGCCGCATACTCCGAGATCTCGCTGAAGTTCACGCTGCGGTAGCCGAAGTCGGGGCCGAACTTGTGGGTCGTGCCGCCGCTCCCCGTCACCGTGCCCTGGGGGTCTTCGAACCGGTAGCTCTTCACCGCGTGCTCGGCGCCGAACGTCCACACCCACCGATCGCGCTTCGCCAGGCTGAACCGCGCCTCCTGCCACTGCGTGCCGCCGATGTTGTAGGCACGACGCAGGCGGATGCCGTCCGGCAGGGCGTCGACGCGTCCGCCGCCGAGCAGCCCATCCACGGTCTTGCCCGGAAGCTGCGCAGGAGCGAAGGCCGCGACGCCCGAGGGGGTCTCTCGCAGATTCTCAGCAGTGCCGACGCCGTCGTAGCCCTGCTTCCATCCCTCTCGGCCGCGGCCGATCAGCACCCAGCCGCCGCCGTCGGTGGTCTGGTCGCAGTAGAACTGCTGCGGGGCCACGAGCTGCGGTGTGACGAGCCAGTAGACGCCGCTCTGCGCCTCCGGCTCGTTCTGCTTGATCTCCCAACACGAACCGGCAGCCGTCTCCTGCGTACGGCCGTCCGGCGCGCCGGTCGCCGCCGACGCGGGAGCACTGGGCATCACCACGGCACCGGAGACCACGGCAGCCGCAGCCAGCGCCCCGATCAGCGCACGGCACAACCGCCTCCGCGCGAACACCAACCCACGATCCATCGACATCCCCAGACTCGAAGCCCTCGCGAGCCCGGACGTTCCCGCCAGGGCTCATCCGGTCAGTCCGGAACGAGGAGCGCCATGCACCGCACCCGACCGGGTGAGCGGCACTCCGAGACGACCGATCGTCGGGGAGCACAGCAACGTGCTGCCCGACATGATGGAACGGAGCCTCAGAGACAGGTAACATCTTACCCATCAGGGTTCTCCCAGACAGCGCTGCTAAGCGATATGCAGGCACAGCGCTGTCGCCGCTCCGAGAGGGCGGCCGCGCGGCGGATCGTCGACCGGACGAGACCGGCGCCGCAGCTCGGCGGGAGCCACGGGTCAGCGCACAGTCAGGGGATGCGCGGTCAGCGCACCGTCAGGATGCGGAGTCAGCGCACCGTCAGGGGATGGGGAGTCAACGCACCGCTGCGAGGCGCTCTGCGAGCACCTCCGCGATCTGCACCGCGTTCAGGGCAGCACCCTTGCGGAGGTTGTCGTTGCTGAGGAACAGCACGAGCCCCTTGCCGTCCGGCGCCGACTGATCCGCACGGATCCGTCCGACGAAGCTCGGGTCCTTGCCCGCAGCCTGAAGGGGCGTCGGGACCTCGTCGAGCACCACGCCGGGCGCCGTGCTCAGCACCTCGCGGGCACGCTCCGGGGTGATCTCCCGCACGAACTCCACGTTGATGGAGAGCGAGTGCCCCGTGAAGACCGGGACGCGCACGCACGTGCCCGCCACCCGCAGGTCGGGGAGCTCGAGGATCTTGCGGCTCTCGTTGCGGAGCTTCTTCTCCTCGTCGGTCTCGTTCAGGCCGTCATCGACCAGGTTCCCCGCGAGCGGGATCACGTCGAAGGCGATCGGGGCGACGTACTTCTCGGGCTCCGGGAAGTCCAGAGCAGAGCCGTCGTGCACCAGGCGCAGAGTGTCGCCCTGGGCGAGCACACCCTCCACCTGACCGAGCAGTTCCTGCGCCCCGGCCAGGCCGGAGCCGGACACCGCCTGATAGGTCGAGACGATCAGGCGCTCGAGCCCGGCCTCCGCGTCGAGAGCCTTCAGCACCGGCATCGCCGCCATCGTGGTGCAGTTCGGGTTCGCGATGATGCCCTTGGGGCGGTCGTCGATCGCGTGCGGGTTGACCTCGCTGACCACGAGGGGCACCTCGGGGTCCATCCGCCAGGCGCTGGAGTTGTCGACGACCACCGCGCCCGCCTCGGCGAAGCGCGGGGCGTAGGCGCGGCTCGCGGTCGCACCGGCCGAGAACAGGGCGATGTCGATGCCGGCGGCATCCGCGGTCTCCACATCCTCGACGATGATCGTCGCGCCGCCGAACTCGATCGCGGTGCCGGCCGAACGTGCGGACGAGAACAGCCGCAGCTCACGGATCGGGAAGGACCGCTCGGCGAGAATCTCGCGCATCACGGTGCCCACCTGGCCGGTGGCGCCGACGATGGCGACGGAGAGTCCTGAATCGGAGATGCGGGTCATGGTGTTCCTTGGCTTCGTGCGGTACGGCGTACGAGGCTCCGGGCACGGCGTCGGGGTGCAGAAGCCGCGCCTGTCGCCGGTGTCAGGGTTCCGGCGAGTCTATCGCGCCGCCGGAGGCGCGAGGCGAGCATGACGCCGCCGACCCCACGAGGGCGGGAATCCGGCGGTGGATGGCAGGATCAGCGGCCGGTGCCGGCGTGGACCGTCGCCTCGGCGTCGCCGTCGAGACCGTAGGCCGTGTGCACGGTGCGCGCCGCCTCCGTCAGGTCGGTGTCGCGCAGCACCACCGAGATGCGGATCTCGGAGGTGGAGATCATCTCGATGTTGATGCCGCCGGCGGACAGCGCCTCGAACAGCGTCGCGGAGACGCCGGAGTGGGTGCGCATGCCCGCGCCGACCACCGAGAGCTTGCCGATCTGGTCGTCGTGGATGAGGTTCTGGAACCCGACCTCGGTCTGCTCGCCGGCGAGCGCCTTGAGAGCGGCGGCGGCATCGGCCTTCGGGACCGTGAAGGAGATGTCGGTGCGACCGGTCGCGGAGACGTTCTGCACGATCATGTCGACGTTCGCCCCGGACTTCGCGACGATCTTGAAGATCTCGGCGGCCTTGCCCGGCACATCGGGCACACCGGCGACGGTGATCTTGGCCTGGCTGAAGTCGGTGGCGACACCCGCGACGATCGGTTCTTCCATGACTGCTCCCTCGGCTTCGCGAGGATTCCTCATACCCTCGCCCAGAACGTACGTGCCCTCGGCCGACGAGAACGTCGACCGGGCGTGGATCAGGACGCCGTGCCGGCGTGCATACTCGACGGCGCGGATGTACAGCACCTTCGCGCCGTTGGCGGCGAGTTCGAGCATCTCCTCGCTCGAGACGTGGTCGAGCTTCTGCGCCTTCGGGATGACGCGGGGGTCGGCGGTGAAGATCCCGTCGACATCGCTGTAGATCTCGCACACGTCGGCGGAGAGCGCCGCGGCCAGGGCGACGGCCGTCGTGTCCGAACCACCGCGTCCGAGCGTCGTGATGTCCCTGGTGTCGCGGTTGAACCCCTGGAACCCGGCGACGATCACGATCGCCCCCTCGTCGAGGGCTTCACGCAGGCGCACCGGCGTGACGTCGACGATCCGGGCGGCACCGTGCTGCGAGTCCGTGATCATGCCCGCCTGGCTGCCCGTGAAGGAGCGCGCCTCGAAGCCCATCGAGTGGATCGCCATCGCCAGCAGCGCCATCGAGATGCGCTCACCGCTGGAGAGCAGCATGTCGAGCTCACGGGGGGCCGGGATCGGTGCGACCTCGTTGGCGAGATCGAGCAGCTCGTCGGTGGTGTCACCCATGGCGCTGACGGCGACGACCACGTCGTGACCGGCGCGCCGCGTGTCGACGATGCGCTTGGCGACGCGCTTGATGCTCTCTGCGTCGGCGACGGAGGAGCCGCCGTACTTCTGCACGATGAGGGCCACGTTCACTCCCTGGGATGACGGGCGGATCCGCCCACGCTCATTCTACGATCGGCGCGTATGCCCGCCCGCGCATGTGACGACGGCGCTCACGGCGCGGGCGCAGGAGGGAGCGAGGCGGTCTCCGCAGGAACGGGACGCAGGCGACCGCCGGTGGCGGCGAACCAGCAGCCGACGATGATCAGCGGCAGGCCGAGCAGCAGGCCGGGCGTGAGCGGCTCGGCCAGCACGATCGCCCCCAGCACGATCGCCACCACGGGGTTGACGTAGGTGAACAGCGGAGCGCGGACCGGCCCGACCTCGCGGATGAGCGCGAAGAACGCGAGGAAAGCCAGCGCGGTGCAGATGACCGCGAGCGCCAGCAGGGCGGCGAGGGAGGGAACCGTCGGCACCTCGTGCTGGGTGAGCAGGCCGATCGGCAGGTAGAACAGGCCGATCATCAGCAGCGACAGGGTGATGGTGCCCAGGGACGGCACATCCCCGAGCTTGCGGGCCACGATGAACGGCGCGATCGCATACAGCACCGCGACCAGCAGCACCTCCCCCGCCGCCAGCAGGCTCACCTCCCCGCCGAACAGTCCGGGACCGGCGACGACGACCGCGACGCCGACGAAGCCGACCAGCAGCCCGATGCCGCGCGCGGGGCGGAGCACCCCGCGGTCGCCGCCGCCGAGGGCGATCAGCGCTGCGAACAGCGGCACGGTGGCGACGAGCAGACCCGTCATGCCGGACGGCAGCGTCATCTCCGCGTGGCCCAGCAGCAGGAACGGTCCGGCCATCTCGACCGCGCCGAACGCCAGGACCCAGGGCCAGTGCCGGAGCGCCGCCCGCAGAGCGCCGCTGCGCAGCGCGAACGGCAGCAGGAGCAGAGCGGCGAGGAGTGTTCGGCCCGCGACGATGGCCGGAGGCGAGATGGACTCCACCGCGACGCTGATGAACAGATAGGGCACGCCCCACAGCAGCGCCATGACCGCGAAGAGCAGCCAGCCCCGCTGCGAGAAGCCGGAGTGCGGTGTCACAGCACGCGCCGACCCTCGAAGGCACGGCCGAGAGTGACCTCGTCCGCATACTCGAGGTCGCCGCCGACCGGGAGCCCGGACGCGAGACGCGACACCGTGATCTGCATGGTCGTGAGGAGTCGGCTGAGATAGCTCGCGGTGGCCTCGCCCTCGAGGTTCGGGTTGGTGGCGATGATGACCTCCTGCACGGTGCCGTCGGCGAGCCGCGTCATCAGCTGAGCGATGCGGAGGTCGTCCGGGCCGATGCCGGCGATCGGGCTGATCGCGCCACCGAGCACGTGATACAGGCCGCGGAACTCGCGGGTGCGCTCGATGGCAGCCACGTCCTTCGCATCCTCCACCACGCAGATCAGCGCCTGGTTCCGGCGCGGATCGCGGCAGATCGCGCAGCGTTCCTGCTCGGCGACGTTGCCGCAGATCTCGCAGAACCGCACCCGCACGCGGATCTCCGTGAGAAGCTCCGCAAGACGTGCGACATCGAACGTCGGCGTCTGCAGGATGTGGAACGCGATGCGCTGCGCGGACTTCGGGCCGATGCCGGGAAGGCGGCCGAACTCGTCGATCAGCTCTTGGACGATGCCGTCATACATCAGGAGAACCTCGTCGGGGGCTCGTAGGGCTCTTCGCGCAGGAATGTCGCGCCGAGCACCTGGCGGATCACGGCTTCACCGTAGCGCTGGACTCCCCCGGCGGCGGGGGCGCGCTCGGTGACGACCGGCGGAGCAGCGGCGGATCGGACCGGGCGACCTGCTGACTGCGGGTCGGCCGGACGCGTGGCCATCGGCCGCGTGGCTGTCGTCTGCGGCGCGGCGGGGCGAGCGGGCGGGGGCTCGTACGCCCCGCTGGGCTCGTACGCCGGATCGTACGGCGGCTCGTCGTCGAACGCGGGAGCGTCGTCGTCGCCGGGGAGCGGCGGCTCGTCGCGATCCACCGCACCGTCGGCGGGCGGAGTGGGCGCCGAGGACGCCGCCTCGGCCTCCTCCGGCTCTTCGTCGACCGCCAGCGGCGCGGACGGTGCGACGGCGACCGGGGCCTCGGACGTCGGGATCGACGCCACCGCCCACTCGGTCACGGGGGCGGAGGACGCGGCGCGGACCTGCGGGCGGGATCGCGCCGCTGACGCAGGCTCCGATGCGGGAGCGGCGTCGCCGGACGCGGGGGCGGCCGAGGCGGCCGGCTGCCGGGGGGCGCCGCCGGGCGGCATCGGTGCCGGCAGGTACTTCACGCGTACGCCGACCTCCTGCTCGATCGCGGAGCGCAAGTGGTCCGACGGCCCCGATCCCGGCGTCGTGCCCTTGAACTTGGCCACGTCGTGCTGACTCGTGAAGCCCAGGGTGAGCACCTCGGTCTCGGCGTCGAACGCCAGCGGCTGTACGGCGGTCGCCAGGAGCCACGAGGTGCGGCTGATGCTCTCGAGCCGGGTGAGCACGGCCGGCCACGCGGCGCGGATGCGCTCGAAGGACACCGGTCCCGCGGCGGCCGCGGGAGTCGCCGGCGCTGCCGTCTGCGCGGACGCCGTCGACGTGCCGGCCTCCGGTCGAGCGGCCTCCGGTGCTTTGCCGGTGCCCCCAGGTGCGCCCGTCGGCGCGGCGGCGGTCGGAGCATCTCCCCCGGGCGCGGATCCGGAGTCCGCGACGCCCGCGTTCAGGGCGGTCGCGTTCGCGGCAGGTGTGCTCGCGGCTTCCGTGTTCGCGGCAGTCGCGTTCGGGGCACCCGCGTTCGCGACGCTCGTGTTCGCGGCGCCCGTGCTCGGGGCAGACGCGTTCACTGCTGCATCGGCCGCGGAGGCATTCGCCGCAGCTTCGGGGGCGGGGGCCTGCGTCATCACGGGTGCGGGCGGCACGGGCGCGGCCTGCGGGACGGACGGCGCCGCGGCGGAAGACGGCACCGCTGCGGCCGCGGCGGGCGCGGCACCTGTCGACGGCGCTCCCCCGACAGGAGACCCGGGCGCGGCGGGGGCACTGGCCTCGGCGAGCACGCGCGCCACCATCAGCTCGAGGTGCAGCCGGGGCGATGTGGCCCCGGACATGTCGTCGAGGGCAGCGCTCACCACATCGGCCGTGCGGGACAGTCGGTGCGCGCCGAAGGACTCGGCCTGTCTGCGCATGCGGTCGAGCTCGTCCTCGGCGATGCCACGCAGCACCGCGGAGGCACCGGACCCCACGGCCGCGATCACGATGAGGTCGCGCAGCCGCTCCAGCAGATCGTCGACGAAGCGCCGAGGGTCCTGCCCGGTCTGCACCACCCGGTCGATGGCGGGGAACGCGGCGGCGGCGTCGCCCGCGGCGAGCGCATCCACGATCTCGTCCAGCAGCGCACCGTGCGTGTAGCCGAGCAGCGCCACCGCCCTGGCGTAGCCGACCGTGACCGTCTCCGAACCGGCCGGCGAATCGGACCCGGCGATCAGCTGGTCGAGCAGAGACAGCGTGTCGCGGGGGCTCCCGCCGCCCGCGCGCACGACGAGCGGCAGCACACCCTGCTCGACGACCACGCCTTCCTCGGCGCACAGCCTCTCGACGTACTCGAGCATCGCCGCAGGCGGAACGAGCCGGAACGGATAGTGATGCGTGCGGGATCGGATCGTGCCGAGCACCTTCTCGGGCTCGGTGGTCGCGAAGATGAACTTCACGTGCTCCGGCGGCTCTTCGACCAGCTTCAGCAGCGCGTTGAACCCCTGCGGGGTGACCATGTGCGCCTCGTCGAGGATGAAGATCTTGTAGCGGTCGCGACTCGGCGCGAAGGTCGCCCGCTCGCGCAGGTCGCGCGCATCGTCGACGCCGTTGTGGCTCGCAGCGTCGATCTCGACCACATCGAGCGACCCGCCGCCGGCGCGCGACAGCTCGACGCAGCTCGGGCAGCTGCCGCACGGGGTGTCGGTGGGCCCCTCCGCGCAGTTCAGGCACCGCGCGAGGATGCGCGCCGACGTCGTCTTGCCGCAGCCGCGAGGACCCGAGAACAGGTACGCGTGACCCACCCTGTCGCCGCGCAGCGCGGTCATGAGCGGATCGGTGACCTGCGACTGGCCGATCATCTCGCCGAACGTCTCGGGGCGGTAGCGGCGGTAGAGGGCTGTGGTCACCCCACCAGCCTACGGCGTGCCACGGACGTTGGGCGGCCCCTCCGCCGCCCCGCCTAGTCGATCGGCTCCACCACCGGGATCGCGCTCGTGATCACGGGAACCGAGGCCGAGAGCCGTGTGCCGTCGTCGCGTCGCGCGTCGGCGAACTCCTTCAGCGTCGGTCGACCGGGGATCACCGGCCCCTGGTTCGCGAGCGGCACGATGACGTCGTCCTCCATGGTCGCGATGTACGCGTTCTCCCGCACACTGAACGGCACCGGAGGCCCGCTGCGCACCTGGACGCGCAGCTCGTGCCGCGTCACCGTCACCTGCAGCGCGGTCCCCTGCCACTGCAGGGGGAACGACAGCGACGGCCACGCCGCGGGCAGCCGCGGGTCGAAGCTCAGGTCGCCGCCGTAGTCGCGCATGCCGCCGAAGCCGCACACCAGAGCCGTCCACACGCCGCCGGCCGACGCGACGTGCACGCCGTCCGCGGCGTTGTGGTGCAGGTCGTGCAGGTCGACGAACAGCGACTGCTCGAAGTACTTCTGCGCCAGATCCTGATACCCCACCTCGGCCGCGAGGATCGACTGCACGACCGCCGACAGCGTCGAGTCGCCCGTGGTCAGCGGGTCGTAGTAGTCGAAGTCCGCCTTCTTCTCCTCCGGCGAGAAGTGGTTGCCCTGCAGGAACAGGGCCAGCACGACGTCGGCCTGCTTCAGCACCTGGAAGCGGTAGATCACCAGCGGGTGGAAGTGCAGCAGCAGCGGCCGCTGATCAGCAGGGGTGTTCGCGAGATCCCACACCTCGCGCTCCAGGAACAGCGAGTCCTGCGGGTGGATGCCGAGACTCTCGCTGTACGGGATGTACATGGCCTCGGCGGCGCGGTCCCACGACTCCGCCTCGCCGGGGCCGAGCCCGGTGCGTTCGACCAGCGCCGCGTAGTCCTCGGGGTAGCTCTCCCTGATCTCGCGCACGACCTTGGCGGCGTAGCGGAGGTTGTAGCGCGCCATGACGTTCGTGTAGAGGTTGTCGTTCACGACCGTCGTGTACTCGTCCGGGCCCGTGACGCCGTGGATGTGGAACGTCTGCAGGCCGTCGCCCGCGCCGGACTGCTCGACCAGGCGCGAGCCTCGCCAGAAGCCGAGCGTGGCCCAGAGCCGTGCGGTCTCGATCGCGATGTCGGCGCCCTCCCGGCGCAGGAACGCCTCGTCGCCCGTCGCCCGGACGTACTTGCCCAGCGCAAAGCTGATGTCGGCGTTGATGTGGTACTGCGCGGTGCCGGCCGCATAGTACGCGGAGGCCTCCTCGCCGTTGATCGTGCGCCAGGGGAACAGCGCCCCCGCCTCGTTGAGCTGCGCAGCGCGGCGGCGCGCCGCCGGGAGCATCTTCACCCGGGCGCGCAGCGCGTTGTACGCCCAGCGCGGCGTCGTATAGGTGAGGAAGGGCAGCACGTAGATCTCGGTGTCCCAGAAGTAGTGACCGCTGTAGCCGGAGCCCGTCAGACCCTTCGCGGGAACCCCCGCGCCGTCCGCGCGCGCCGAGGCCTGCGCCAGCTGGAACAGACACCACCGCGTGGCCTGCTGCAGGTCGTCGCGTCCGCCGATCTGCACGTCGCTGCGCTCCCAGAACGCATCCAGCCACGCGCGCTGCCGGCGGAACACCGACTCGACGCCCTCGTCGGTCGCCCTGTCCAGCGAACGACGGCAGCGGTCGACCAGCTCGCGCGTCGGCACGCCGCGCGACGTGTGGTAGCTGACGAGCTTGGTGATCGTGATCGGCACACCCGCCTTCGCCTGCACGCGGAACACGTTCTTGGCGATGTCGGGCTCGCACAGCGTGCGGGCGTTGTACTCGTTCTCGGTCTCGACGATGTGGTCGGCCACGACCGCGACGGTCATGCCGGACGCCGCCACCCGGTACGACAGCGCAGAGCGCATGCCGTCCTGCCAGTGCTCCGCCGGCTGCAGCACGCGATCGGCGATGCGCTCGGCCTTGCGCGGGTCGAAGCCGGCGCCCTTGCTCGCGATCGGGGTTCCGGCGTAGACGCCGGCGCCGTCCTGTCGGTTCAGCAGCTGGCAGCTGATCGTGACGGGGGCGTCCGCGTTCTCCACCACGACCTCGAGCCGCAGCACCGCCAGGTGACGCTCCTCGAAGCTCACGAGGCGCTGGTCGCGCATCCGGACGCGCTTGCCCGACGGCGTCTCCCACACCACGCGGCGCTCCAGCACGCCGGTGCGCATGTCGAGCGACCTGGCGTACTCCCGCACATCCGCGTCGTCCAAGGAGATGGGCTCGTCATCCACGTAGAGCCGCATCACCTTCGCGTCCGGCGCGTTCACGATGGTCTGCCCGACCTCGGCGAAGCCGTAGGCCTGCTCGGCGTGACGGATCGGCCAGGTCTCGTGCAGGCCGTTGATGAAGGTGCCGTGCTCGTGTGCGCCGCGACCCTCGATGTGATTGCCGCGCAGGCCCAGGTAGCCGTTGCCGACCGAGAACAGCGTCTCGCCGACGCCCTCCTCGGAATAGCGCGTCTCGATCAGACGCCACGGGTCGACGGGGAAGCGTTCGCGGTCGATCATGCGGTCTCCGGGTTGACGATCGGGGTGGCGGGGAGCAGGGCGGCGAGGTCGTCCACGACGTGGGTCGCGCCGGCGGCGCGGAGGGCATCCGCGCCCGTGCCGCGGTCCACGCCGATCACGGTCGCGAAGCCGGCGGCGGCAGCCGAGGCCGCGCCGGAGGTGGCGTCTTCGAGGGCGACGCTGCGCGCCGGGTCGACCCCGAGGCGTGCGGCGCCGGCCGCGAACATGTCGGCCGCGGGCTTGGACGCGAGCCCGTCGCGCTCCGCGACCACCCCGTCGACCACCACGCGGAAGTACGAGCGGATGCCGGCGGCGGCCAGCACCTCTTCGGCGTTCTTGGAGCTCGACACCACGCCCATCGGCACGCCCGCCTCCTGCAGACGTCGGATCAGCGCGAGCGACCCGGGGAACGGCGCGATGCCCTGGCCGCGCAGCGACGCGGCGAACGCGGCGTTCTTGCGGTTCCCGATGCCGCAGACGGTCTCGGCGGAGGGGTCGTCGTCGACCGCACCCCACGGCACCTCCACGTTGCGGCTGTGCAGCAGGCTCGCGACCCCGTCGTAGCGCTTCTTGCCGTCGACGTAGGCGAAGTAGTCCTCGTCGGTGTACGGCGGGGTGATCCCCCAACGCGCGAAGACGTCGTCGAACACCGCCTTCCAGGCCCGCATGTGCACCTCGGCCGTCGGCGTGAGCACGCCGTCGAGGTCGAACAGCACTCCATCGGCGTGGAGCAGGTCGGGCAGGGCTTCTGGCACAGAGCCTCCAGGAGAAGGGCGATGACGGTCGGCACCTCTCCGTGCCACTGTGCAAGCGTAATGCGGGCGGCACGCGAGGGGTAACCCCGCGGGGCGGATCAGAGCAGCTCGGCGGTCTGCCTGGCGATCTGCAGCTCCTCGTCCGTCGGGACCACCAGCACGGTGACCCGCGAGCTCGCGGCGGAGATGACGCGGATGCCGCGCTCCCTCGCCTCGTTCCGCACCGGATCGATCTCGATGCCGGCGAAGCCGAGCGTCGCCATCGCCGCAGCCCGCACGGGGGCGGCGTTCTCCCCCACACCGGCCGTGAACGAGATCACGTCCACACCGCCGAGCTGGGCGATGTACGCGCCGGCGTAGGCGCGGAGACGGTGCACGTACACGTCGAACGCGAGGGTGGCGGCGTCATCGCCCTCGGCACGGCCGGCGAGGATGTCGCGCATGTCGCTGCGGCCGGCGAGACCGGCCAGTCCGCTGCGTGTGTTCAACAGCCGATCGAGGTCGTCAATGGAGAGCCCGGCCCGCCGGGACAGGTGCACGAGCGTGGCCGGATCGAGGTCGCCGGAGCGCGTGCCCATCACCAGCCCCTCCAGCGGCGTGAGGCCCATCGACGTCTCGACGGAGCGCCCGCCGTCGATCGCCGTGACCGAGGCGCCGTTGCCCAAGTGGAACACGAGCTGACGCAGCGCGGACAGCTCGCGGCCGAGGAAGCGGGCGGCGGCCTCGCTCACGTACTGGTGGCTGGTGCCGTGGAAGCCGTACCGCCGGACCCGGTGCGCGGCGGCGAGCTCCGCGTCGATCGCGTAGGTGTAGGCCGCGGGAGGCAGCGTCTGATGGAAGGCCGTGTCGAAGACCGCGACATGGGGCACGGAGTCGAACACCGCCCGCGCGGCGCGGATCCCCGCCAGGTTCGCAGGGTTGTGCAGCGGCGCCAGCACCGCGAGCTCGTCGATCTGGCGCTCCACATCCGCATCCACCAGAGTCGGCGCGTAGAACCGGGCGCCGCCGTGCACGACCCGGTGCCCCACGGCGACGGGAGGGGTGTCGTCGAGGGAGGGACCGTGCGCCGCGAACTGCTCCCGCATCACCGCGAAGGCCGCGGCATGATCCGCGATCGGCTGCTCGGCGCGGTACGTGGCGTCGAGCATGGTCGGGGCGGCCTCGGCGCTCGGCGCGGGGCGCACCGTATGGGAGACGGGGCTTGCGGCCTGGCCGATGCGCTCGATCAGTCCGCTCGCGAGCTCGTGCCCGTGCGCCACATCGATGAGGCTGTACTTCAGCGAGGACGAGCCGCTGTTGATGACGAGGATGGCGCTCATGCGGGCTCCCCCTCCGCTCGCGCGGCGCCCTGCGCCTGGATGGCCGTGATGGCGACCGTGTTCACGATGTCGTCCACGAGCGCGCCGCGGGACAGGTCGTTGATCGGCTTGTTGAGGCCCTGGAGGACGGGGCCGATCGCCACCGCGCCCGCGGAGCGCTGCACGGCCTTGTAGGTGTTGTTGCCCGTGTTGAGGTCGGGGAACACGAACACCGTCGCCCGTCCGGCTACTGCCGAGTCGGGCAGCTTGGCCTTGGCGACAGCCGCGTCGGCGGCGGCGTCGTACTGGATGGGGCCCTCGACGAGCAGCTCGGGCGCGCGCTCGCGGACGAGGGCGGTCGCCTGGCGGACCTTGTCGACATCGGCCCCCGTCCCGGACTCGCCCGTGGAGTATGACAGCATCGCGACGCGCGGCTCGATGCCGAACTGACGCGCGGTCATCGCGGAGGAGATCGCGATGTCGGCGAGCTGCTCCGCCGTCGGGTCCGGGATGACCGCGCAGTCGCCGTACACCAGCACACGGTCGGCGAGCGCCATGAGGAAGACGCTGGAGACGACGTTCACGCCCGGCTTGGTCTTGATGATCTCGAACGACGGTCGGATCGTGTGCGCCGTGGTGTGGGCGGCGCCGGAGACCATGCCGTCAGCGAGACCCAGGTGCACCATCATCGTGCCGAAGTAGGACACGTCGGTGACCGTGTCGGCGGCCCGCTCGCGCGTGATGCCCTTGTGGGCACGCAGCCGGGCGTACTCCTCGGCGAAGCGCTCCACGAGCTCCGGATCCGTCGGACTGAGCACCTGCGCGGCGGAGATGTCCACCCCGAGCTCGGTCGCCCTGGCCCGCACGGCCGTCTCCTCGCCCAGGATCGTCAGGTCGGCCACCTCGCGGGCGAGCAGCGTCGCCGCGGCGCGGAGGATCCGGTCGTCGTCGCCCTCGGGGAGCACGATGCGGCGGCGGTCAGCGCGGGCGCGCTCCATCAGTCCGTACTGGAACATCAGCGGGGTGACCACGTGCGACTCGGCGAGGCCCAGCTGCTCGGTCAGCTCGGCGACGTCCACGTGGGCCTGGAACAGCGCGAGGGCGCGGTCGTAGCGTCCCCGGGCGTCCGCGGAGATGCGCCCTCGGGTGCCCATCACGCGCACCGCGGTGTCGTAGGTGCCCAGGTCGGTCGTGATGATCGGCACCGAGGACGCGAAACCGTCGAGCAGCTGCAGGATCGGGGCGGGCAGCGGGAAGGGCCCGTTGAGGATGATGCCGGCGATGCGCGGGAACGTGCCGGAGGAGTCCGCGAGCAGCGCGGCCAGCAGCACCTCGGTGCGGTCGGCGGGGATGACCACGACCGCCTCCTCGGTGATGCGCGGGAGCACGTTCACCATCGACATGCCGGCGACCACAATCGACAGGGCCACCGCCGTGAGGCGCTCCTCGTCGCCCGCCAGCAGCGTGCCGTCGACGGCGGAGAGGATCCCGCGGATGGACGGCGCCACGAGCGCGCGATCCTCCGGCAGCGCCCACACGGGGGTGCGCGCATCCGGCAGCACGTCGTGGACGGCGGCGACCACGGCCTCCAGCGCTCCGGGATCGGCCCTGTTCACGGCGACCGCGAAGAGTTCGGCGCGCTCGGCGGCGAGCTCGGACAGGGCGAGCGCGGCGATCTGCCCGATGGCGGCGGGCACGCGTGCGGTGGTCGTGCCGAGCTGCTCGGCCTGCCGCTGCTGGTCGCGGCCGCTGAGCACGAGCAGCACCGGGGCCGCGAGGTTGGCGGCGATGCGCGCGTTGAAGCCGAGCTCCGCGGGGCTCGCCACATCCGTGTAGTCGCTGCCGACGATCACCACGGCGTCGCACTGCGCCTCGACGGCCTTGAACCGGGCGACGATCGTCGCGAGCGCCCCCTCGGGGTCGGCGCGCACGTCGTCGTACGTCACGCCGATGCAGTCCTCGTAGTCGAGCTGCACGCCGTCGTGCGCGAGCAGCAGCTCCAGGATCTCGTCCCGCTCCGCGACCGAGCGCGCGATCGGACGGAATACGCCCACCCGCGGCGACACGCGCATCAGTGCGTCGAGCGCCCCGAGGGCGATCGTCGACTTGCCGGTATGGCCTTCGGCCGAGGTGATGTAGATGCTCCGCGCCACGGCACCAGCTTAGGCGGGGGATCCCCGGACGCACCCGGACCGCCCCGTGACAAAGGTCCCGTCACTCGCAGGGGGCGGACAGGGCGTCGACGACCGCCGTCGCGTCGTCCTCGTAGCGGGCGTAGTAGTCCCGGTCGGTGTTGATCTGCACGCGGTGGATGGCGTGCGACGGCGGCATCGTCTGCCACGACGGCAGCCGCCCGAGCCGCTCGAAGAACAGCGCGGCAGAGGTCGCCGGATCCATCCGCTGCTCGACGCTGCCCCACCAGTCCTGCTGCTGGAACAGCCCGATGCTCGTGGTGCGAGTGCCGTCGGGGTTGGTCCAGCCGCTCGTCTCCCAGTCGCCGTAGTCGATCGCACGGAGGCTGCTCTCGCCCATCGCCGTCATCACCCCGAGGATCTGCCCGTCCCGGCCGAACCCGAGCGTCGACGCGGTGCGGATGATCGTCGCGGCGTTCTCCAGCTGCTCGCCCCGCCAGCCCTCGATGCCCGCCTCGGGGAATGTGGACGGGCGGTCGATGCAGATGGGAGCCGGGTCCCTGGCGAGGCCCAACGGGATCAGCACGAACAGCCCGGTGACCACCGCCACCACCCCGGCGGAGACGGCCAGGCGGCGAAGGAGCAGCTTCGCGCGGGCACGTCGAGCGTTGCGCCGACGGGTGGCGGCACGACGGCGCGCCGCCGCGGCGCGGGCGGCCGCAGGAGTGCGTGACCCCGCCGACCGTGCGCGGGGCGCGGCTCGTCGCGTGGTCATGGCTGTGCGGCTCCTCCGCGTGCACGGGGGCGTGCGGCGAGCGCCGCGACGCCGCCGCCGATCGCCCCGAACAGATGCCCCTGCCACGACACGCCGGCGGCGGCCCCGAACACCCCCGCGAGCATGGTTCCGCCGTAGAGGACGATCACGATGACCGCGATCACCGCATAGAGGATGCGATGGGCGACGCGCCCCGGCGTGAACACCCGCAGGACGATGTAGCCGAAGTAGCCGAACACGAGCCCGGAAGCCCCGACGGTCAGGGTCCCCGGTGCGTTCACCAGCCAGGTGCCGAGGCCGCCGACGACGGCGACGATCGCCGTGACCGCCCAGAACCGGCGTGCCCCTTCCACGGCCACCAGACACCCCAGCACGAGGAACGGCACCGAGTTCGCGATCAGATGGGTCCAGCTTGCGTGCAGCAGGGGTGCGAACACGATTCCGCCGAGCCCCGCCGGATCCCAGGAGCGGATGCCGAAGCCGCTGAACGAGCCCGGAAGCACGGCATCGGCGAACTGCACGGCCCACATCAGCGCCAGCAGCAGCACGGGGGACGCGAATCGGCCGAGCGGGTGCCGTGGTGCCGGAGTCGGGGGGAGGGTCACGGCTCGATTGTCGCAGGCGGGTCCGACGTCTTCCTGAGTTCCTGCGACTCCGCGATCGCGATGATGCGGCCGCGGGAGAAGAGATCGCGCTGCGGTCGAGGGAAAAGAAAAGACCCTCCGCGCACCCAGCAGAGCCCGGTTACCCTTGCTGCGTTTCCGCCCTGGGGGAATTGGCCTGGATGCCGCCACGCGGAGAGCCGTCGTCCACTCTACCCGACCCGACGGAAGGCGGCGAACCCACCCGGGCATGGTCCCGCACGCCCGCCGAAGCGTACGATCGATTCACGCGCATCGTTGCGCCGACATGAGAGGGATCGCATGCCAGAGAACGCCCCCCTGCCCCCGGTCACGATCGATGCCGAGGGCTTCGCGGCGCAGACCGCAGCGATCCTCGGTTCGATCAGCCAGGTCATCGACGGCAAGCCCGACGCCGTGCGCAGCGCGCTCGTCTGCCTCCTCGCGGAAGGCCACCTGCTCATCGAGGACGTGCCGGGCGTGGGCAAGACCATGCTCGCGCGGGCTCTCGCCGCCAGCGTCGACGCCACGGTGCGCCGCATCCAGTTCACTCCCGACCTGCTGCCCGGTGACGTCACCGGCGTCTCCGTCTACAACCCTGTCGACCGGGAGTTCGAGTTCAAGCGCGGGGCGGTGTTCGCGCACATCGTCATCGCCGACGAGATCAACCGCTCCTCCCCCAAGACCCAGTCCGCGCTGCTCGAGGCCATGGAGGAGGGGCAGGTCACGGTCGACGGTTCCACGCACCGCCTGCCCGACCCGTTCCTCGTCGTCGCGACCCAGAACCCGCTGGAAATGGAGGGCACGTACGCACTGCCCGAGGCCCAGCGCGACCGGTTCATGATGCGCATCTCGATGGGATACCCGGACCCGGCCGCGGAGGCGCTCATGCTGCGTCAGCGCGATGTGGTGAATCCGCTCGCCACCGTCGCGCCGGTCGCCGACGCCGCGTCGATCTCCCAGCTGATCGCGTGGGCGCGCGCCGTGCACGTGGCCCCGGCGCTGGAGGAGTACGCGGTCGCGCTCGCTCAGGCCACCCGCTCCGACCCGAGCCTGCACCTGGGGGCCAGCCCTCGCGCCACCCTGCAGCTGGTCAGGGCGGCCAAGGTGTGGGCGGCCCTCGACGGACGCGACTTCGTGATCCCCGACGACATCACCGCCCTGCTCATCCCCGTGCTGGCCCACCGGCTGCTGCCCGCTCGCGGCGCCCACCGGGCCGGCGCCCAGCCCGTCGAAGCCGCACTCCGCCAGATCGCCGAGCGCGTGCGCGTCCCCGTCGCGACACGATCCTGAGGCCGCCATGCGCCGACGCCGACTCCTCACGCTTCGCGGCACCGGTGCGCTCATCGCCGCCCTCGGCTGTCTGATCGCCGCCAACGTCGTCGGATCGCGCATCCTCCTGTACCTCGGCGTGTTCCTCGCGACGCTCACGGTGATCGCCGCCCTCGCCGTGCGACTCCCCCGGCGGTCCGGGACGGTCAGCCGACAGATCTCCACCGACCTGCTCACGGTGTCGGAGACCTCCCGCGTCACGGTCCGGTTCGCGCTGCGGGCGCTCCGCGTCCCCCGGGGCCTGTGGCACGACGTGCTCCCCGATGCCGTCACGGGCGACTCCGGTGGCGAGTACCCGGCAGAGAGCGCTCAGCTCAGTTACTCGATCACCGGCGTGCGGCGCGGAGTGTGGGCGCTCGGGCCGCTGATGCTGCGTACGGTCGACCCCTTCGGCCTCGCGCAGCGCGAGCAGGCCTTCGGCGACACCCGCACCATCACCGTGGTTCCCGAGGTCTTCGCGCTCGCGCCGCTCTCGGTGCGGATCGGGGCGGCCGGCGGTACCGCGCACACCTCGTCGACCAGACTGGGCCAGGGAAGCGACAACCTCTCGCCCCGCGGCTACGCGCCCGGCGACAGCATGCGCCGCATCCACTGGCGGGCCACCGCCCATCGCGGCGAGCTCATGGTCCGGCAGGAGGAGGAGGAATCGAGTCCTGACGCCGTGGTGGTCCTGGATCGCAGCGGCTCGCGCTGGGCGGCACCGGGCGACCACGCCGACCCGGCGTTCGAGACCGCCGTATCGCTGTGCGCCTCGGTCGCCCTGCACCTCGCGGCGGAGGGCTACAGCGTGGACGTGCTCGACAGCACCGGCGCGGTGCTCGGCACGCTCCGCGGTCACGAGGACGACCGCGACGGACTCCTGGTCGCGCTGGCTCTGGTCACCCCGCGCGGCGAGGCCCGCGACCTCGCGACGCTCATCGGCGGCACCCCGCCCGGTCCGCTCGTCTACATCACCGGGCGGCTGGACGAGGAGGACGCGGCACTCCTGCGTCCTTCCGGCGCCGCGGCGCCGATGCTGTTCGTCACGGAGCCGCTTCCCGGTGCCGTGGAGGCCGCCCGCCCGCACGGCTGGACGGTGACCGCACTCGGCTCCGACGCCGCCGAGGCCTGGGACGACGCGCTGGCCGCGCGGATCGGAGCGAGCGATGTTCCGCGCTGAGCGGCCACGCGCCGCGACTCCGCCCGCGAGCGTCGCACCGCTCTGGCACCGCGACGGCATCGAGCCGCCGCGGCTCGTCGCATCGGGGACCATCGCGGCGGCCGGAGCACTCGTGGCACTGTGGCCGTTCACCTCGGTGATCACCCCGGGCCCCTGGTCGTTCACGGTCGTGCTGCTCGTCGCCGCGGTCGCCGGGGTCGGGATGCTGCTGCGTCACCTGCTGCGGCATCGTGGCGACGCCCTCCGCGGGCTCGCCGTGCTGCTCGCCCAGCTCGCGATCACCGTGACCACTCTCACGCTCATGCTCGCGGGCGACACCGCCATCCTCGGCCTCGCGCCCACCGCGACCACGGTGACCGTCTTCCAAGGCCTCGGCGCCGCGGCGTGGGAGCAGATCGTGTTCGGCTCCGCACCGCTGGACGCCTCCCCCGCGCTCACCGCCGTGCTCGGCGCCGGCTTCGCCGTGGTCGCGATCCTGCTCGATCACCTGGTCGCGCATCGCGCGGCGGTGCTCACGATCCTGCTCGCCGGCTCGATCGGCGCGATCCCGATGATCGTCACGGGCGGCCAGCCGAACGTCGCCTGGTTCGTGCTCCTCGGCATCTACGCGCTGTTCGTCCTCGGTGCGACGGCCCAGCGACACCCCGAGGCGCCGCGGCGCTCCTCGATCGGGCTCGCGGTCGGGATGGGCGCGGCGGCGCTCGCCGTGACGCTCGTGCTGACGCCCGCGCTCCCGGTCGCATCCACCGTCGCCGGCACGGGCGTCGGGGTCACGGTGGATGCGTCTCTCCGGCTCGGCGACGATCTGCGGCAGCCCAATCCCGTCGAGGTGCTCACGCTCGCCACCGAGGAGGATACCGCCCCGTACCTCCGGCTCACCACGCTGTCGCGGTTCGACGGCCGCGTCTGGCAGCCCGACCGCGGCGATCTGCAGTCCCAGGCCGACGGGTTCGGCGCGCCGGAGTGGGGCGAGGGCGTGGTGACCGAGGAGACGACCACGTCGATCCGGGTGCTGCGGATGTCGAGCTCCTGGCTGCCCCTGCCGTACCCCGCCACCGAGGTGCAGGGCCTCAGCGCGGCCTGGCGCGTGGCCCCCGAGAACCGCACCCTCTACTCTCGCCGGGCGGATGCGGCCGGCAACGACTACACCGTCACCTCCACCCGTGTGGTCCCGACGCTCGAGCAGATCCGCGCGGTCGAGGCGGCACCGCCCGTGCAGGACCCGGAGACCGACGAGGTGGAGCTCCCCGACATCATCGCCGAGCTCGCCGCGGAGGTCACCGCCGGCGAGAACACCGACTACGACCGGCTGGTGACACTGCAGAACTGGTTCCGCGCGCAGTTCGAGTATTCGCTGGAGACCCCGGTCGAGGAGGGCTTCGACGGGACCGGAGCGGAGGCTGTCGCCGAGTTCCTGGACGAGCGCTCGGGGTACTGCGTGCACTTCGCCGGCGCGTTCGCGCTGATGGCGGAGAGCCTCGGGATGCAGACCCGCATCGTGGTCGGCTACCTGCCGGGATCCCTGACCGACGAGAAGCGCGGCGACGAGTCGATCTTCTCGGTCACGAGCGACCAGCTGCACTCCTGGCCGGAGGTGCTGTTCCCCGGGATCGGCTGGGTGCCGTTCGAGCCGACGGCGTCGCTGGGCGTGCCGACCGCCTTCCGCGCCGGGGTGTCCGAGGGCGGCACGACCGGAAGCCCCGTCGGGCCCGCGCCGAGTGCGGCACCGCAGACCGAGGAGACGTCAGGGCCCGAGGTCGACCGCGGCGACGCGGGCGGCGACTCGTCCAGCGCGGGAGAGCTGCGGAGCCTCGACCCGACCCCGGTCGCACTCGTCGTCGGCGGTGCGATCGTCGTGCTGCTCCTTCCGGCACTCATCCGGCTCGTCGAGCGGGCGATGCGCATGCGGCGCGCTCGGCGCGGTGATGCGGCCGCCGCGTGGTCCGAGCTGCGCGACACCCTGCTCGACCTGCACCTGCCGGTGTCGGACGCGGAGAGCCCGCGAGCGCGCGCGAGCGGCCTCGCCCGCGATCGGGGTGCGGATGCGGCGGCACTGCGGGAGCTGACGGACGCGGTCGAGCGTTCCGCGTATGCACGCCCCGCCCGGCACGCCGAGCCCGTCGACCTGAGCGCTCCGCTCGGCCTCGTGCTCGCGAGTCTGCGGCGCAGTGCGGACGGTCCGACCCGGGTGCGCGCGGTCCTGCTGCCGCGATCGCTGTACGCGCCGCGCGGAGCCGACACCCGCCTGCTCGCCTGAGCCGCGGGAGACGGCGGTCGCCGGGGCGCGGGGTCACGCACCGTGACCGGTCGCCGCGGTCGCCGGGGCGCGGGGTCACGCACCAGGGCGGGTCGCCGCGGGCGTGGGGTCAGGCGGTCGCGGACACCGCCCCCGCCGCGTGCGCATCGCAGGGCACCGCGTCGCAGGTCTCGCACACCACGAACTGCGCGCGACAGGAGAGGTCGGGGCAGTTCGCGGTGCGCTTGGTGGCGGCACCGCAGCCGGCGCATTCTCCGATCACTCGCGCGTGGTCGGAGAAGTCGACCGACCCACGGCCGTCGAACACGTACAGCGACCCGTCCCAGAGGCCGTCGTCCCCGTACTTCTCTCCGTAGCGGACGATGCCGCCCTCCAGCTGGTACACCTCTCCGAAGCCGCGTGCGGTCATCAGGCTCGACAGCACCTCGCACCGGATGCCGCCCGTGCAGTACGTCACGACGGGCTTCCCCTTGAGGTCGTCGTAGACCCCCTCGTCGAGCAGCCTCACGAAGTCGCGGGTGGTGTCCGTGTCGGGCACGACCGCGCCGCGGAACCGCCCGATCTGCGCTTCGAGCGCGTTGCGCCCGTCGAAGAACACGACCTCCTCGCCGCGCTCCTCCACCAGGGCGTGCAGCTGCTCGGGGGTGAGCCTCGTGCCTCCACCGACCACGCCGTGCTCGTCCACGCGGAGCTCGCCGGGTGCACCGAACGACACGATCTCCTCGCGCACCTTGACGCTGAGCTTGGGGAAGTCCACGCTGCGCCCCTCGGCGTCGAGGCCGGAGCCCTCGCTCCACTTGATGTCGGCGTCGCGGAACGGCGCATAGGAGCGGAACGAGCGCAGCCACTTCTTCAGGGCGGTGATGTCGCCGCCGAGGGTGCCGTTGATCCCGTGCGACGAGATCAGCAGCCGACCCCGCAGCCCCAGGGCCTCACCGACATCGCGCTGCCAGACGCGCACGGCCTCCGGGTCGGCCAGGGGCGTGAAGGCGTAGAAGAGGACGATCTTGGGGGTTGCCACCTCGAAATCCTACGTCGCCCGTCCGCAGCGGTGCTCTGTGCGCTGGCCGTCAGGTCACGTCGCGGCGGACGAACGCCGCACCCCCGGCTCCCACCGCCGCGAGCACCCAGCCCACCGCCACCAGCGCTGACACGGCGGGATCCAGTCGATGCTCCGGCAGCAGCCCGACCCCGGTGACATCGAATCCGAACGCCGCGAGCAGGGCCAGCAGCGGGGAGGCGGCGGCCGCCGCGACGCCGAGCGCTGCCAGGACGGGCGCGACCCCCAAGGACATCGCGGTGACGAACAGAGCCACCAGATGGAACCGCACGAGAAGGCCCACTCCCAGCCCCCAGAGGGCCGCGACCGCACCGATGCCGAGCGTACGCGCGACGGCGCCGACGTCCACCGGGACACCGCCCAGCGCGAGAGCGAGCGCGAGACGACCACCGAGCAGAGAGACCAGCGCGACGACCGCGCCGCCGACCGCGGTCGTCGGCGCTCTGGCGAGCAGGAGCGCCCACCGGGACTGCAGCATCAGCCGCTGCGCGATCACGCCGTCACGTCGATCGATCGTGTACCGGAACGAGCCGTAGATCGCGGCGAGGATCGCGGCGTTCATCGCGAGCGCGGAGCTCAGGAGCGCGGCAAGTGACTCCCTCGCGCCGGGAGGAGCCGCGGCGGCCTCCGACGGGATGCTCAGCGCCAGGGAGAGCGACATCACGAACGCCGCGGTCGCGACCCCGAGGAGCACCAGGTCCCCGGCGAAGCCCTGCACCTGCGCGTGGAACGCCCGACGGATCACGCCACGCTCCTGCGCCCCCGAGCCCACGCCACCGCGACCAACCCTGCGGTCCATACGACAGTCACGGCGAGGGCGGGCACCAGATCGAGCAGCCGCCCCTGGTATCCGGGAACGCCCAGAGCCGCGAGCGCCAGTCCGGGCGAGAACTTCGCCACCTCCGGCGCGGTTCGCAGCAACGCGAACTCCACGACCATCGGGAACCCCAGGACCACGATCGCGGTCACGTAGTAGTTCCGGCTGATCCAGCCGATGGATGCGCCCATCACCGCACCGAACATCGCGCCGAACACCGCGCCGCCGTACACGCCCCAGGCCGCGGGGGTCATCTCCATCACCAGGCCTTGGGCTCTCAGGACGAAGAACGTCCCCACCGTCCAGCACAGGGCCGTGCACACCGTCAGCGCCACCGCGATCAGCGCGCCCGCCACGAGCTTCGCGACGAACGCCCGGCGGAAGCCCATCGCGGTGAGCGTCCGGTCCATCGCGCCGTAGTAGTACTCGCGCGTCACGGTGTAGGCACCCACGAACGCCGCGGACATCGCCGCCCACGCCAACGGCTGCATCAGGCGGAGCGTGGCCTCGCCCGCGTCGAGACCCGCGGCATCGAACCGCGACCCGTCCGAGAAGAGCACGTACGCCGGCAGGAGGACCGCGACCAGATAGACCGCCAGCACCGAGAGCCCGCTCACCGACCGCAGCAGCTCGCTCGCGACGGCGCCCCTCACCAGTCCGCTCCTTCCACGAGGTCGAAGTACCTGCTCTCCAGGGAGTCGGCGCCATCCGCGACCAGGTCGCGGAGAGGGCCGGCGAAGAGCGCCCGCCGCTTGATGATCACGACCTCGTCGACGATCTGCTCGAGTTCGAGCAGCTGATGGCTCGCGATCAGAACGGTCCCCCCGCGGAGAGCGAAGTTGCGGAGGAATCCGCGCAGCCAGCGGATGCCATCCGGGTCGAGTCCGTTCGCCGGCTCGTCGAGGATCAGCGTGCGCGGGGAGCCGATCAGCGCGGTCGCCAGACCGAGGCGCTGCGTCATCCCCGTCGAGAAGGTCTTCACGCGGCGCCGGGCGTCGGCGGTGAGCGCGACCTCGGCGAGCACATCCGCGACCCGGCTGCGCGGAGCACCGGCGGCGAGGCGCGCGATCTCCAGGTGACGCTGCGCCGTGATCCCCGTTTCGAAGCCGAACCCGTCCATGTGCACGCCCACGTGGGCGGCAGGGTTGTCCAGTGCGGAGAAGGGCCGCCCGTCGACGAGGGCGGTCCCGGCCGTGGGGCGAGCAGCCCGACGATCGCGCGCAGCGTCGTCGACTTCCCCGCCCCGTTCGGCCCGAGCAGCCCGACGATCGACCCGCACGGCACGGCGAACGACAGCTCCTCCACGGCGGTGTGCGCACCGAACCTCTTCGTCAGGCCGCGAACCTCGATCGCGTGCTCATCCATGGGCATCCCTCTTCTCCGTGTCGTCCTGCTGGTTCTCGCCATGTCGCTTCTCGTCGGGCAGATGCGCGTCTCCCGGGGCCGACAGCGGTGCCAGCACCGCATCCGTCCACAACGCCTGCCACACGCTTCTGCTGCCGAGGTCCACCCGGGCCTGGCCGGTGAGCGGAAGGTGCGTCGGCGAGGAGGTCAGCTTCACGTCGGCGACCGCGACCGCGGAGAGCGCCACGCCGTCGACCGTCACGGGGAACAGGGCATCCGGTGCGACAGTCGTCCGCGTCGGAGGCCGCGTGCGGAGTGTTCCCCGGCCGATCTCGTCGTTCACGAGGAAGCCGTTGCTCAGCAGTGTGACCTGCGCCCCCTCGGGAAGATCGACGGCTGGTCGGCTCCCCGCCTGCAGAAGCACCACCCGATCCCCTCGAACGGAGAAGCCG
Organism: Microbacterium sp. p3-SID336; assembly: GCF_025143365.1. Lineage (GTDB taxonomy): Bacteria > Actinomycetota > Actinomycetes > Actinomycetales > Microbacteriaceae > Microbacterium. Next base: position 7,545 of record NZ_JALXPE010000015.1, on the reverse strand, counting down.
AGCGCGATGCTGGAGGGCACGGGCACGACGACCCCGGCGAGCGCGGCCGTCCCGAGCGCCACGGCGATGACGCTCACGAACCGCAGGGTGGACACCCCCGAACGGTGCACTCGGTACAGCCAGCGCACCACCAGGTGCAGGGCGACGAGAGCGATCGCGCCCTCCCCCGCGACCACGAGCACACCGAGCGCCGGCCCGCCTGCGGCGAGCGCTCGCGCGGCGCGGGCCAGAGCGAAGAGCACCAGCATCACGGGTGCCGCCACGCTCGCGAGGCCGAACGGCACGCTCCACCACCGGTCCAGGCTCCTGCTCGCGCGGCGGCCGCCGAACAGGACCCGAGCCGTCCAGGCGGCTGCGTCTCGGATCGTCCGGTTCCTCAGGTTCGGCTCGTCCAACGCGGACATGAGCGCGAGGTACCCGTCGAAGCGCACGAACGGGATCAGATTGACCGCGATGATCACACCGCAGGCGACCGCGAGAAGCAGCAGCGTGAGCCGGATCGGTCGTTGCGGCAGCACGAGCGCGGCAAGGCACGCGCCCGCACCGACGACCGCGTGTACGGCGGGGCCCGCGAGCGCCACTCCGACGCGGTGTCGGCGGGCGCTGAGACGCCAGCCGTCCGTCACATCGACGAAGAACGCGGGCGTCAGGTAGAGGAGCATGATCCCGGCACGACGCGGGCTGCCGCCGAACCGCGTGAGCGCGAGGCCGTGCGCGGTCTCATGCAGCAGCGTCAGGAGTCCGAGCGTGCCGATGACGATCACGAGGCTGGGCAGCGGCACGGGACTGCTCGCGGCGGCCGCGATGTCGGCCAGCTGGAGGACGGCGGCGACGCCTCCCAGCGCCACGAGGGCGGCGGCCGTCATAACGATGAGCCGCGGCGGCAGAGACGCCACGAGTCCGTGCAGCCGCCCGAACAGCGCCGGCGCCCGCAACGTCGCGAACTGCACGGTCAGGGGCGCGCGGTACGTCCACCGGCCGGGCGGCGGCGTCGCCGAGCCGTCCAGGAGCCCCGTGGCGCGGAATCGCTGCACGAGGCGCAGGAACTCGTCGAGGGGCTGCGACGCGGCGAAGCGCCCATGCAGGCGGTCGAGCGGCGTGCGCCCGTCCATCGCCGTCAGCAGTTCGACGACGGCGCGCGACACCCGCGCGGACGGCACACCCTGCCGCATCGCGATCCAGTTCCCGTCGTCGCCGTGCGGCACGAAAGCGACCTCGGTGGCGAGAAGCGGGCAGTCCGCCGCGCGGAGCGGGGCGCCCGCGCGGCGACCGCGGCGGCGGAGCAGATCAGCCGCGAACATCGGGGCCGCCTCTCCGGGGCGCGTCGGGCCACGTCGTCGCGAGCAGCAGGATGTCGACGCCCGGGTGCGCGCGCACGGCGGTGATGGCGGGCGTGACGAAACCCGCGTCGACCAGCTCCCGCGCGAGGTGGTGTGCGTCGAGGAGCCGCAGGCGGCTGGTGAGGACGGTGACCTCGGCGTGAGGCGCGACGTCCGCGACGCGGACCCAGTTGACCAGGCGCGTGGACCCGCCGTCTTCGATCTGCTGCGAGAACAGGTAGGTCTGCGCGCCGTCGGGGCCCGGCACGGTGATCTCCCTGTCCTGCGGCGACGAGAGCTCCGTGGCCGAGGCACCACCGGCGACCGTCAGGGCGAACACCCCGCCCGCGGCGAGGTGGCCCTGCACGGCCGCGTAGAGCCGCGCTCGGCCTGCGCGGTCGAGGAGCGTGATGGATGTGGCGCCGAGCACGATGAGGGGGAAGACCCGCCCCAGCGCGAAGCTCCGCATGTCTGCGACGACGCCGTCGAGCAGCGGGTGATCCGGCAGGGCGCGACGGAGGCGGGAGAGCATGTCCGAGGAGGAATCAAGGGCGGTCACGCGCCGGCCGGATCTCACGAGCGGGATCGTCAGTCGGCCGCTTCCCGCTGCGAGATCGAGGATCGGGTCGCCCGTCGTTCTGGCGAGAGCGAGCACCTCCCGGATCTCGACCGGGTCGCCGCCGACGAGCCGCTCGTAGAAGTCGGTGCCGGCGCCCTCGTAGAGGTCCTGTGCGCGCGCGACGGCGCCCGCTGCGCGCAGGCGGGCCCCGATGGTCTCCGTCAGGGGCTGTGTCATACGCATGCTGTCTTTCCGCGGCGATGGGGTGCGGGCGTGTGGGGCCGCCCCCCCCCCACCGGTCATGTGGCGATCGCCGCCGCAGCGCCGATGATGGCGATGATGTAGCTGGCGTGCTCCCACCATTCGAGCGGTGCGTCGAGTTGTTCGAGTTCTGCGAACTCCAGCGACGTCGTCTGCACTGCGCACCTCCTTGGTTGGTGTTCCGGACTCGGTCTAGGTCAGGGCGAGGATCCCGATGATCACGCCGACCGCGAATCCGCGCAGGAAGTCGCCGGCGTCATCCGGCGCGTCCATGGCCTCGAGCTCCGTGAACTCGAGGGTCGATGTCGCAGCGTGCATGTTCACCTCCTTTCTCTCGATGTCATCCCGGGTCTCACGTCGCCGCAGCCGCGCCGATCCCGATCAGGACCAGCGCCCCGAGCACGCCCTTGTAGAAGCTCTCCCAGCTGGGGGCCTCCATCGCATCCAGCTCTTCGAAGCGAATGCGGGTGTCAACGTCTGTGTTCATCTCCCTCACCTCCTCTCGGTCGTTCGGTCGTTCCGTCGGCGAAACCATCGCCGTGGAGTGGTCGCGGAGCCCACCGGGCATCGCGCAGCACCTCGCGGAAGTCCGCCGCGATGAGGCCGGGCAGCATCGGCCGTCGTCGCCCCCAGCAGGCCTCCGTGGCAGCGGCGATGCGATCGATCCGTCGGGTGCTCGGCCGCGGCGGACTCGCGATGGCCCAGCCGTCCAGCAGCGCGGCGATCCCGGTCGGCGGGTCGAGCGGCAGCGCGACCGCGTGGGCGACCCGCGCCCAGAACTCCTCCAGGCGGCCCCGGTCGCCCCACCGTACGTCACCCGCCCAGATCCGCCGCCAGACGGCCGCGATCACGGCAGCTGTGGCCGCCATCTTCCGGACCCGCAGATGGAAGGCCACCTCGTTCGCGAGGTACCAGTGGCGGGCGCTGAAGCGATCGGGGCCGCGGAGCGCGGCGCTGCGCTGCGTCGCGGCGCTCAGCCGCGCGAGACGAAGCCGCCCCGCCGGCGTCACGGAATCACGGGCCGCCGTCTCGAGGATCGCCCTGCCGAGGGCGACCGCGTCGCTGTCGCTCCTGGTGGTGCGTCCCACGCCCGTCGACGCGCCCGCGAGCCGAAGAAACGCCTCCAACGCCCCTTCTCTGACGGCGTTGCGGGTCAGGGTGGCCAGGTGGCACGGATCGATCAGTGCGTGTCGCGGGCGCAGACAGTCTCCGATGAGCAGGCGGTAGCCGTTCGCGTTCTTGAGGATGCCGACGCTGTTGGTCTCGGACGAGGTGCCGATCGTGGTGGGCACGGCGATGAGGTCGACGGGCGCGGCGGCACGCGGGAGCATCGTCAGCGCCGAGCGGGAGGCGTGGCCGATCGCATAGTCGAGGGCACGTCCGGGGGCGAGGGCGAGCGCGGCGATCTTGCTGGCGTCCAGGACGCTGCCCCCGCCCACGGCCACGACGACCTCCGGCCGCCGCCGCGCGATCTCGTGCGCGAGCGTCAGGACCATCGCGACATCCACGCGCCGCGCGTCGACGGTGATGGTCCGCACCGAGGCTCCGGGCGGGAGCGGGGCCGCGACCGCCGCGTCCGCGATGACGAGCGCCGCCCGCCCCGCGGTCAGCCGCGCGGTCATCCGTCGCGCGACGCCGTGTCCGTGCCACAGCGTGGGCACGCGTCGCGTCGAGTCCGCCCTCATGCGCAGACCCCCGGCGTCTGCCCCGGCGTCTGCACCGGCGTCTGCGGCTGCATCTGTGCTGGCAGCTGCGCCGGCGCCTGCACGGGCACCTGCACTCGTGTGTGCGCCTGCATCCGGGACCGCGCCTGCGCCACGCCGGCGCGCACAGCCGCGTCCACCTCGTCGAGCTCCCGGTCGGTGAAGCCGTAGGCAGGGATCAGCTGGATCGAGCTCGGCCCCGGATGCACCACGACCCCCTGGTCAGCGATCGCCGACACGACGCCGAGCACCTCCTGCGCGGTCAGCGGAGTGCCGTCGGCGGCGCGCAGCTCCACTCCGAGGAAGCAGCCGCGCCCGGAGATCTCACCGACCACCCCGTCAGCAGTCCACCGCGATGCAAGGCTTCGAAGCTCGACCGCCAGCGCCTGCGTCGTGGACTCCACGTCGATGCGGTGCAACTCGTCGATCACGGCGACGATGGCTGCCGCGCACGCCGGTGTTCCCGCCTGCGTCTCCCCGTGGACGAAGGTCCAGCCGCCGGCGCTGAACGCGGACGCGACGCGCGGGCCCACCAGAAGGGCGGCAGCGCCCATGGCGCCGTTCGTCAGCGCTTTCGACAGGATGAGCACATCGGGCGCGGCACTCCACGTGTCTGTCGCGAACATGTTGCCGGTCCGACCGAAGCCCGTGGCCACCTCGTCCGCGACGAGCAGGAAGCCGTACTCGTCACGGAGCTCGATGAGTCGGCGCACGAAGCCATCGGAGAGCGCACGGGCCCCCGACCCGAGCACGGGTTCCACCACGACCGAGGCGACCCGTGAGCCCTCGCGCTGCAGCAGCGCCTCCAGTTCCACTCCGTCGTCGTCCGCGGCGACGTGTCGCACTCCTCGGCGGTCTACGCCGTAGACCGTCTGCAGCAGATCGTCCCCGCTGAGCGCCTGGCTGCCGTAGGTCGTGCCGTGGTAGCTGGCCCGGAGACCGACGCTCAGGGAACGGGCGGGCGTGCCCTGCTGCGCCCAGTACTGGCGCGCGAGCTTCATGGCGGCGTCGTTCGCCGCGCCACCCGATGTGGAGAAGATGACCCGCGCGTACCGGTCGGGACCGGCGAGCTGGATGAGGGCGTCGGCCGCGGTCTCGGCGTAGCGATGCGGCGACCGGAAGAGGGTGAGGTACGAGGCATCGCGAAGGGCTCGGCTCACCGCCTCGACTACCGCGGGGTTCCCGAAGCCCAGGGGCACGTTCCAGAGCCCGCTCGTCGCGCACAGCCGGGAGGAGCCATCCGCGAACTCGATGCGGTGTCCGCGCGCGGCGACGGCGACGCGGTCGGGCGGGAAGACGGAGCTCGCAGGGAGCATCGAGGTCCAGAGCGCGTGCGGATCCCTCACCCCACGGCCTCCGCCGTCGTGCTGCGGTGCACCGCGCTGCCGGGATGCACGTTGAGCGCCTGGATCGCCTGACGGCACAGCGCCCGCGCATCCTGCACCGCGATGCCGAGGAGGCGTGCCGTACGGTCCGCGGCGCGTGCGAGCGTGGTCGACGTCTGCGTCGCCGCGACGACCATCGCGGTGGCGGGCGGCAGCAGCTGTCGCCGGAGCGTGGTGATGTCGGCCAGGACGAAGCCATCGGGAGTGCGGAGCAGGAAGGGGTCCGCACTCAGCGGCTCGGCATCGCTGCCGCCGTCGGCGAGCGGCGACCAGCCGAAGCCCGCGATCGTCGACTCGCCGTCGGTCAGGCGAAGCATCTTCACCAGTTCGATCGCGGTGAGGTATCGCGGCAGCCAGGGGTGGCGGGCGAGGTCGGCGATGAGGTCGGTCTCGGACGCGATGCCGTCGAGTGCGAGCACGCCGGGTCGGGGCTCCGCCAGCACCTCCGCGAGCTGCCCACCCCCGACGGCGGAGGCGCCATGGACGCCGATGCCGATCCGCCCGCCTGACCCCACTCTGATTGCGCTGGGGCGCCGCCGCTCGGCCGGATGCATGAGCGCACCACGGTCTGCCAGCAGCACCCGGGGATCGGTCAAGGCGGTGGGGAACACCCCGGTGTGCCGGGCCAGCTCGGCGTCGTCGAGGAACGCGTGCCAGCTGGCCGCGTCGGCGAAGCGCACGACCGTCGGGCCGAGGATCTGCACGAAGGCGGCGGCGATGTAGTCCTGGAGCTCCACGCCGCGGGCACCGAGGTACAGCTCGTCCCCGATCTGGTCCAGGGAACCGGTGTAGCGGACCGTCTGCGCTGGGCCGTCGTGGCCTTCGCTCTCCGCGGGCAACAGCACGACGTCGTCAGGTGAGGTGCAGCCGTGAAGAGTCTCGGCGGAGGCGCCGCTCTCGACGAGGAACACCCGTGCGTACTCCCGCGGCTCCCCCGTGACCCACTCGCGGAGGGCCCGGGCGCCGCGCAGGTCCGTGTCGTCCGTCGCGTTCATCGCCGTGGCGCCGCGGGGACATCGAGGCCGGCCGCGGCGAGCCGCCGTCGCAGCTGGCGGAGAAGCGGTCGCACCGCGCTCGCGCGACTGCCGAGCTCCGATGCCAGCAGCGCTGCCGCGCCGGGCTCCTCGCCCGTGGCGATGAGGCACTCGGCCGCGCGTGCGGCGTCCACCCCGAGACGCAGACGAATGCCGCTGGTGGGGTCGAGGAGCAGGTACTCGTCTCCCTCGCCCGTCACGAGGAAGGGCGCATCGACGGCGACCGCGCGCGGGTGCGCATCGACGTCGTCGAGCGCCCCGACCAGGTGTCCGCCGAAACCGGAGAGCGCGGGACGGGGAGGAAGGTCGTCGCGTCCGCGCAGGAGCGCCAGCGCCATCATGTATCGCCCGAACCACGGCCGATCATCGAGGTCCGCCTCGAGGACTCCGGGAGGGACCACCCGCGCGAGCGCGCGCCCCGGACCGCCGTGCTCGGCGGCTGTCGCCTCCAGCTCCGCCCGCTCATCGCCGACGACGCCGAGCAGCAGGCCGTCCGGACCGTCGCGGTAGTCTCCCTCGGCCGTGACGTGGATCCGCACCAGCGCGTCCCCGCTCGGCGGTGCGGGCAGGAAGGAGGCGTGCGAGTCGATCATCGCGGCGCTGCTCAGGAGCTGGCCGACGAAGACGCCCGTCTCCCAGGCCAGATCCGCATCGTTGAGAAGGGCTGCGACACCTTCCAGGCGGTGCAGCCGGATCACGGTCGGCCTGTCGATCAGCAGGAACGGCGCAGCGAGGTAGTCCTGCAGGTGGTAGCGGAGGCCGCCGCCGAGCGTCATCTGATCGCCGGGCTCGCAGAAGCGCCCCTCGTATCGGATGAGACGGCGGCCCCCGCCGTCTGTGGAGCCGGACGGCGCGATCACGATGTCCCCAGGTTCTGCGATCGCCTCGACCTCCGGGAGGTCCGCGGCGGATTCGAGGAAGAACACCACTCCGTCGACCACGGTCCGTCGCGCCCTGACGTACTGCTCGAAGGCCTCGGCCGCGAATCGGCCGCTCGGCGAGGTCACCGACGCACGCATACGGATGCTCCTTTCGAAGCCGTGTCCACCCCAGAGGACGACTTTCCGTCCTCACATGAGGATAGGGCGACTCGCGGGTAACGTGCAATATGTTAGCTGGGTCCACCCAACGTCATCGACCGCTCGGTCGCCGGTCACGCGGCAGTCGGCGCATCGGATAGGATGGACAGGTTGTTCCCTGGTGACGTGTCCGAGCGGCCGAAGGAGCACGCTTGGAAAGCGTGTGTTGTGCAAGCAACCGCGGGTTCGAATCCCGCCGTCACCG